>NZ_JBQQCC010000029.1:0-88629 GCF_052245635.1 Nonomuraea sp. KM88 | reverse complement strand
GGCCCGGGCCACGCGAAGATCCTTCACCACAGCCAGCGCCAACTCCGGCCTCCTCGTCTTCGCCATCTATGCAAGACGAACAACGAGGACGATAGACCTTCAGAATCCCTGAAGTCTCATCATTCTCAAAAGAATCAGGGATCCCAGAAGGTATGCCCAGGTCCTGCGGCTATGACCATGCTGAACTACTCAACGAACTCCGGGGTTATTACACAGTCGGCGCGGAGGCCGCCGCCGTGGCCGCCGGTCTCGGCGTGCACGTGACCATGGTCGAGCCCGGCCCCGCGCCGATGGCCGGCGTGCTCGGGGCCGAGCTGGGCGGGATGCTGGCCGAGGTGCACGCGGAGCGCGGCGTGCACGTCCGCTGCGGCACCGCGATCGCGGCCCTGACCGGTTCCGCCGCGGGGGAGGTGACGGGCGCGGCGCTCACCGACGGCACGCACGTCGCCGCGGACGCCGTCCTGGTCGGCGTCGGCACCGTTCCGGCGACGGCGTGGCTGTCCGGCAGCACCATCCCCCTGAGCAGCGGCGTGGTGGAGTGCGACGCGTACGGTCAGGCGATCCCCGCCGTGTACGCGGCCGGAGACGTCTGCGCCTGGCACCATCCGCGCTACGCCGGACGTATCCGCGTCGAGCACCGTACGAGCGCCGCCGAACAGGGCGCCCTGGCCGCCGCCAACCTGCTGGCCGCCCCGGACGCCCGCCGCCCGCTGACCGGCATCCCGTACTTCTGGTCCGACCAGTACGACCCGAAGATCCAGGCGTTCGGCCTGGTCAGCGCCGGATGCGAGGTGGAGGTCGTGCACGGCGGCACGGCCGAGCGCCGCCTGGTGGCCGCCTATTCCCGCGAGGGCCGCCCCGTGGGCCTCGTCGGCATCGGCATGCCCCGGCAACTGCGCGCCTGCCGCACCCTGCTCGCGTCCGGCGCGGCGTGATCCCGATCAGGCGGACGGCAGCCCGGGCGCGCCGGTGCGAGCCGGGGTGCGGGTGGTGCAGGACACCATCAGGGCCACCCGCCGCCGGATCGCTGGTACGAGCCCGGCCAGCGCGAATGCCGACGTCCGCAGCACGTGAACGGCCACGGTGTCGAGGGTGACCAGCCGCATGATGCGGTCGGTGAAGGCGACGACCTGCCGGGCCGCGGCCATCCGGCGGCGCCGGTAGCCGGCCAGCGCGGTGGCCGCGTCCTCGCCCCGGTGGATCGTGGCCAGGGTGGCGGCCAGGTCGTGGGCGTCCTGGATGCCGGTGTTCATGCCCATTCCGCCCGCCGGGCTGTGCACGTGCGCCGCGTCGCCGGCCAGGGCTGCCCGGCCGCGGCCGAAGTCGTCGGCGATGCCGTGGTGCAGCAGGACCCCGGCGCTCTTGTGCACGGTGGTGATCGTGGCCCGCGGCAGGCCCCGCTGCCGCAGGTGGCCCTGCACCTCGGCGCGCGAGGGCGGATCGGAGCGCCGGCCGCCGGGGGAGCGTACGGAGATGATCAGACGCCACCGGCCGCCGGGCAGCGGGGCCAGGAACAGCAGGCCGTGCCGGCTGGGCATGATGTGGGCCAGGCCGGGCCGTCCTGGCGGGCGCCGGTCACGCGGTGGCCGGACAAGGGGGTATGTCCCAGCTCGGCGAGGCGAGCGTACAGCTCGGCCTCCGTGGTGGCCTGCGGCACGAGCAGCACGTACGGGAATCGCGAGGGCACCTCGCCCAGCGGGATGCGCATGAGCGCGCGCCCGCGTACCGCGATGCGGAAGTCGCGCACCAGCGTGCCTTCCCGCAGCAGGTCGCCGCCACGTCCAGCTCGTCGAGCACCTCCAGCGCGCCCGCGTGCACGACCAGGCCGCGCGACTCCGTCACCGGCCCGTGGCCCGCGTCCAGCAGCACGAAGGGCACTTCCGCGCGCGCCAGTCCGATGGCGGTGACCAGCCCGGCGGGGCCGGCGCCCACGACGCACACGAACGTGTTCATCGCGCGTCCACGAGCGCGTTCACCTCGCGTGCGGTCGCGTCCGCGTCGGTCCGCGTCGCGCGGCCGTCCTCCACCACCACGGCGCCGTTGACCAGGACCAGCGAGGCGGCGTCGCTCAGGCCGGTGAACAGCAGCGCGGCCAGCGGATCGTGCACGCCGGCGCGGTCGACGGAGGTCAGGTCCCAGCAGGAGACGTCGGCGGCCCGGCCCACGGCGAGCGAGCCGAGGTCGGGGCGGCCGAGGCAGGCGGCGGAGCCGCGCGTGGCCATCGCCAGCAGCTCTCTCACGGTGGGCCATTCCTCGGGACCGGTACGCGGAGCGCGGTGGGCGAGGGCGGCGACGCGCAGGTCGCCCAGGAGGTTGGAGCCGTCGTTCGTCATCGATCCCGTCGTGCCGAATCCGAGGGTGACGCCCTCGTCGAGGTAGCGGCGTACGGGGGCCAGGCCCCAGCCGAGTTTGAGGTCGGCGGCCGGGATGTGGGCCACGCCGATGCCCGCCGCCGCGTACTCGGCGATCTCCTCCGGCGGCGGCGTGACCGCGTGGGCGACCCACAGCCGGTCGTTGGCGAAGCCGTGCTCGGCCAGGATCCGCCAGGGTGACGAGCCGAACCTGGCCTGGGCGAAGCGGGTGTCCTCGTGGTGGTGCAGGTGGGTGTGGAGCCGGACGCCCGGGTGCGCCGCCGCGAGCGCGGCGAACGCCTCGAAGATCTCCGGTACGTCCGACACCACGCCGGAGGGGGCGAGCACGATCCGCGTCATCGCGTACGGCTCGGGGTCGTGGTGGGCGGCGATGAGGTGTTCGGCGTGCCGCACGATGGCGTCGACCGGTTCGGCGAAGACGTCGTCGACCATGCCGCCGCGGGCCTTGGAGAAGGTCACGCTGCCGCGTCCCGCGTGCAGGCGCACGCCGACCTCGGTGGCGGCTTCGATGGTGGCCTCGACGTACGGTTCCGGGTCGTCGCCCGGGAAGATCGTGTGCTGGTCGGCGACGGTGGTCACGCCGCCGAGCACGGACTCGGTGAGCGCGGCGCGGGCGGTCGCGCCAACGGCGCCGGCGTCGAACCTGCCCTCTTTCCAGCGCCGGAGCACCAGCTCGTTCTGCAGGCCGAGGAAGCGCGGCATGCCGGAGCGCTCCAGCGCGGGAAGGGTGCGCATCGAGGCCTGGTACAGGTGCTGGTGGGCGTTGATGAGCCCGGGGAGCGCGAGCAGCCCGGTGCCGTCGATGACCCGGTCGACGCCGTCGGCGGGCAGGCCGTGGCCGATGGCGGCGATCCTGGGCCCGTCGATGAGGATGTCGGCGCCGGTCAGTTCGCGGTCTTCGGCGTCGAAGGTGGCCACGTACGCGAGGCCCCTGAGGAGAACCTTCACGATCACTCCCATGCTGTAAACGTATGTTTGCAAACGATCGTATGCATACGAGCGCTGATATTGTCAACGCCATGGACGACGACGGGACCTGGACGCCGGTGGCGCGCTTCAGCGAACGCTCGGCACCGACCCGGCGGGCGATCCTGGAGGCGGCGCGGGCCAGGTTCGCCAAGGACGGCTACGAGAAGACCACGATCAGGGGCATCGCGGCCGACGCCGGGGTGACCGCCGCGATGGTGGTGCGCTACTACGGCAGCAAGGCCGACCTGTTCGCGCTGACCACGCAGGCCGGCTTCGCCGCGCTCGACCTGACCGGCGTGCCGCGCGGGGAGATCGGCCGCCGCTTCGCCCGCGCCGCGCTGGAGCCGTGGGAGCGCGGCGGCAACGAGGCCATGGCCGCGCTGCACCGCGCCGCGATGACCCGCGACGACGCCGCCGAGGCCGTGCAGCGGCTGGTCGACCGCCAGGTGCTACCCGCACTGAAGGCCGCCAGGCCCGACGACCCGGCCATCGAGGTGAAGGCGGGCCTGGTGCACGGGCAGGGCCTCGGCGTGATCGTCGGCCGCTACCTGCTCCGCCTGGAGCCGCTGGCCTCCATGGACTTCGAGGACCTCGTCGCCGCGGTCGGCGACAACGTGCAGCGCTACCTCGACGCATAGGGGCCGCACCGGGATTTCCGGCAAAGCTAGTAGGAAATGTTGACTTATCCGGAATGTCGGCTTAGCGTCATCAACATGAGGCAGGATCCCCTCCTGACCAAGCGCCCCCACGTGGACTTCGGCCACGTCGCCAGCGCCCAGTGTCGTTGATCACGGATATGTAGCCGCGGGCCCCGCCGCCCGCCTTCTTCGTGCCGCCGGCGTGGCCGACGACGCCCACGCCCTCGCCGACCATGACGACCCCGCGCCCCGGACCGACCGCCGGGGCGCCGCGTGAGCATGCCTTCTCCCCGTGAGGAACCCTCTCGTGATCAATCCATCACCGACATCAGGCCACCCCAGCGACCGCGCGTACCGGACGGAGCCACTCGCATGACCGACACCCTGCCCGACCGCGCCCTGGCCGCCGACCGGTTCCGGCAGGCGCTCGCCGTGCACGCCGCCGGCGTCGTGATCATCACCGCGCAGAACGACGGTGTCCCCGCCGGGCTCACCGCCACCTCCTTCTCCTCCGTCAGCCTCGACCCGCCCCTGGTCTCCTTCTACGTGGACCGCTCCTCCACCACCTGGCCGCAGCTCGGCGCCGCCGACCACTTCGCGGTCAACATCCTGGCCAGCGACCAGGCCGGCCTGGCCGCCCGCTTCGCCCGCAAGAACATCGACCGTTTCGCCGCCCCCACCCGCTGGCGGCCGGGACCGCTGGGCGCCCCGCTGCTGCACGACGTCTCCGCACACCTCATCTGCCTGCCCTACGAGCGGGTCGAGGTCGGCGACCATCTCCTGGTCGTCGGCCTGGTCGCGGAGGCCGGCGTGCGGCACGCGGGCCGCCCGCTCCTCTACCACCAGGGCCGCTTCGGCCGCTTCCTGGCCCACCCCGACTCCTGAACCCGGAGCTGCTCGTGTCCACACCCACACCGGCCACGGAACCGTACGCGACTCCTGCCGACGCCGGGCCCGGCCGCCGCGGCGACGTCCAGCACGGGAGCGGCCGATGAGCCGCAGGCGCATCCACCTGGCGGCTCATTTCCCCGGCGTGAACAACACCACCGTCTGGGCCGACCCGCGCTCCGGCAGCCAGATCGACTTCGCCTCGTTCGCCCACCTGGCCCGGACGGCCGAGCGCGGCAAGCTCGACTTCTTCTTTCTCGCCGAAGGGCTGCGGCTGCGCGAGCTCAAGGGCCGCATCCACGACCTCGACGTGGTGGGCAGGCCCGAGTCGCTCACCGTGCTCAGCGCCCTGGCCGCGGTGACGGACCGGCTCGGCCTGGCCGGCACCGTGAACGCCACCTTCAACGAGCCGTACGAGCTGGCCCGGCGGCTGTCCACGCTCGACCATCTGAGCGAGGGCCGGGCCGCGTGGAACGTGGTGACCACGTCCGACGCGTTCACCGGCGAGAACTTCCGGCGCGGCGGCTATCTCGACCGGGCCGACCGGTACCGGCGGGCCGAGGAGTTCGTGAGCCTGGCACGAGAGTTGTGGGACTCGTGGCGGCCGGACGCGATCGCCGCCGACCCGGACACGGGCACGTTCGTCCGGCCCGGCGCCATCGGGACGGTCGAGCACCGGGGGCCGTTCTTCACGGTCGGGGGCCGGTTCACGCTGCCCCGCAGCCCGCAGGGCCGCCCGGTCATCATCCAGGCCGGCGACTCGGGCGAGGGGCGCGAGTTCGCCGCGGCCCACGCCGATGTGATCTTCTCCCCGCACGGGCGGCTGGAGGACGGCAAGCGGTTCTACGCCGACGTCAAGAGCCGTCTGGCCAGGTACGGCCGGGAGCCGCAGCAGCTCAAGATCATGCCTGGGGTGACGTTCGCGCTGGGAGACACCGAGGAGGAGGCCGCGGAGAACGCAGCTCGCATCCGCCGTCAGCAGGTCGGGCCGCAGACGGCGATCGCGTTCCTGGAGCAGGTGTGGGGTCGTGACATGTCGGCCTACGACCCGGAAGGTCCGCTGCCGGACGTCGAGCCGGACCTGTCAGAGGGCGTCTCGCGGGGACGGGTGCCGATCAAGGACCGCGCCGCCGTGGCCGCCAAGTGGCGGGCCCTGGCCGGGGAGAAGGGCCTGACGATCCGGGAACTCGTCATCGAGGTGACCGGCCGCCAGACGTTCGTCGGCACCCCCGAGAGCGTGGCCCGGCAGATCGACGAGCACGTGCAGGCGGACGCCGCCGACGGGTTCATCCTCGTCCCGCACCTGACGCCCGGCGGGCTGGACGAGTTCGTGGACCGGGTGGTGCCGCTGCTGCAGGAACGGGGCGCTTTCCGCGCCGACTACACCGGTTCCACCCTGCGAGAACACCTGGAGCTCACATGACGCTGCACCTGGCCGCGGCGCTCGACGCCGGAGGCTGGCACCCCGCCGCCTGGCGCGAGACGCCGGCGGACGTCTTCTCGGCGCGCCACTGGGCGGGGCTCGTGGCCGAGGCCGAACGGGGGCTGCTCGACTTCGTGACCATCGAGGACGCGCTCGGCCTGCAGTCCACGCTGCCCGACGGCCAGGACGAGCGGACCGACCAGGTGCGCGGGCGGTTCGACGCGGTGCTGCTCGCGGCCCGGCTGGCGCCGCTGACCAGCCGGATCGGGCTGGTGCCGACGGCCACGACCACGCACACCGAGCCGTTCCACGTGGCCATCGGCATCGCCACGCTCGACCACGTCAGCGGTGGCCGCGCGGGGTGGCGGCCGCAGATCTCCGCCCGAGCCTCTGAGGCGCGCCACTTCGGCCGCCGGGACTTCCCGGCTCTCGACCTGGTGCTGAACCGGCCCGGCGGCGTCGACCTGTCCGCCGACCCGCACGTGCGCGACCTGTTCGCCGAGGCCGCCGACGCCGTGGAGGTGGCGCGGCGGCTCTGGGACAGCTGGGAGGACGACGCCGAGATCCGCGACGTGGCCACCGGCCGCTTCATCGACCGGGACAAGCTCCATCCCATCGACTTCGCCGGGCGGTTCTTCTCGGTGAAGGGCCCGTCGATCACGCCGCGCCCGCCGCAGGGCCGGCCGGTGGTGACCGCGCTCGCGCACGCGAGCCTGCCGTACGCGTTCGCCGCGAGCTCCGCCGACGTCGTGTACGTCACGCCGCACTCGGCCGATCAGGCCCGTGCCGTCGTCGAGGAGGTCAGGTCGTTGTCCGGCGAGCTGAAGATCTTCGCCGACCTGGTCGTCTTCCTGGGCGAGCGCGCGGCCCGGCGCAAGGCGCGCCTCGACGAGCTGGACGGGGCCGAGCTCACCTCCGACGCCGCCGTCTTCACCGGCACCGCGGCGGAGCTGGCCGACACGCTGCTGGAGTGGCGGCGGGCCGGGATCCAGGGATTCCGGCTGCGGCCCGGCGCGATCCCGTACGACCTGGAGCAGATCGCGCGCGGGCTGACCGCCGAGCTGCGCGGGCGCGGCGCCTTCCGGCACGCGTACGAGGCCGCCACGCTCCGGGGGCTGCTCGGCCTGCCGCGCCCCGCCAGCCGCTACGCGGAGGTGTCATGAAATTTCTGGCCATCACGTTGATCACGCACACCGACGACCGATCGCCCACCGAACGTTTCCGCGAGGTCGTCGAGAACGCCGTCATGGCCGAGGAACTCGGCTTCGACGGGTTCGGCGTGGGCGAACGGCACGAGCGGCCGTTCATCTCCTCCTCGCCGCCGGTCGTGCTCGGCCACATCGCGGCGAAGACGTCCAGGATCCGGCTGTTCACCGCGGTCACCACGCTCAGCCTGCTCGACCCGGTCCGGGCGTACGAGGACTACGCCACCCTCGACCACCTGTCGGAAGGCCGCCTCGAGCTGATCGTCGGAAAGGGCAACGGGGCCGCGCAGGCCCAGCTGTTCCACGTCACGGCCGAGGACCAGTGGGAGCGCAACCGGGAGTCGTACGAGCTGTTCCGCCGCCTCTGGCGGGAGGACAGGGTCACCTGGGAGGGCCGCTTCCGGCCGCCGCTGACCGACGCCGAGACCTGGCCGCGCCCGCTGCAGCGGCCGATCAGGGTCTGGCACGGCAGCGCCACCAGCAAGCAGTCGGTGGAGCTGGCCGCGCGCCACGGCGACCCGCTGTTCTCCGCCAACGTCACCAACCCCATCGACCCCTACGCCGAGCTGATCGACCACTACCGCGAGCGCTGGGCGCAGCACGGCCACGACCCGGCGGACGCGCTGGTCGGCGCCGGGACCGCGGGCTACTACGCCGCCGGGACCTCGCAGGAGGCCATCGCCACCTACCGGCCGATCTTCGAGGCCCGCGTGGCGTTCCAGCGCCGGCTCGGGCTGCCGATCGTCTTCCCCACCCTGGAGGACGCCATCGAGCGCAGCTCCATCCTGGTCGGCAGCCCGCAGCAGATCGTCGACAAGGTGCTGCGCTATCACAAGCGCTTCGGCCACGAGGTCATGCACCTGCACGCCGACGCGGACGGGCTCACCGCGAAGCAGCACCGGGACGCGATGGAGTTGTTCCAGGCCGAGATCGCGCCCGTGCTGCGCGCGGAGATTCCCAGCAGACCGTTCCCCGGAGGTGCCGCGTGACGTTGTCCATTCTCGATCTCGCCCCGATCGTTTCGGGAGGAACGGCGTCCGACGCGCTGCGCAACACCCTCGACCTCGCCCGGCGGGCCGAGGCGTACGGCTACCGCCGCTACTGGCTGGCCGAGCACCACTTCGCGCCCGGCGTCGCGAGCTCCGCCCCGGCCGTGCTGACCGCGCTGGTGGCGGCGGCGACCTCCACGATCCGGGTGGGGTCGGGAGCCGTGCAACTCGGGCACCAGACGCCCCTTTCGGTGGTCGAGCAGTTCGGACTGATCGACGCGCTCCATCCGGGCCGGATCGATCTCGGCATCGGCCGGTCCGGGCAGCGCCGCGCCGAGCCCGCCACCGAGCCCGCCACCGAGCCCGCCACCGAGCCCGCCACCAAGGCCGGGCCTCCGGCGCGGACGGACGCCAGGATCGTGGACGGGCTGCTGATCCCGCCGCCCTTCGACTTCTCGCGCCTCGCCGGGCATCCCCACCTGGTTCACTACGCCACGCTGCTCCAGCAGCCCGGCGCCCGGACGCCCGACTTCGCCGACCAGATCGACGACGTGCTCGCCTTCGTCAACGGCACCCACGAGGCGCACGCCGTCCCCGGCGAGGGCGCCGGCGTGCAGGTGTGGATCCTCGGCAGCAGCGGCGGGCAGAGCGCCCAGGTCGCGGGGGAGCGGGGGCTGCCGTTCGCCGCCAACTACCACGTCAGCCCGTCCAACGTGCTGGAGGCCGTCGACGCCTACCGAAGCGCTTTCAAACCGCCGGGCGAGCCGTACGTGATCGTCTCGGCGGACGTGGTCGTCGCCGACGACGAGTCCGCGGCCCGCGCGGCTGCCAAGGGCTACGACCTCTGGGTCCGCAGCATCAGGACGGGGGCCGGCGCGATGGCGTACCCCACGGCCGCGCAGGCCGACGCCCACGTCTGGACCGACGCCGACCGGGAGCTGGTCAAGGACCGCGTCGACACCCGGTTCGTCGGCTCGCCCGAGCAGGTCGTGGAGCGGCTGCGCGTGCTGCGCCGCGTGACAGGGGCCGACGAGCTGCTCATCACCACCATCACCCACGATCACGCCGACCGCGTGCGCTCGTACGAGCTGCTCGCCGAAGCCTGGGACCGCCCGTGAAGCGCCTCGCCCCCGTCCTCCTGCTGGCCGTCGCCGCGTGCGGCGCCCAGCCCGCCCAGACCGCCCGGACCACCACGCTGACCTGGGCCATCGAGACCCAGCCGATGACGTTGAACCCGCAGTTGTGGTCGCAGAACAAGGTACGGCTGCTGGTGTTCAACCAGTTCGACGCGCTGCTGTCGAAGGCCGAGGACGGATCGTTCGGTCCGTGGCTGGCCACGGCGTGGCAGGTGTCGGACGACGGCCTGACCTACACGCTCGACCTGCGCGACGACGTCACGTTCCACGACGGCGTGAAGTTCGACGCCGCAGCGGTCAAGGCCAACCTCGAGCAGTTCCTGGTGCCCGGCTACAACCCGTCGGTGGCCGCGATCCAGCTCGCGGCCTTCGACAGGGCCGAGGTCGTGTCCCCCTACCAGGTGAAGATCACCCTGAAGGAGCCGGACGCGCTGTTCCTCGACTTCCTCTCCTCGCCGTACGCCGGGCAGGTCTCGCCGAAGTCGCTGAAGAGTGCCGGGGACCTCAAATTCGGCGGGCCCGACCTGGTCGGCACCGGGCCGTTCATCCTCGACCGGTACGTCCAGGGCCAGGAGATCCACTACCGCCGCAACCCCGCCTACGCGTGGCCGCCCGCCGGAGCCGCCCACCAGGGCCCCGCCCACCTGTCCGAGATCACCTACCGGTTCCTGCCCGAGGCCGCGGTCAGGGTCGGCGCGCTCACCTCCGGCCAGGTGCACGTCATCGAGGGCGTCCCGGCCACGGAGGTCGCCCTCATCGAGAAGGACCCGACGCTCACCCTGCGGACGGCGCTCAACTCCGGCACCGCCTACTCCTACTACTTCAACACCTCCCACGCCCCCTTCGACGACCAGCGGGTACGCGAGGCGTTCCGCGAGGCCGTGGACGTCGACGCGGTGCTGCGATCCGTCTACCGGGACACCGCCACCAGGGCGTGGAGCGTCGTCGGCAAGCGCAGCCCCTTCTACGATGCGACGCTGGAGAAGACCTTCGGCGGCGACGTCACCAGGGCCAACGCCCTGCTCGACGCGGCCGGCTGGAAGGAGCGCGACGCCGAGGGGTTCCGGGTCAAGGACGGCAGGCGGCTCACTGTGCGCGAGGTCGCCTCGGCGCCGTACGTGCGCGACCGCCGCGACGTCCTCTCCCAAGCCGTCCAGGCCCAGGTCAAGCAGAACGCCGGCATCGACTTCCAGGTCAGGATCGTGGACCAGGGCAGCGCGCAGAAGGCTCTGGACGACAACGCGTACGAGCTGTTCGGCAACTCGCGCGGCGACTCCGACGCAGGCGCCGCGCTCAACCTCATCCTGCCGGAGAAGGCGGCCATCAACCGCACCCACTTCGCCGCCCCCGACGTGGACACCTGGCTCGCCACCGCCTCGGACACCTCCGACCAGGCCGAACGCCGGGAGCTCTACGCCAAGGTGCAGCGGGCGGCCGTGGCGGAGCACGCCATCGTGTTCCCGCTGTACGTGCCGGCCGACCAGATCGCCGCGCGGAAGAGCGTCCAGGGCCTCGGCTTCGACCCGGCCTCCGGCACCCCGGCCGGCGCGTACGACGTGCGGATCGGCACATGATCAAGCGACTCGGCACCGGGCTGGCGGTGCTCTGGGCCGCCGCCACCGCTGCCTACGTGGCGCTGCTGCTGGCGCCTGGCGACACGGTGGACATCCTGGTCGGCGACGGCCCGGACACGCCGGAGATCAGGGCCCGGATCGTCGCGGAGTGGGGGCTCGACCGGCCGGAGGTCGTACAGTACCTGTCCTACCTGTGGCGGCTGCTCCACGGCGACCTCGGCCGCTCGTACCAGCTGCAGCGGGGTGTCGGCGAGATCCTGGCGACCCAGATCGGGCCGACCGCGCAGCTCACGCTCGCGGCGGCGGCCACCGGCGTGACCCTTGCGGTCGTCATCGCGATCGTCACTGCCGGTCGCGGGCGGTGGCTGCGCGGCGCGGCGTCGGCGGCCGAACTGGTGTCGGTGTCCGTGCCGCCGTTCCTCATCGGGATCGTGTTGTTGTCGGTGTTCTCGTTCACGCTCGGCTGGTTCCCGGTCTCGGGGGCGCAGGGGCCCTCCGCGCTGGTGCTGCCGGCGCTCGCGCTCGGCCTGCCCCTCGCGGGCGTGCTCGGCCAGGTGCTGCGCGGCGGGCTGGAGCGGGCGCTGGAACAGCCGTTCGCGGTGACGGCCAGGGCGCGCGGGCTCACCGAACGCGCTCTGGTCGCCCGGCACGCGCTGCGCCACGCGCTCATCCCGGCCGTGACGCTGGCCGGGTGGTTCACCGGGGCGCTGCTGGGCGGCACGGTGATCACCGAGGTGCTGTTCGGGCGGCCAGGGCTCGGCCAGGTGGCCATGCAGGCCGTGACCGGCAGGGACATGCCCGTGGTCATGGCCGTCGTGCTGCTGTCGGCCGTCGTGTACGTCACCGTCAGCACGCTGCTCGACCTGGCCTACCGGGCCATCGACCCGCGGATCAGGGGCTGATCCGGCGATGCGCGTGCTCACCCGCGGGCGGTCCGGGTCCGCGGGCCGTCTCGCCCGCGGCCCCTCGTCGTCCCGTGCTCCCGGGGCCGCCGCGATCGTTCCCGTCGCCTTCCTCGCCCTGCTGGCGGTCGCCGTCGCCGCGCCCGGCCTGCTGACCGCCGCCGATCCGCTGGCCGCCGACCCGGTGAACGCACTCGCACCGCCGGGCGGCGACCACTGGTTCGGCACCGACCACCTCGGCCGTGACGTGCTGTCCAGGGTCGTGTCCGGCGCCCGCCACTCCCTCAGCATCGGCGTGGCCGCCACCGTCGCGGCCGTCACGTCGGGCGTGCTGCTCGGCCTGGCCGCCGGCCTGTCGCCGAAATGGCTGGACGAGGCCCTGGCCCGCTCATTCGACGTGCTGTCCACGCTGCCCGAGCTGCTGCTCGCCCTCCTCGTCGTGGCGATCACCGGCCCCGGCACGGGCAACGTCATCGTCGCCATCGCCATCGCCCAGATCCCCAACTACGCCCGGGTGATCCGCGCTCAGACCTTTGTCGTCCGCCACTCGGGCTACGTGGAGCAGGCCGTCACGTTCGGCCGCTCCCGCCTGGCGATCAACGCCGGGCACGTGCTGCCGAACGTGCTCGGCCCGATCCCCGTGCTGGCCACGATCGGCCTCGGCCAGGCCGTCATCGCCAGCTCGGGCCTCAGCTTCCTCGGCATGGGGCCGCAGCCGCCCGCAGCGGAGTGGGGGGCGATGCTCAGCGAGGCCCGCAACTACCTGCGGGTGGCCTGGTGGGAGGCGTTCTTCCCCGGCCTGGCGATCACGCTCACCGTCGTCTGCCTGACCGTCGCAGGACGCCGCCTGCAACGCCGCTTCGAGGGGAGGACCCCATGACCTCGCTGGTGACCGTGGAGGACCTGCACGTGAGCTTCGCCGGTACCGAAGTCGTGCACGGCGTCTCGCTGTCGGTGGCCCCCGGCGAGTGCGTGGCGATCGTCGGCGAGTCCGGCTCGGGCAAGAGCGTCACCGCACGTACGCTGCTGGGCCTGGCCGGTCCGGGCTCGAAGGTGCGGGCGGCGGCGTTCCGCGTCGGCGGCCGGGACGCCCTCGCCTTCGCCCCCGCCGACTGGCGGCGGATGCGCGGCGGGTTCGCCGGCCTCGTCCTGCAGGACGCGCTGGTCTCGCTCGACCCGCTGCGCACCGTGGGCGCGGAGATCGCCGAGGTGCTCGCCGTCCACGACGTGGTGCCCCGCGCCCGCCGCCCGGAGCGGGTGCTGGAGTTGCTGGACGAGGTGGGCGTGCCGGAACCGGCGGTCCGCGCCGGGCAACCTCCGCACCAGCTCTCCGGCGGGCTCCGCCAGCGGGCGCTGATCGCCTCCGCCATCGCCGCGGACCCCGAGCTGATCATCGCCGACGAGCCGACCACCGCGCTCGACGTCACCGTCCAGGCCCAGATCCTGCGGCTGCTCGCCGAGCGCAAGGCCGCGGGGACCGCGCTGCTGCTGATCAGCCACGACCTGGCCGTGGTCGCCTCGATCGCCGACCGCATCCTCGTCATGAAGGACGGCCAGATCGTGGAGGCGGGGCCCGCACGCGAGGTGCTGGCCGCGCCCGCGCACGACTACACCCACGCGCTGCTGGCCGCCGTGCCGTCCGCCGCCTCGCGCGGCACCCGCCTCACCACCGGCGTCCCGCGCGAGCGCACCACTCCCGACCTGTCCGCCCCCGTCCTCGCCGGGGCCGGGCTGTTCCGCTCGTACGGCCCGCGCCGCGTCGTGGACGACGTCTCCTTCACCCTGCACGGCGGCGAGACGCTCGGCGTCGTGGGGGAGTCGGGATCGGGCAAGACCACGCTCGCCCGGCTCGCCCTCGGCCTGCTCGAACCCGACGACGGCCAGGTCACCCTCCACGGGCGGCCATGGAGCCGCCAGCGCGAACGCGCCCGCCGTCCCCTGCGCCCCCGCATCCAGCTCATCTCCCAGAACCCGCTCGACTCCTTCGACCCTCGCCACACCGTCGGCCGCCTGATCGCAGAGCCCCTGCGCCTGCCCAGGAACGAACGCCACGCGCGGGTCCTCGACCTGCTGTCCCGCGTCGGCCTGCCGCCAGGGACCGCCGCCCGGCACCCGCGCGAGTTGTCCGGCGGGCAGCGCCAGCGCGTCGCCATCGCGCGTGCCCTCGGCCCCCGCCCCGACGTGCTGGTCTGCGACGAGCCGGTCTCCGCGCTCGACGTCTCCGTCCAGGCCCAGGTCCTCGACCTGCTCGCCGACCTCCAGGCCGAGTACGGCACCGCCATGGTGTTCATCTCCCACGATCTGGGCGTCGTCCGCCACGTCGCCGACCGCGTGCTGGTCATGAAGGACGGCCGGATCGTCGAGGAGGGCGACACCGAGGCGGTCTTCACGCGGCCCGGCCACCCGTACACGCGGGCACTCGTGGCCTCGGTGCCCCGCATGGAGTTCTCCAGCTAGCTCGTACGGCCGTCCGGCGTGCTCGTCGCCCGGTACGCCGGAGCGGGTGCCGGGAGACCTCTCGATCTTCGGTTGTAAATCAATCGATCGTTTGCTTAATATCGAGGGGTACGCCACCGGCCCGCGGTGGCCACGAGGACAGGAGTCCCGTTCATGTCCGAGCTCTCCCACCACCTGCTCGACCGCGAGACCAAGGAACGCCCGCCGGACTACTACGGCCCCAACCTCAGCCCGGTCGGCCTGGAATTCCGGGCGCGGGAACTGGGCGCGGGCGTGCACGCGCTCATGGCCACCGTCCCGCCCAAGGACAACAACGGCGTCGTCGCCGGCACGAAGGCGTCGCTGATCATCGACTCCGGCGTGACCCCGGCGGTCGGCGCGCAGGTCCAGCGCGCGGCGAAAGAGGTGACCGGCCGGCCGCTGCGCTACCTCGCCAACACGACCTACCACGGCGACCACACGTTCGGGAACATCGCCTTTCCCGACGACGTGACCGTGATCACCTCGCGGGAGAACCGCGACAACATGCACGACCTGGCCTACGAGAAGGAGATGCGCTCCAAGAACATGTACGGCGCCGAGGCCGAGTTCGACGCCTTCACCACCTGGCGGCTGCCGGACGTCGTCTTCGACACCCACGCCGAGATCGACCTGGGCGGCACCACCGTCGAGCTGCACCGTTTCGGTCCCGGCAACGGCCCCGGCGACACGATCGTCTACGTCCCCTCGGCGCGTACCGCCTGGACCGGCAACTACCTGTGCGCGGCCGGATCGGCGCACATGATGTTGCAGGGCGGTCCCGTGCCCTACATCCAGGGGTTGCGCGCATTGAAGGCGGGCCTGCCCGAGCTGGAGACCATCGTCCCCGGCCACGGCCCGATCGGCGACGGGCCGCAGGCGATCGACGCGCTGCTCGCCTACCTCGAACGCCTCCAGGACGAGGTGAGCACCGCCCACCAGGCAGGCGTCCCGATCGACGAGGTCTACGCCCGCTGCACCGACCCGTGGGCCGGCGGGCTGGACCCGGAGTTCGCGGCCAGGCTCGACGCCTACCCCAGCCCTCCGGCGCCCCCGCACGCGGACTTCCTCGGCATGTGCCGCCAGCTCCACCGCATCTGCGTGATGATGACCTACCGCATCTGCGAGAAGGTCTCCTGACGGCGGGGAGCTCCCGCCTTCCGCGCGCGCCAGCGTCCGGCAGAGCACATCAGGACGCCCGCGGCCGTCAGAACTCGACAAGGAGACCGAGCACGTGGAAACCCACACGCGCCCGTTCCGGTTCGGGGTGAACCTGAACGCTGCGGGCACCCGCGTGGAATGGGCGGTCAAGTGCCGCGCCGCCGAACGGCTCGGCTACGACGTGATCGGGGTGGGCGACCACCTCGATCTGCCTGCCCCGTTCGCGGCGCTGCTGCTGGCCGCGCGGCACGCGGACATCATCGCCCACAACAGCATGGCGGCCGGGCCCGCCGGCCCCGCGCTCGCCGATCCGAGCACAGTCGCGGAGCGGGCGGCGTTCATCCGGGCGGCGCTCGGCGCGCGGGCCCGCGCGGTGGAGCTCAACGTGGGAGCCAGGACCGTGATCGTCACGGGGGACCGGCGTGCCGCCGCCGAGCGGCTGCTGCCGGAGCTGGCGCCACACCTCACGGTCGATGAGCTGCTGCGGCTCCCCGCGGCTCGCCGTGCGAGAGTTTCCCGTGCCGTTCGACACCTGGTGGTTCCGCCTGCCCAGGTTCGAGCACGAACGCGGCTCGGCCGCCGAACTGCTGCCCGACTTCCAGGGCAAGGAGGTGCTGCTGACGTTCGTGCGCCCGGAGTACTACCAGATCGCGTACTTCACCGAGAAGGGCGCCGACCCCCGGTTGCGGGCCGAGGGCGTGGAGCGGTTCCGCGAGCGGGTGGCGCGGCTGCGTCCCCAGTACGCCGACCGGGTGGACGAGATCACGTCCATGGACGACCTGCACCTGCTCGACGTCCGGCTGAACCGGCTGGCGGGCGACTGGCACATGGCCGGCCTCCTGATGATCGGCGACGCCGCCCACGCCATGTCGCCGGCGGGCGGGATGGGGATCAATCTCGCGATCCAGGACGCGGTGGCCGCCGCCACGTACCTCGCCGAGCCGCTGTTGGAGGGGCGTGTGACCAGCCACGACCTGGCCAGGGTTCGCCGCAGGCGACGCTTTCCCAACGTCAACGGGGTCGTGCCGGCCCGCGGCGGCCGGAGTCTGATCGTCATCCAGTCCAACACCGGGAAGCTCTACCGGATCAGGCTCGCCACCCGCGACGTCTCCGAGATCCCGCTGAAGGGCGGGCCGCTCTCCTCCGGAGACAGCATCACGCCCGTGAGCGGGGACCGGTTGCTGATCACCCGCAACGTCCAGAACCAGATCGTCACTGTGCGGCTCGGTGCCTCGGGCGCGAGTGTCACGAAGGTCTACCGGGACGCGACGTTCAGGTATCCCACGGCCGCCGTGGTCCACCGGGGCCGGCTGCTGGTGCCCAACAGCCAGTTCGACAAGTGGGAGCAGGATGATCCCGAGCTGCCGTTCACGGTGAGCGCCGTGCCGCTGAAGAACGTCCTGGGCGTCAGGTGAGGTCGGCGAGGTCCTCCTCGGTGAGGGTGATGGCTCGGGCGGCGAGGTTGGCTTCCAGGTGGGCCACCGAGCCGGTGCCGGGGATGGCCAGAATCGCGGGGGACCTGGCCAGGAGCCAGGCGAGGGCGATCTGGTGGACGGTGGCGTTGTGGCGTCCGGCGACCTTGGCCACGGCGGAGTGGTCGATCTCGGTCTTTCCACCCCCGAGAGGGGAGAAGGGGACGAAGGCGATGCCGGCCTGGGCGCAGGTGTCCAGGAGGGCCGCGTCGTCGCGGCCGGCGATGTTGAAGTGGTTCTGGACGGCTGCGACGGGAGCGATCGCGCGGGCCTCGGCGAGGTGGTGGGCGTCGACGTTGCTGACGCCCAGGTGGCGGATCAGGCCTTCTTCGCGCAGGGCGGCGAGCGTCTCGAAGCGTTCGGCGAGCGATTCGCCGTGGGGCGTTGTCGTGGTGCCGATGCGGAGGTAGACCAGATCGAGGCGGTCGAGGCCGAGACTCCGCAGGTCGGCCTCCACCTGAGGCCGCAGATCGGCGGAGCTGCCCTCGCCGAGACCGCCGGGACCGGGGACGGGGCCCACTTTGGTGGCGATGACGAGGTCGTCCGGGTAGGGGGCGAGGGCTTCGCGGATCAGGGTGTTGGCGTGTACGGAGCCGTCCTGGCTGCGGTAGAAGCCGGCCGTGTCGATGTGGTCGACGCCGAGTTCGACGGCGCGGCGCAGGACGGCGCGGCCGGTCCCGGGATCGCGGGCCGGCTCACCCGGACGGGACTGGGGCAGGCGCATGGCGCCGAGGCCGAGCCGCCCGACCGTCAGGTCGCCGCCGAGCAGGAAGTGGCCGGTCATCTCTCTCCAAGTGGTGTGATGGGATTTGCCCGGGCAGGCCGGGCCGGCCTCGGAGCGGCTCGCTGCAGCGGATGTGCGCTGCCCTGAGCTGCTCGTACGCGCGGATCGGCCGTGGCGGCGCGCTGGAGCCCCCGACGAACGTGACCGTCTCCTCGAGCGGCGCGCGGCCCGTGCGGACGTGATCGACCGTGACGTCCTCGAAGCCGATGGAGACGCCGCAGAAGAGGATGAGCCCGTCCGGGGGGTGCAGGACCTCCGCGACGGTCTCGCGATAGACCGACCAGGCCATCTGCGGGCAACTGTGCAGCCCTTCGGCCCGGAGCAGCAGCATGACGGTCTGCAGGTACATGCCGACGTCGGCCCATTGCGGCCGGCCCATGTCGCGGTCGATGTAGCAGAACAGGGCGGCGGGCGCGCCGAAGCAGTCCCAGTTCTCGGCCGCGGCCCGCTGGCGCGCCTCCCAGTCGTCGCGTCCGATCCCGAGCGCGCCGTAGCGTTCGCGGCCGAAGGCGGATCGGCGCTCGCGGTAGGGGGACTTCAGTGCGGGAGGGTACATCTCGTACTCCCGCTCGTCCCAGGGGTCGCCGGCGGCCAGGCGCTCGCCGGCGCGCCTCTTGATCTCGGCCAGTGGCTCGCCGGTCACCACGTAGACGTGCCAGGGCTGGAGGTTCGACCCGGACGGCGCCCAGGCGGCGGCTGACAACACGCGCCTGAGCGCCTCCATCGGGACGGGCTGGTCGGTGAAGCCGCGCACCGCCCGCCGGCTCGTGACGGTTTCGTAGACATCCATGATCGCCGCTCCCTCGGCTCTCTTGGTTACATCTACGATGGTATCAAACGATATAGTCTCATTCAATACGATCTGCGGGCGGTGCTCACGTGCCCCCGGGATAGGCGATCCGGGTCAGCAACTCCTTCAACTGCTCGGCCTCGCCGGGCTCCAGAGCGGCGACCAGCCGCTCGGCCTGCGGCTCCGCCGCCACGTGGGCGGCGTCGAACAGCTCGACGCCCTGTGGGGTGATCTCCACCGCCCGCACCCGCCGGTCGCCGGGAACCGCCTTGCGCACGGCCAGCCCCTTGCGCTCCAGGTCGTCCACGACTCGCATGATTCCGGCCTTGTCCGACCCTGTCGCCGCCGCCAGGTCGCGCTGAACCGTGGGCCCGCGGTTCATCAGCACGATCAGCACGGCGAAGTGCCGCAACTCGATGCCGAGCGGCCGGAGCGCCTCCGCCATCACCGTGCCGGCCCGCCAGTGCGCCTGGCGCAGGAGCAGGCCGAGGGCGAAGGGTGAGGTGTCGCCGGGGCGGTCGGTCGCGCGCGGGGTATCGGGAACATCGGCGGTCATGGCGACAGGCTACCGAATATCGTTGCGTCTGAAACTTTCTCGGATGAATCACGAATCCGGGGAACGCTCAGCCACCGGCGCCTTCCGCCCGCCCGCGCCGGCGCGCCGCCCTCACCAGGCCACGGGGCCGAGACGATCGACGAAGATCCCGGTCGGCCCGTCGGGCCCGACCGTCGCGAGCCTGACGATCGAGTCGGTGCCCTCGGTGACCGTCAGCTCGCCGGTGTGACGGTTCATGTCGGTCGCGGCGAACTTGCGGTTGGCCACCTCTCCGGGAGTGGCGACGTTGAACTTGATCTGAGGGAGCGCCTGGGCGTACCGGACGGTGATCATGTTCAGGGCCGCCTTCGACGAGCTGTAGGCGAGCTCGTGCATCTTCGACACGGGCTGCTCCGGGTCGGTCACGACCCCGAAGGAACCGCCGCCGCTGGACACCATCACCACCCGCGGATGGTCCGCCGCCCTCAGCAAGGGGAGGAACGCGTGCGTGACCCTGACCGGTCCGTACACGTTGGTGTCGTAGACGGAATGAATCTCCTCGGCTGTCGCGTCCGCCGGCGCGATGATCCTTCCCGGCGCGCCGGCGTTGTTGATCAGCACGTCCAGCCGGTCGGTGTGCTTCCTGACGAGCCGTACGGCGTCGTCCACCGACGTGTCCGAGGTCACGTCCAGCGGAACCATGACCACGTTCGCGCCACCGGCGGTGAGCCTGGCGGCGGCCTCCCGTCCCCGCCCTTCGTCACGCGAGCCGAGAAAGACCGTCCAGCCCCGCTCGCCGAGCCGCCGGGCCGCTTCGAAACCGAGTCCCTTGTTGCCTCCGGTGATCAACACCGAGGTCCCTTCCGTGTTCGTCATGCCCTCTGGGACGATGTAGCCTGCGCGGCTGTGACACTGGTGAGCGGCCCCACGCTGCGATGTCACAGATCGGGCCGGCCCTCTCGTCTCATGTACGAGGCCCCACGCCGAAGCCGAGCACGAAGTGGATCATGATGACGCGAGAGCAGGAATTCGAGGAGCTGCGACCGCTGCTGTTCTCGATCTCTTACCGGATCCTGGGCAGCGTGACCGAGGCCGAGGACGCCGTCCAGGAGACCTGGCTGCGCTTCGCGACCTCCTCGTCGCAGCCGCGATCCACCAAGGCGTTCCTGTCGGCGACGGTCACCAGGCTCTCGATCGACGTCCTGCGTTCCGCCCGCGTCCGCCGGGAGGAGTACGTCGGGCCGTGGGTCCCGGAACCGCTGCTCGCCGACCCCTACGACGACCCGGAACGCTCCGCGGAGCTGGCCGACTCGGTGTCGATGGCGGCGCTGCTCCTGCTGGAGCGGCTCAGCCCGCTCGAACGAGCCGTCTTCGTGCTCAGGGACGTGTTCAGGTTCGAGTTCGCGGAGGTCGCCTCGGCGGTGGGCCGTTCTGAGGCGGCCTGCCGGCAGCTCGTGTCGCGGGCACGCCGCCACATGCAGGAGGGGCAGCCCCGGTTCGAGGCCGACCGGAGGAAGCGCGAGGAACTCGCCGGACGTTTCTTCGACGCGCTCAAGGAAGGGGACGTCGACCGGTTGCGCGAGCTGCTCGCCGCCGACGTTCAGCTGGTCAACGACGGCGGCGGCAAGGTCGGTGGGCCGCGCCGCGTCACCGGCACGGACAAGGTCATCAGGGTGCTGGCCGCCGCCGTGCCGTCGTTCATCACCCAGATCGGCGCCGTGGTGGAGCCGCGCGAGGTCAACGGCCAGCCGGGCGCGATCGTCCGCGACCGTGACGGCAGGATCATCACCGCCTGGGCCCTCGACATCCTCGACGAACGCATCCAGACCATCCGCTCGTTGGTCAATCCAGACAAGCTCGGGCACCTGGGCCCCGTCGCGGACACCGGCGCGATCGTCCGCGAACAGAAGCAGGCCCGCCGGCGCCCCACATGACCTCGCCCGTCCGGCGACCCTGGCGGGCAGCACCAGTCCGAGCTCGTGGCCGCCATGACGGCGGCCACGAGGGAAGTGCGGTGGCTGATCAGGTTGCCGCCGCCGCGTAGATGAGCCGGCCGTCCCGGTGGAAGGGCACCGGCGAGCCGTTCAGCACGACCTCGGCGGCGTCCGGTGCGGCGATCGCGATGGCCCTCGCCGGATCGACGCTCGCCGTCAGTCCGCTGCCGTCGATGCGTACGGTGCCGTCCGCGCCGACCCGCACGGCCAGGTCCTTCACCGGCTCCGGCGACGTGACGAGGCTCTCGCCGTCACGTTCGATCGACGTGCCGTCGACCATCACGATCGACCGGCCCGCGGTGCCGGTCTGGGCGTAGAGCAGCTTCCCGTCGAAGGTGTACGACCCGAACGAGCGCGATGCCGGCGTCGTCCATGACTTGTAGTAGACCGCGTCGCCCCGCTCGCCGAGCCCCAGGCCCAGCGCGGTCGCCTGGTGCGTCGGGGTGGAGCCGACCGGGATGCGCTCCACCGCCACGGAGGGGTCCGCCGCTCCCCGGGACGGCAGCAGGAGGGTGTCGAAGGTCGTCCTGCCCGCGGCCGTCTTGACATAGGACGCGTATCTCGCGTCCTCCACCCGGTACATGGCCGGGGCGTAGGAGCCGTCCCTCAACGAGGCGGAGAGCTTGCCCGGGTCGGCGGGCACGACGCTGATGTTCGCGCCGTCGCTGAAGGCCGTGGCCGCCGCCTTCTGCCCGGACCTGAGCGAGGGGTTCGCCTCCGAGGCGAAGTGCCAGTTCTGCTCGTAGCGGTGCGCCGCGCCGTCCGAGGGCTTCAACCGGTCGGAGACCACCCACAGGCCCGACGGCAGCGACAGGACCGACCGTTCGTGCAGCGCCCCCTCGGAGGCCTCGGTGTGCGCGCCGATCAGGTCGAAGGCAGGGTTGGAGATCCAGTGGGTGATCGCCCCGGCGGCCTTCGAGTCCTGCGCCTGGTCGTCGATCTCGATGGTGTTGTGTGCCTCCGTGCTCTTCCGCAGCCACTGCGCGCGCGGGTCCGAGCTGTAGTTGAACGTCCCCATGTCGGGCAGCAGCGGCCTGCCGTACGCGTAGGCGGTGATCGCCAGCTCGTCAGCATGGCTGTGGTTGCCGCGATCCGCGTTGAGCCGCAGGTAGGAATCCTCGGCCGCCCAGCCGGACCTGGACACCGCCACGCGGGTGTCGGGATACAGCGACGAGGTGTGCGCGGGCTCCCGCCCCGAGGCTCCGGAGGTGCCGACATGGATCAGCTCCTCGTCGCCGAGCAGCTCTCCCAGCCTTCTGAGGGTCGAGCGCTGGTCCTTGGGCTCGCTGTCGCCGTACACAGGGCCGTAGCCGTTCGGGAAGGTCTGGTCCATGAGGAACCGGGCCAGCTTGCGGAGCCTGGCCCTGGTCGTGCTGCTGAACTCCATCCCGTGCTCCCGCATGAACAGGGCGGTGTCCACGTACTGGGAGGCGTAGGCGCGGGCGTAGCCGTCCGTCGCCTCCCAGTAGCCCCCGTCGGGATGGGTGGAGTCGTGGAGCTGTCCCTCCAGAGAGGCGACCGCGTTGGCGCGCCACTTCGGCGCCCTGAAGAACTCCGGGAAGTACACGGCGGTGTGCAGCAGCGCGACCTTCTGGGTCTGCTTCCGGTTGGGGGCGCCCTGCTCGCTCTCCTCGAGGTGCACACCGGATCTGTTCAGTGCCCTGAGGATCTCGGTGTTGGCCTCGGGCGTCAGCGACGGGCTCGTGCGCAGGATCTCGTACGCCGCGATCCAGTTCTGCACGCGGCGCGCCACGGACAGGCTGTTCGGGTACGATCCCGCCCCCTCGTCGGAATCGTAGGCGTCGGCGTCCTTGACGAAGTCGGTCATCAGGCCGATGAGTGCCTTCGCGTGCTTCTCGTCACCGGTCTCCCGGTAGGCCACCGCCAGCGGCCCGGCGAAGAAGAAGCGGGGCAGCTGCACCAGATATTCCTTGTCGGCCCCCGCCGGCTGCTTCCAGTCGAAACCTCCCGGGTCGCCCTGCCAGGAGTAGGTGTACTGCACGGTGTTGGACCAGGTGCGGGAGGCCTCGGTGAAGGTGTCGCCGTTGCCGTACAGCATGACATCCTTCTTCGCGTCGGCCGAGCCGGTCAGCGACAGCTCCGCTTTCGTCACCTCGGGCAGGCCGGCGAGGTCGAACTGCAGGTACGCCTTGCGCGTCGCCGCGCTGAACGGGCCCGTGCCCTGGTCGCTGACCTGCATCAGGTACTTGTCGCCGTACGCGGTGTCGGGGTTGCCCGCCCAGATGTAGGTGCCGTGCGACGGGTGGAGGGTCTTCAGGGCCGACCGTCAGCGTCGTGATGTAGGTTTCGCCGGTGTCCAGCGTCCAGATGTGGTCGGGTGTCAACTCCAGGACGCCCGGCCAGGCGGTGTGCGAGAAGCGGCCCGCCGACGCGGCCGGACGCGCGCGGTAGTAGTCGAGCAACCTCCGCTTGGCCAGGGCGTAGTCGCCGGCCTTGACGGCGCTCTGCACGTTCTCGAGGCCCGCGTGGGCGTAGGAGAACCGCAGCCCCACTTCCCAGGCGCCGTCGCTCCACCTGCCGAAGAACTCCACATCCGAAAGGGAGTCCGCGGCGGCCGGCGGACCCAGCACGAGCAGCGGAGCGGCCAGAGCCAACGCGGCTGACGTCCTGGTCCATAATCTGTTGAGAGACACGCCGCCAAAAGTAGGAGCACCCGGTATGGCGCGGGTATGCCGGTGAGCTGAGCTTGGCCCCTTCCTCGTCGCCCGATGAAGGACGGGCGGTGGCTACGCCTTGCGGACGACCCCGCACCACTGGTCGACCTCGACCGGCAGGCTGCCGTCCCACTCCGGCTCGGGACGCCACCGCGAGCAGGAGACCCAGCCCGGCTCCACCATGTCGTAGCCCGAGAAGAACTCGGCGATCCGCTCAGGGGTGCGCAGCTTCAGCTTCGGCTGGGCGTCGATGTTCCACACGCGCACCGCCTCGGCCGTGGTCTCGCCGTTGACCGCCGTGGTGGTGTTGGCCACCGCCACGTAGCTCCCGGACGGCACCGCGGCCATCAGCTCGTCGATGATGCGCTGCAGCTCGTCGTCGTCGTTGATGAAGTGCATGATGCCCAGCAGCATGATCGCCACCGGCTGGGAGAAGTCCAGCGTCTTGGCCGCTTCGCGCAGGATGAAGGACGGGTCACGCGCGTCGGCGTCGATGTAGGAGGTGGCGCCCTCCTCCGAACTGGTCAACAGGGCTCGCGCGTGCACCAGCACCAGCGGATCGTTGTCGACGTACACGACCCGCGTCTCGGGAGCGATCTCCTGCGCGACCTCGTGCGTGTTGTCCTGGGTGGGCAGCCCGGTGCCGATGTCGAGGAACTGCCGGATGCCCGCCTCGGCGGTCAGGAAGCGTACGGCCCGCCCCAGGAACAGCCGGTCGGCCTGCGCGAGCTCGACCACCACCGGGAAGATCTTCTTGACCCGGTCACCGACCTCCCGATCCACGGGGAAATGGTCCTTGCCGCCCAACCAGTAGTTCCAGATCCGTGCCGTGTGGGGCACGTGCGGCTGGAGTTTGTGTTCACTCAGGCTCTCGTCAGCCATGATCAATCCTTCTACAGGCGAGAAATGCCGATGCCCAGTCTAGGCGGATTTCGGATCTTCGCGCGTGTCCGGGAGCGCGCTCAGCAGCGCCCGTGACGCCCAGAGGGCGGCGGCGCGCTGCGCGACGGCACGGACCTGACGGGCGGCACTCCTGGCTGAGCGCCCCGCGCCTCCGCGGACGGTCACCTCGCACGGCCGAGCGGCTGATCGATCTCGTCGCGCGGGAGGCGGGCGAGCGTGACGGCCAGTACGGCGACCCCCATGGGGACGACGCCCGCCACCAGGAAGATCCACTGGTTTCCCCAGGCGGCCGCCGCCGGCCCGGCCAGGGCCATCGACAGGGGAGCCGTGCTGAGCGAGACGAAGAAGTCGAGGCTGGAGACCCGGCCGAGCATGGCGGCCGGCACCCGGCGTTGCAGGAGCGTCCCCCAGATGACCATCGCGCCGGAGGTCAGGGTGCCGTGGACGAAGAGTGCGGCCATCATGATCCACAGCTGGTCGGTCGACCCGAGAGCCAGGAGCGGAAGGCAGCCCGCGGCCCAGGCCAGCAGCATGACCGACAGGTAGCGGCGGGGGAGGGGCAGCGCGGACATCGCGAGCGAGCCGACCACCCCGCCGAGACCTCGGAAGGCGAGGGCGAGAGCGAACTCCTGCGGCCCGCCCATTCCCTGGTCGCGGACGACGAACGGCAGCAGGACCTGGACAGGCCCGTTGGTGACCAGGACGAACGTGACGGCGAACGCGAGCGTCGCGATCAGCCACGGCGTCGAGAGAAGGTAGGCGAACCCTGTGCGGAGGTCGCCCGCCGCCGACCGGACGTGACCACCTGCGCGCGCCAGGCGGGAGGTCTTCCCTGGCCCGGGTCCGGCGGCCGCGCGTGTCTCGGGTTCGGTGGTCGCGCGCGCCTCCGGTCCGCGCCCGGTCGTCGTGCGCGGCTCGAAACGGCGCATGCCGATCGCGCACGCCGCGGCGAGGAGATGCGCGCCGGCGATTCCCGCCAGGGCCATGCTCGGTGCGAAGAGGCTGATCAGAGCGCTGGCGGCGGCGGGCCCGGCCACGTGCATCAGCGTCGGCCTCAACATGCTCTCGATCCCGTTGGCCGCGAGCAGATCGTCCTCGGCGACCGCGGCGGGAACGAGCGCCGAGTAGGCGGGATAGAAGAACCCGTCCGCGATCCCGAGGACCGCGGCGACCGCGATGAGCTGCGCCGGGGTGAGCAGGCCCATGAAGCCGGTGACCGTGGCCGAGCCGATGGCCACCGCCTTGGCGATCTGGGTGATCAGGATGATGCGCCGCCGGGACGCTCGGTCGGCGACGACGCCTCCCAGCAGGGCCGTACCGACCAGTCCGATGCCGCTCGCGGCGGCGATCAGGGAGAGCTCGGACGGGCCGGCCCCCAAGGCGATCACCTGCCACGCCACCGTGACCGCCCACATGCCGCTGCCGGCCAGGCTCAGGGCGAGCGACGTCGCGAGGAGCCGGTAGTGACCCGTGCGGAACGGCCGGAGGGGCCGGGGCAGCCGGCCGCGCCGGGGCGCCGGCTCGCTGTCCTCGATGTCCGATGTGCCGGTGGCCATGGGTGCCTCCTTCAGATGCGGAGCGATTCGCTCCGCACTGAACCATAGACGCGGAGCGAATCACTCCGCAAATGGGTAGACTGCCGCCATGACACGTACGCGTTCATGGCGCAGCGAGGAGGTCGCCAGAAACGACCGGGCGCTGCTGAAAGCGGCCCGCGAGGTCCTGGCGGTGGACGGCGCCCACGCGTCGGTGGCGGCGATCGCGGATCGGGCGGGCGTCGGAGTGGGCTCGCTCTACCGGCGCTACCGTACGAAACAGGAGCTGTTCCAGCGGTTGTGCCTGATCGCCCTGCGGGAATACCTCGACGCGGCGAACGAGGGCCTGGCCATGGGCGACCCGTGGGAGGGCCTGATCCACTACGCGATGGCGTCCATCCGGTCGGGCCCGGGATCGCTGGCGCCGGTCGCCGGCACCTTCGACGTCTCCGACGAGATGACCGAGCTGGCGGAGCGGGGCGATCGCGCGGTGGCCGAGCTCGTCGAACGCGCGCGCAGGGCCGGGGTGCTCCGCGCCGGGGTGACCGCGGTCGACCTCGAACTACTCATCGAACAGCTCTCGAAGTCCCCCCTTCAGGAGCAGCTGCAGCGCCAGGGCCGGACGGAGTTGTACGACGCCGCGCTGAACGCGCGCGAGCGCATCGTCGCCATCGCGCTCGACGGCCTGCGGGCCGCACCGGCGGGGCCGCTGACAGGCCAGGCCCCTGGATACGAGCTGTTCACCATGAGATGGGCGCCGCCGGAGGGCGGGCGGCCGGCCACCGAGTGACGGAGCCGGCGCCTCGAGCATCGCGTTGTCCAAGGATGCTCGGTGCGCTGTTCAGCGCGCCGGTTCCTTGAAGCGGTCCGCGTGCTCGGCCACCCACTGGGCGAACGTGCGCGCCGGGCGGCCGAGCACGCGCTCGACGGTGTCGTCGACGGTCGTGGCGACCTCGTCGGGAGCGGCGTACCAGCCGACGACATAGTCGGCGTCCTCGCGGGACGCTCCGGTGGCCATCAGCCTCTCGACGGCCTGTTCATGCGTGATCGGGAGGAGAACGATGTCGCGGCCGACCGCCCGGGACAACGCCGCGATCCGCTCGCGCATGGTCAGCCTCTCCGGTCCGGTGAGGTTGTAGGCACGTCCCGCATGTCCGTCGTCGAGCAGCGCGACCGCCGCCACCGCCGCTATGTCCGCCTCGTGGACGAGCGCGCTGGGCGTGTCGTACGGCTCGCGCACGACCCCTTCGGCCCGTACGGACCCGATCCAGTCCAGCGTGTTGGACATGAACTCCTGGGGTTCGAGGCGCGTCCACTCCACACCCGATTCCGCCACGGCCTGCTCGACAGGGCCGACGGCGCCGCCCCAGACCACGGTGATGCGCCGGACGCCGGCGTCGACCGCGCGACGTACCAGCTCGGAGCCGGCGTCGGCGAGGCCCGGGGTCACCGTGATGTGCAGCCGGCTGACGCCGTCGAGGGCGGCGTCCAGCTTCTCCGGCGCCGTGTGCGTGCCCTCCACCAGCTCCGCCTCGGCCGGTAACCTTCCCGCTGCCGCGCCCGGGTCGCGTGTCAGCGCTCGTACGCGCTCTCCCCGGCGGAGCAGTTCCGCCACTACGTGCCGGCCGGTGTTCCCGGTGGCACCCGTCACCAATGTCGTCACGTTGAGCTCCTCTCCTCGTCGAGGATGCTAGAAGCTCAACTAAACTTGAGGTCAAGAGCGTGTGGCGAGGCCGTGCAGGATGTCGACGACCTCCTGGGAGCGCGGCACGAAGTGCGGGACGTCCACGGTGTGCACGTCGAAGGGGTTGCCGGGGGTGAGCCGGTCCGCCTCGGCGATCCACCGGTCCTGCAGCTCGGGGGGAAGGAACCGGTTCCGGGCGAAGCGGATGAAGGTGCGAGGCACCCGTCCCCACGTGTCCGGGCCAGCAGGTCCGGCACGCGGTTGGCGACCAGGTTGAGGACGACCCCGGCGGAGGCGTGGCCGGCCAGGATGACCGGCCGTGGGCATGGGCCCGCCGGACAGCACCTCGTTGATGCCTCACCGGGGAGCAACATCATTGTTCCGCGCTGGGCGTGCGCCGCGGAGGGAGGCAGGCTAGGGCTTGCCACTGTAAGACAAAGCGTCTTACAGTGGTTGTATGGCTGACACCATCACTATCCGCAGCGACTCGGAGACCGAGCACGCACTGGAAGTTCTCACTCATGACGGCAGTTCGCGCTCGGCGGCTATCCGCCAAGCCGTGCTGGAAGCCGCCCTCCGTAAGGAGCGCGCCGCCGCTATGCGTCGTGCTGTCCTGCGTATGCCGCTCGGCGAACCGGACGGCATCGACATCGCCGCGGAGATCACCCACAGCCGGGAGGACGAACGCTGATGATCTATCTCGACTCGGCCGCCGTCGTGAAACTGGTCCACGCCGAGGCCGAGTCGCAGGCCCTGCGCGACTGGCTCGACGAACGGGTGGAGACCGGCTGGACAAGCTCGGTGCTGGTGGAGATCGAGTCATCACGGGCTCTGGCACGCTACGCCCCAGAAGCCGTCGCCCGACTTCACATGGTCCTCGATCTGATCGAGTTGGTGGAACTGGACGCCGACATTCGCATCCTGGCCCAAACTGTGGAACCGGTGACCGTGCGGAGCCTGGACGCTGTCCACCTGGCAACTGCTCTCCGCATCCGCTCCCAGCTCACGTCATTCGTCACCTACGACAAACGACTGGCCGATGCCGCCCAGACAGCCGGGTTGACCATCGACATGCCTGCCTGAGGCATCTCTCCTCCACCGGGATCTCCTGATGTCGATACCTGAGACGTCGCGCCGCCCGGCCGGGCGGGAAGGGGCCAGCCCTTGGGCGGGACGGGGTCGTTGCCGGGGGCGATCGTGCGCTGGTCGCGTACCTGACCGTCGACGCCGTGGACGCGCAGCTCGCCGCCGCCGTCCCGCCGCAGGAGCTCGCTGGCCCGCCGCACCGCCTCCGCCTGCCGCTGGCCGGCTGGTCAGAGCATTCGTGACCAGGACGCCGGTTGGCTGCGAGGCCGAGGCGATTACTAGGGTGGGTGGGCATGAAGCTGACTGAGCGTTTCGACTGGCAGGGACGGCAGATCGCCTGGGGACGGGCGGGATCCGGCCCCGACGTGGTGTTCTGTCACGGCACCCCGTTCTCGTCGCGGGTGTGGCGGCCCTTCGCCGAGGCGTTGAGCCGTGACTTCACCGTTCACCTGTGGGACATGCCGGGCTACGGCCGGTCGTCGAAACAAGCCGGGCACCCGGTCGACTTCGGCGTGCAGGCCGAGGCCTTCGCGGCCCTGCTCGGGCACTGGGGCCTCGACCGGCCACACGTGATCGCGCACGACTTCGGCGGAGCCGTCTCGCTCCGGGCCCATCTGCACGGCGGCGTTCCCTACAGTTCGCTCATGCTCGTCGACGTCGTCGCCATCCCGCCCTCCGGTTCGGCGTTCTTCACGTACGTCGGAGAGCACCCCGACCTGCTCGGCCGGCTGCCGGCCTACATCCACGAGGCGATCCTGCGCGCCTACATCCAGGGCGCCAGCCACCGAGGCCTGCGCGACGCCGACCTCGACGAGCTGGTGCAGCCCTGGACGGGGGACGACGGCCAGCCGGCCTTCTACCGGCAGATCGCCGGCTACGACGAACGTTTCCTCGAAGAGAACGAGCGCGAGCTTGGCCGCATCGGCATCCCCGTACGCATCCTGTGGGGCGCCCAGGACACCTGGCTCTCCAGCGACATCGGCCACCGGCTGCAGGCCCTGATCCCCGGCGCCGACCTGGCGCTGATCGACGGCGCCGGCCACCTGATGCAGTACGACGCGCCCGTCCCGCTGATGGACCAGATCCGCACCTGGCTGCCCTCGGGCGCCTGACCGGCCCGGCTGGTGCGGCCCCCTCCGGCCATCCGGCGCTCGTCTCGGTCGGCGGGCTCCACCTCGACGTCATCACCGTGCTCGACGCCGGGTGAACTCAGGTCACGAGCCCCCTGCGGTAGGCGTAGACCACCGCCTGGACGCGGTCGCGCAGGTCGAGCTTGGTGAGGATGCGCGACACGTACGTCTTGACGGTCTCCTGGCTGATCACCAACGACGCGGCGATCTCGCTGTTGGACAGGCCGTCGGCGATGAGGCGCAGGACTTCCAGCTCGCGCGGGGTCAGCGCGGGTTCGTCCGGCGTGCTCTCGGCGGGGCGGATCCGCGCCGCGTACCTGCCGACGAGTTGCCGGGTGACCTCGGGGGCCAGCAGCGCGGCTCCCGAGGCGACGGTGCGGATGCCGTGCAGCAACTGCTGGGGCGGGGCGTCCTTGAGCAGGAACCCGCTGGCCCCGGCGCGCAGCGCCTCGTAGACGTACTCGTCGAGGTTGAACGTCGTCACCACGAGCACCTTGACGGGCTGCGAGACCCCGGCGCCGGCCAGCTCGCGGGTCGCCTCGATGCCGTCGAGCACCGGCATGCGCACGTCCATCACGACGATGTCGGGGTTCACCTGGCGGGTGAGCTCGACCGCGGCTCGGCCGTCCCCGCACTCGCCCACCACCTCGAGGTCGGGCTGCGCGTCGATGATGGTCGAGAACCCGGTGCGGATCAGCGCCTGGTCGTCGCAGACCAGGACCCTGACCGGCGCGGTCACGACGGGCTCCCGGCGGGGACGCGGGCCCGTACGAGGAAGCCGCCGTCGGGGCGCGGGCCCGCGTCGAACTCGCCGCCCAGGGCGTCGACCCGGTCGCGGAGCCCGGCCAGGCCCCGCCCGCTGCCGCCGGGGGAGCGCGTGCGCGATCCGGAACCGTCGGTGCTGATCTCCACGCTGATCTCCTTCTGGGCATGGCGTACGCGCACTTCGGTGCGGCTGCCGTGGGCGTACTTGAGAGCGTTGGTCAGAGCTTCCTGCACGACCCGGTAGGCCACGAACTCGGCGCTGCCCGCCGACTCCGGCGGCGCGCCCTCCTCGTCGAACTCGACCGGCTGCCCGGCCTGGCGGGTCTGCTCGATGAGGCCGTGCAGGTCGCCGGCGGAGGGAGTCCGGCCGTCGGTGTCGTGGTCGGGGTTGAGCAGGTCGAGCAGGTGTCGCAGGTCGGTGATGGCGCGCCGGCCGGTGTCGGTGACGGCGCTCAGGGTCGCGTCGAGGCGTTCGGGTGCGGCGGTCAGGTAGCGTGCGGCCTCGGCCTGGACGACCATCGCCGTCACGTGGTGGGTCACGACGTCGTGCAGCTCGCGGGCGATGCGGGTGCGTTCGGCGGCGCGGGTGGCCGCGGCGACGTGGCGGCGCCGTTCGGCCTCGGCGGCGCGGGCGGAACGCAGCCAGGACCCGATGGCCCAGGCGAGGACCAGCACCACGTAGAGCAGCACGATGTCCGCCAGCGGCTCGCCCGAGCCGAGCTGGTCGAGCGCGACGATGAGGGGCACGAACGCGACGGACAGGAGGATCGCGGTGGCGCGGCGGTGGCGCTCCAGATGGGCGCCCACGCTGACGAGCGCGATCGGCAGGGCGGTGCCCGCCATCGCGTGGACGCCGAGGAGCTGGTCGAGGGAGAAGCCGAGCGACACCAGGACGATGCAGACGCCCGGCCACCGGCGGCGCACGGTGAGCGGGAGGCACTCCAGCGCGACCACCAGGACGGCCAGCGCGTCATAGTCGCGGGTCGGCAGGACGCCGATCTGGGTTCCGTGGCCCTGGAACTCCGGCAGGAGGGAGCCGGCGAACAGCAGCAGCGCCAACGGAAGATCCCGGAGCGTGACGTCGCACCGCCGCCACAGGTCCGCGATCCGCCGGAGATGGATCATCGGGGAAGCCTAGCGCTCGTCTCGACCCTGGCGCTGTGCCGGATCGGGATGGGGCAGCGGTCGCAGGCGGCCACGAGCCGCTTCAACGGTCGCATGGCGACTCCTTCACGAGCGTGCGCGACCGGAACGCCGCGGCTGTGCGCACAACGCTAGAGATCCGGCGCCCTGGAGTCGTCCCCGCCCGGTGGACACTCCCGGGTAGCTCGCACGGGGGACAGGCGTCGCCGCCGCGGGCTTGTCCCCCGTGCGAGCTACCGGCGAGTGTCCACCGTACGGGGACGCCTCGGCACCTGCCCGATCCGTAGCGTTACCGACGTAGCCGCGGCGCTCGAAGCCGCTCCCCCTACTCGCTCTCTCCCTGGAGGACGTCATGTTCGGTATCAAGGCATCCGTTGTGGCCGCCCTGTGCACCACCGTGATCGGCGCGGGAGTCGTCACCTGCGGAGGCGCGATGGCGCAGGACTGGGACCCCTTCGCCGCCGTGGAGCGGCAGATCGAGGCCGACCTGATCTCCGGGACCAAGAAGATCGAGGTCGCGGGCAGGTCGGTGAACGTGTCCTGCTCGGGTGAGGCGGCCGACGGTGCGCCGGTGATCGTGCTGATGCACGGCGGCGGTGACGACCTGACCAAGATGGCCGCGCTGCAGAAGACGCTGAGCGGGAAGAACCGGGTCTGCTCCTACGACCGGCTCGGCGCGGGCGCCAGCGACAAGCCGCAGGGCCCGCAGGACTTCGCGAGCACCGGTAAGATCCTCACCGGCGTGCTCGACCAGGTCGCCGGTGACCGCCCGGTCGTGCTGGCCGGCCACTCGCTCGGCGGGCTCATCGCCGCCCGCTACGCCCCCGACCACCAGGACCGCGTCAAGGGCCTGGTGCTCATGGACGCCACCCCCTCCACCATGCGCGCCGACATCGCCCGGGTGATCCCCAAGTCGGCCAAGGGCCCGGCGGCCCAGGTGCGCGCCCAGCAACTCGCCATCTTCGCCGGCCAGAACCCCGAGAAGCTCGTCATCGCCGACGGCAAGGTCCGCTCCGCCGGCAAGATCCCGGTCGAGGTGATCAAGCACGGGCAGCCGTACCTGGCGGCCATCCCCACCTACGGCAAGCGCCTGGAGAAGGCGTGGAGCGCCGGCCAGCGCAAGTGGCTCGCGATCTCCAGCAGGAGCAGGCTGAGCACCGCCGCCAAGAGCGGCCACTACATCTACACCGACCAGCCCGGCGTCGCCGTCAAGGCCATCGAGCGCGTCGCCAAGCGCGCCGCATGAGCCCCCAGGGCCGACCGCAGGCCGGCCGTCACCAGTGCGCCTCCCGCGGCTGGCTGCGGTCCTCGGTCGCGACCAGGACGTCGAGCAGCAGCTCCTGCAGCCCGGCCCGGGTCACCGCGTGGGCCGGGTCGTCCCACAGGTTGTCCAGCTCCGCCGGGTCGGCTCCCAGGTCGTACAGCTCGCCGGAGCGGGCCCGGGTCGTGGACGGCGCGCCGTGGTAGACGACGAGCTTCCAGCGGTCGTGCCTGAGCATCGTGGTGTGCACGGGCTCGTCGTACGGGTGGCCGCTGTTGCGGTATTCGCACAGCGCCCAGTCCCTGACCGGCGCGTCCTGCTCGCCGCGGGCCAGCGGCAGGAGGTTGAGCCCCTGCCCGCGGGGGAGCGGCGGCGCGCCCGCGGCCGCGAGGAACGTCGTGGCCAGGTCGATCCACTGGACCAGCTCGGCCCGGCGCGCACCGGCGGGCAACCCGGCCGGCCAGCGCATGACGAGCGGGACCCGGACGGCGCACTCGTACATCATCGGGCCCTTCAACATGAGCTGGTGGTCGCCGAGCATCTCGCCGTGGTCGCTGGTGAAGACGACCAGCGTGTCCTCGGCCAGGCCCTCCTCCTCGAGCACGGCGAGGATCCTGCCGACCTCGTCGTCGACGAGGCTCACCATCGCGTAATAGCTGACCCTGACGTCGTGCAGCTCGGACTCGGTGTATTCGGTGTAGCCGCGGGCGTGGCCGGCGTAGGAGCGGTGCGAGGCCTCGGTCAGCACGGGCGGCTTGCCGGCCAGCTCGCCGTCACGGGTGACCGGGCCGCGCAGGGTCTTGCCGCGGTAACGGTCGACGTACTCCTGCGGCGCGCCGAACGCGTGGTGCGGGTCGAAGAAGTTGGCCACGAAGAAGAACGGCTTGTCCGCGTCGCGCGAGCGCCGCAGGTAGTCGACGGTCTCGTCGCCGATCCACCGGCTGTAGTGGAACTCCGTCGGGAGCGTGTCGAAGCCGGTCCCTGATCCGGCCCGGGCGGCGGTCTCGTACAGGTCCGGCCGTACGGCCCGCAGCCACCGGTGGTAGGCGTTCTCGGACGATCCGGGATAGGGGTCGTGCGCCCACCGGAACACGCGGAAGCCGTCGTCCAGCCGCGGTTCGAGACGGCCGCCGAAGCACGCGCCGCCGATGTGGAACTTCCCGGCCAGGCCGCAGTCGTAGCCGTGGTCGGCCAGGGCGCGCGAGAACAGGCGCTCGTGCGCGGGCAGCCCGACGCCGTTCGCCCAGGCGCCGTGCGCGTGGACGTACCGGCCCGACATCAGGCTGGCGCGGGACGGGCCACAGACCGGCGACTGCACGTAGCAGTTGTCGAACAGCACGCCCTGCTCCGCCAGCCGGTCGAGGTTGGGCGTGTCGATCTCGTCGTTGCCGTAGGCGCCCATCGCGTCGAAGCGCTGCTGGTCGGTGCAGATGAGCAGGATGTTCGGTCGGTTCATGGCTCTCATTCGAGGGTGGGCGCGTCAGGACTTCACGGCCCCGGCGATGCCTTCGACGAAGTAACGCTGGAGCGCGAGGAAGACGAGGAGCAGCGGGATCAGCGAGATGGTGCCCGCGGCGGCCAGGCCGGACCAGTCGGTGGAGTTGGTGCCGCGGAAGGCGAGCATGCCCACCGAGAGCGTACGAAGGTCCGGGCGGCTGAAGGTGAACACCAGCGGCAGGAAGAAGTTGTTCCAGGCGGCCAGGAACGTCATGACGCCCACCGTCGCGGTGACCGGCCCGGCGAGCGGCAGCATGACCCGGAAGAACGTCCGCAGGAAGCCGGCGCCGTCCATGATCGCCGCCTCTTCGAGCTCGCGCGGGACGCGGCTGAAATAGCCGGCGTACAGCAGGACGGCGGCGACGTGGCCGGTGCCCGCGAGGGCGAGGACGATGCCGGTGCGGGAGTTCAGCAGCCCCATGAGGTCGCTGAGCTCGACCACCGGGATGATGGTCAGCCCGTGCGGCGCGAACAGGGTCGCGACCAGCACGGCGACGACCGCGCGCCTGCCGATGAAGGTCCTGCGGGCGATGACGTAGCCGGCCAGGGCGCAGCGCAGCACGACCAGCGCGACCGTGCCCAGGGTGATGACCACGCTGTTCACGGTGTAGAGCCCGAAGTCGGCGTCCCGCCAGGCACGTGCGTAGTTCTCGAAGTGGAACGCCTCGGGGATCAGGCCGAGCCCTCCGGAGAAGACGCCCAGCGAGTCCTTCAGGGAGGCGGAGACGATCCAGAGCAGCGGATAGATCCACACCGCGCAGATGACGGCGAGCACGACCACCTGTGCCCAGATCCCGAGACGGCGGCGGGTGGCCCGGCGGCCACGGGGGGCGCTCACTGGCTGCTCCTGACGCGGTTGGCGTAGCGGATGCCGGCGGCCTGGAGCGCGGCGAAGGCGAGCGTGACGAGCCCGAACAGCACGCCGAGCGCCGCCCCGTAGCCGAGCCGGGGCGTGGAGGTGGCGAAGGCCTGCTGGTAGATGTAGACCTCCGTGGCGAGGGTGGAGAAGAACGGCCCGCCGTTGGTCATCGTCAGCACCAGGTCGAAGATCTGCATGGTCTCGATGGCGGTGAGGAGCAGGATGATGATGAGGAAGGGCCTGAGCAGCGGCAGCGTCACGTGGCGCAGCGCCGCCCAGCTCCCTGCGCCGTCCGTCCTGGCGGCCTCATGGACCGTGGTGGGGATCGTCTGGAGCGCGGCGAGCCAGTAGACGAGCGTGATGCCGAACCACTTCCACATGTGGACGCCCATCACCGTCCACAGGGAGGACGCGGGGTCGCCGAGGAAGTCGACCGGCTGGTCGACGATCCCGAGGTCGAGCAGCAGCTGGTTCACCGGGCCTCCGGCGGGGTCGAAGATGAACCCCATCACGACCCCGATGATCGCCGTGGTCGTCACCGCGGGCACGAACAGGGCCGTCCTGAACAGCTTGGCGAGCGGCAGCCTCGGGTTGTTGAGGACGAGCGCGATCAGCAGGCTCAGCCCGACCCGCAGCGGCACGGTCACCCCGATGATCGTCAGGGTGATGCCGAGCGACTTCCAGAACAGCGGGTCACCGAACGCCTCACGGTAGTTGTCCAGGCCGACGAACGGCCGCTCGGCGCCCAGCCCGTTCCAGTCGAGCATCGAGTAGTACAGGCTGGAGATGATCGGCCAGACCGTGTACGCGCCGAACAACAGCAGGGTGGGCAGCAGGAAGGCGTAGGCCCACCGCTCCGACCAGATCCTGGCGGCGAGCCTCCGGCGGCGGGCCGGGGCCTGTCGTGTCACGCTGCTCATGACGTCCGGTACATCTCCGCCGTGTAGTCCTGGCCCGCCCGCCAGTTCGGGAACTTCCAGTCGTCCAGGCTCACCTTCACGCCCTTCTTGGCGACGGCCCGCGTGGCGCGCTCCCGCTCGGCGGCGAGCTTGCCGGTGTGCTCGCGCAGGGTCTTGCGGATGTCGGTGAGCTCGCCGCTGAGGATGCCCTGGGTGATCTCGCCGAGCGTGGGCCGCGGCTCCTTCATCTCGGTCAGCACCTGCGCGACGGCGGGGTTGCGGACGATGGGGCTGGGCGCGAGCCGCACGGCCTGGCCGAACAGCTCGACCGCCCGCTTGTAGGTGGGGTGCACGTCCGCCGTCGCCACGGCCTCCAGGTCGAGGGGCACCTGGTCCATGTACGTGGCCAGCGCCTTGTAGAACTCGGGGCCGGTGAAGCGCGCGAGCAGTTCGGAGGCCGCCTCCACGTGCTCGGACTGGCTGGACACGAACAGCTGGCCGGGGGCTGGCGCGCCGTAGAGGACCGGCCTGCCGTCCGGCGACGGGACGGGACCGACGCCGACCTTGCCGAGGAACTGCTTGAACTGCCCGTTGACGACGCCGATGTTCCATGACCCGTCGAAGAACATGCCCGCCACCCCGGTGGCCCACCTGGCCCGGGCGGTTCTGGCGTCCAGCGAGGTCGACGCGGGGAACACGACCTTGTCGCGGACCAGGGACAGCAGGAACTCCAGCGTCTGGACGAACGGGTCGCCCGCGTAGGCGTAGTCGCCGGTCCGCGGGTCCACCAGGCCCATCTCGTTCGCCCCCGGGGTCATGGCGAGCGGGGCGCCGGCGGACATCGCCAGCTCGATCACGTGGCTCTGCAGCCGTTCGTGGAACTGCAGGCCCTGGATCCAGCCGTACGCCTGCCCGCCGCCGTCCTTGGTGATCCGCGCGGCGAGGGAGCGGAACTCGTCCCAGGTCGCCGGGCCGTTGTCGGGGTCGCCGCCGGCCTTCTCGACCAGCTCGCGGTTGAACCAGTTGAGCGTGGCGTACTGCCGGGCGGTGAAGAAGGGGAAGGTGTAGAGCTTGCCGTCGAAGACGTGCAGCCCTTCGAGCAGGGTGTCGGCGGGAAGCTTCGCGCGGATCGCCTCCTGTCCCGCCAGCGGTGCGAACCAGCCGCTCGCGACGAGGGACGCCTCGGACGATCCGAGGCCGGCGATCGTGTGCACGTCGGCGATCTGGTCGCTCTTGAACGCCAGTTGCAGCGCCTGGCCCATCTCGTTCGGGTTGTAGACCTCGTGCTCCACCCGGACGCCCGGGTTGGCCTTGCCGTACTCGGCGAAGATGCGTTCGTGCAGCGGTTTCAGCGGCTGGAAGTGATCCCACCAGCGCAGCACGCCGCCTCCGGCCGCCGTGGCGGCCTCCTGCTCCGAGCTGCGGGTGCACCCGACGACGCCGAAGGCGCCCGCGAGAGCGGCACCGGACAGCCCGAGGAATCGCCGACGGCCGAACGTCGTCATGGAGGTCCTCTCCTTCCCGCCGGGACCGATGCGGGAGCGATGAACAAACGGGGCAAGCGCGTTCACATCGTTAGGCGAACGTTCGCCTATGCTGTGTCACCCCACCTGCCTCCGTCAACCCCCACAACACCAGCCGCCCGGACCTGGCGATGTGGCAGAATGTCGCTGTCCGGCAGTGGTGCCTCGCCACAACATGCGAACGTTCGCCTTCGGGAGGTGACCCCTCGTGGCCTCGCTCAGGGACGTCGCCGCGCGTGCCAACGTGAGCTTCCAGACGGTGAGCAAGGTGCTCAACGGCAAGGGCGCCGTCGCCCCCGCCACCCGGCAACGCATCATCGAGGCCGCCGAGGAGATCGGCTACGTCCCCAACGCGCTGGCCCGCAGCCTGCAGTCACGCAGCTCCCTGACCCTCGGCGTGATCACCGTCGACTTCAGCAACGCGACCCCGGCGCTGTCCCTCGTCGGCGTCGAGCGCGAAGCACGCAGGCACGGCCTCAGCGTGATCCTCAGCAGCCTCGAGCCGGACGGCTCCGACTGCGTGCGTTACCTGCGCGTGCTGATGGAGCGCCGGGTCGACGGCATCATCATGAACGCGCCGGCCACCGAGGAGGACGAGGAGGTCGGGCGGCTGCTGCGTGCCGGGCCTCCCGCCGTCAGCCTGCACGACATCGCCGGCGGCGGCGTCCCGACCGTCACCCCCGAGTCCGCGGGCACCGCGGCGCTGCCGATCCGCCACCTGCTCTCGCTCGGCCACCGCCGGATAGCCATGGTGACCGGCTTCCAGCAGCGGCACAGCGCGCGGCAGCGCACCGCCGTCTACCGCGAGGTGCTGGCCGAGCACGGCCTGCCCTACGACCCTCTCCTCGTCGAGGACGGCGCATGGGAGGTCGAGGGCGGTTACGCCGCCACCCACCGGCTGCTCGACCGGGCGCGCGGCATCACCGCGATCTACGTCCAGAACGACCTCATGGCGGTCGGCGTGCTCAACGCGCTGCACGAGCGCGGGCTCTCCGTCCCCGATGACTGCTCGGTCGTCGGCTGTGACGACCATCCGGTGGCCGCCAGGACAATCCCGCCGCTGACGACCGTCCACATGCCGTTCTCCGACGCCGGGGCGGCCGCCGTCCGGTTGCTCCTCGAACGCATCGCGTCCACGTCGCCGGAGGACGTCGTCCTGCCCGTGTCCATGGTCTACCGCGCGTCCACCGCCACCGCACCCGCCGGAGCATGAAGCACTGATTCCAACGGAAACCGCCCGGTCCGGCCGGTGACGGGGCAGAATCTGATCATGTCTCTCTCGCTCGGCGCCACCGCGGTCCTGGCCCTGCACTGGCAGGTCAACGTGATCAAACCGGACGGGTTCTTCGGCGGGATGCTCGCCGAGCCCGTCGAGCGCAGCGGCGTCGTCGGCCGGGCCGCGGCGTTCCACGAGGCGGCCATGGCGCGCGGCGTGCCCATCGTCTTCACCCGCTTCACGGTGCCCGACGACGAAGGCGCCCTCGTCCGCAACACCCCGTTCATGCGGTCGGTCGGCGACGCGCAGGCCGCGTTCCGGCCCGACGCCGCCGGAACGCGGATCATCCAGGAAATGACCGCGCAGGCCGGTCAGGGCGCCGTCGTGGACAACCAGCGGCTCTCCGGGCTGGCGGGCAACGGCCTGCCCGAGAGGCTGACCGCACGCGGCGTCACCACGCTCCTGATCACCGGGGTGGCGACCAACCTCACCGTCGAGCAGACCGCCCGGCACGGCACCGACCTCGGCTTCACCGTGCACGTGATCTCCGACTGCGTCGCCGCGGCCGACGACGACGCCCACCGTGCCTCCCTGGCCAACCTGGCCCTGGCCACCGCGGGCGGCCTGACCGCAGAAGAGGCCCTCGCCCGGCTCACCTGACCCCGGAAGAAGCCAGTACTCGACACCTGCCCTTGCTGAGCAGCGGCCTCATTTCAGCAGAGCGAGCGCCTTGGCGAGCGCGGGATCGCGGCCTGTGGACAGATCGCGGGGAGTCATCGGGGCCTGGTGGTCGGCGGGGACGCCGATGGCGTTGATCAGTTCCCGGTGCGGTCCGCGATGGTGAAGCGACGGAATCGCCAGCACACTGCCGTCGTTCAGCGGGTACGTCACCTTCGCGCCGGCCACGAACCCTGCGGTGCGGGTGCCGACCAGCGGGGCGACGTCCAGCCCCTTGACCGCGGCGCTGAAGTCGTCGCAGGCGGAGACGCAGGCGCGGTCGACCAGCACGACGAGGGGAAGGCCCAGCAGCGGCACGCTGTCGTCGGTGCGGCTGGCGGTGCACTTGTCGTGGACGTCGCACTGGTAGCTGGTGACCTTGCCGTGGGCGAAGCCCCCGAGCAGCCGGGTGACCTCGTCCGGTTCTCCGCCGGTGTTCCCGCGCAGGTCCAGGACCAGCCCGCGGAGCTCCTTGTCCGCACGCAGCCGCTCCACCTCCGCCAGCGTGTCGTCGGCCGAGCCCCGGTAGAACCCGGGGAGTTCGACGTAGGCGACGTCTCCGTCCACCAGCTTGCCCGACGCCTTCAGCGGCGGCGGGTCGAGAGGGCCGAACTCGACCGACACCGTACGCTTGCGCCCACTGGCCGGGTCCCGCAGCGTGAGCCGCACCGGCTCGCCGTCGGTTGCGGCCAGCCGGTTGATGACGCCCTCGGACAGCGTTCCGCCGAGGAAGGGCGGCGCGCCGTCGACCGACACGATCACGTCGCCCGGACGCACGCCGCTCTTGGCGGCCGGGCTGTCCTCGATCACCTCGGTCACGAACAGCGGCTCGGTGGCGGCTGGGTCGAGATTCGTCCGGCGCGCTCCCGACACCGAGAGGCCCAGCCCGTGCGGCCCTTCCTCGCCCGGCTCTGGGCGCGACCACTTGGCGTGGTTGTCGTCGAGGCTGGCGACCATGCCGTTCACCACCGCCGCGGCGAGCGCCTGCTGCACGTCGCCGTCCGCCTTCACCCGCTTGTAGACGTCGATGAACGCCTGCCAGTCGCGGTCACGGTCGCCGCTCATGGGAAGAGTGGTGACGTCCGCCTGGTCCATGCCGCGCCGGTGAAGCTCCTGGGTGAAGGCGGCGAAGGCGGCGGCCAGCAGGTCCCGGTGGTCCATCGCCGGGCCCGCGTAGGAGTTGGTGAGAATGCACTGGTAGACCTGCTCCAGCGTCTCGGGCGTGGTGGGCTTGAGGTCCGGCGACTCCGGCGGCTGCCCGGGGGTGCAGGCGTCCGCCAGGGACGCGGCGGCTCGGACGGCGGGCGCCTGGGCCGGCTGGGGCGCGGCGGGGCCCTGCATCGGCAAGGCCCAGCCCGAGAGCAGCAGAGCGCTCGCCACGCCGGCCGACGCCACGGCGGCCCGCCGCGTCGCGGACCTTCCCCGGTGTCTTAGCGTTTCTCTCATGGCCGGTATCGTCGCGGCGGGCGTGTTTCCCAGACGTTTCCGCTGTTCGGCAGCGGCCCCTGCCGCGTGAGCACTCGCCAGAGGACGTCCGCCGCCCAGCATGGGTGGACTCATCGACCCTGCCGAGCGATGCGGGTTGTCACTCGGATGCGGTGTCGGCGCTCCGCTGTGGCCGCGGGGTCAGCAGCTCGCCGAACCCCATGCGGTGCACGAAACCCTCGCGCGTGCCGCGAGCGACCTCGTTGACCGCGTCCACGCCGGACTCGGTGTAGTCGACGACGCTGCGGAACGGCTTGGCGCCGTGCGGCAGGGCCAGGATCCGGGTGATCTCCTCGGCGACCCCGACCGGGCTCGGGTCGACCCCGGGCACGAAGAGCGCGGAGGTCACCTCCTCGTTGCGCGCCACCATCGGGTCGAGCTCGGCGTAGGCGGCCGCGACCGTCGTGTCGCCGGCTCGGGTGGCGTTGGGGAAGTGCTGGGTGCCCTTGGTGATCGCGCCGGGCATGACGATGCAGGTCTCGATGCCGAACGGGTTCGCCTCGTACGACGTGGCCACCGCCAGGGTGTCGAACGCCGCCTTGGACGCCGCGTACGGGCCGAGGAAGGGCGGCGTGGTGACGATGATGGTGCTGCCGACGTACAGCAGGGTGCCGCCGCCGCGGCCGCGCAGATGGGGCAGGGCCGCCCGGTTCACCCGGTGGGCGCCGATGACGTTGACGTCGAGGAGCCGGGTGACGTCGTCGGCGGTGAACGCCTCGGTGTATCCGACGTACAGGTGGCCCGCGTTCTGGATCACGACGTCGAAGTCGCCGCCGCCGCGCAGCACGGTGGCCACCGCCGCGTCGGCCGACTCCTGCGAGGTGACGTCCAGCTCGATGACGCGCAGGGCGCCGTCGTACTCGGCGGTGACGTCGAGCAGTTCACGGCGGTGGACGTCGTTCCGCCCGTACGGATCGAGCATGCTGGCCCACACGGTGTGCCCGGCCCGGGTGAGCGCCTGGGCGGTGAGGTTGCCGATGCCGGTGGCGGCGCCGGTGATGAGGACGGTGGACATGGCTTGTTCTCCGTTCTTGGTCAAGGGTCAGGAGGCGGGGCGGACGAGCTCGACGCGCAGGATGCGATCGTCGCCCGGCCGGGGATCGGTGCCGCCCCACGTCGCTTCGTCGGTGTTCGAGGTCGTGATCCACAGGGAGCCGTCGGGTGCCGCCTCCACCGTGCGGATCCGGCCGTAACGCTGGGCGAAGTAGGCGACCGGGTCGCCGGCCGCTCGGGGTCCGTCCACGGGCAGGCGCCAGAGCCGCTGCCCGCCGAGCGCGCCCATCCACACCGCTCCGCCCGCGATGGCGATGCCGGACGGCGAGGCGTCGTCGGGATGAACGGTGAAGATCGGGCGTTCGCCGTGAGAGCCCTCCCGCCCTTCCGACTCGGGCCATCCGTAGTCGCGTCCCGGGCGCAGCACGTTCAGCTCGTCCCAGGTCCGGTGACCGAGTTCGGACGCGTACGCGGTGCCGTCGGGGCCGAACGCGATGCCCTGGACGTTGCGGTGGCCGCTGGAGTAGATAGCGGTGCCCGAGGGGTTGTCCGGCGGTATGGACCCGTCGGGGCGGATCCGCAGGATCTTGCCGTTCAGCGACTCGTCGTCGGCCGCGTTCTCGGGGGAGAAGGCGTCTCCGGTGCCGATCCAGAGGTTGCCGTCGGGCCCGAAGCGCAGGCGCCCGCCGTGATGGCGGTCGGCGGTCTCGATGCCTTCGAGGATCACCCGTTCCTGGCGCAGGGAGCGCAGGTCAGGGGCCAGGCGCAGGGCGACGACGCGGTTGGTGGGCGAGGCGGACGCGTACGCGTACACGGTGCGGTCCCGCTCGAACGACGGCGAGACGGCCAGTCCGAGGAGGCCGCCCTCGGAGGTCATCTCGACGCCGGGCACCGTGCCGATTGGCGTGGGGTTGCGGCCCTGCCGGAGGTGCAGGATCCGGGCCGAGGCCCGTTCGGACACCAGGGCGGAGCCGTCCGGCAGGAACGCCAGGCCCCAGGGCATGGCCAGGCCGCGGGCGATCTCGGTGACCTCGCCGGGGACGAGCCCGCGCGTGACCCGAGCCGTGGTGTCCTGAGTGGCCCCGTTCCGCGAGGCGCTGTTCTGTGAGGCCCCGTTCCGCGAGGTGCTGTGCTGCGCGGTGCCGGGCTCCGGTGGGGCGCAGCCGGGCAGCGTGGTCATGACGCAGAGGAGAGCGGTGGCGGCTCTGAGGCGCCCGCCGGTACGTGGGATGAGGAGCATGGCTGATCCGTCCTTCATGTCGGTCAGGCACGGCGAGCCGGGGACGGTACGCCGCCCCCGGCTGCGGCCGCTACGTGGCGAACCGGTGCTGCAGCCGCTGGCAGGTGAAGCCGGCGACGGCCCCCAGAGCGGTGCCCGCGACCAGGGTGAGCAGCCCGGGGAGCACGTGCTCGGGCTCCGCGGCGAAGAAGGTGACCAGGCCCACGAACCACGCGAGCATGTTGTTGACGACGGGTGTCGTACGCAGGCCGACCGCGACGGAGGCCAGGACGAAGACCCCGAGCGGCAGCGCCAGGGCGCCGGCGAAAGGCGTGGCCAGCCCCACGATCGTGTGCCCCAGCACGGCGAGCGCCATGCCGAGCCACAGGCAGATGACGGCGTGGATGCCGAGGCGGACCGAGGTCGGCCGGGTGAACCACGCCACCCAGCCCGCGAACATGACCCAGGCCTCCAGGCCCAGGGCGGTGCTGGTGTAGGCGGCTACCGCGGCCACCACGGCCGCGATGGCGGTGTAGGTGACGAACCGGCCGGTGTCCTGCCGGTCCACGGCGTGCTGCGCTGCGGTCCTGATGTGCGTCTCCACGGTGGTGGTCCCTTCTCGATGGCTGCGTGCGACGTCAGGCGGCGCCGCCGTTGGCGAACACGATCTGGCCGTTGATCCAGCGGCCGGGCCCGGCGAGGAAGGCGACGAGCTCCGCGATGTCGTCCGGGGTGCCGAGCCGGTTCATCGGGCTCAGGCCGGCGATCCGGTCGATGATCTGCTGGGACTTGCCTTCGAAGAACAGCTCCGTGGCCGTGGGGCCGGGCGCGACCGCGTTGACCGTGACGTCGCGGTCGCCCATTTCCCTGGCGAGGATCGGGATGAGCGCCTCCACCGCGCCCTTGGTCGCGGCGTACGCGCCGTAGGCCGGCAGGTGCAGGCGGGTGACGCTGGTGGAGAAGGCGACGAAGGCGCCGCCGGGACGGATCCGGCGGGCGGCCTCCTTGGCCGTGACGAACGTGCCCCGCACGTTGGTGCGCAATTGCCGGTCCAGCTGGGCCAGGTCCAGCTCCCGGATCGGTTGCAGCGCCATGATCCCCGCTGCGTTGACGACGACGTCGATGGGGCCGAGGCGCTGCTCGACGGTGTCGAAGGCGCCGGCGATCGCGTCCTCGTCGGCCACGTCGGCCTGGAGCGCGATCCCGCGGGCGCCGGCCGCCTCGATCTCGCCGACGGCGGCGTCCGCCTCTTTGGCGTCGGAGGCGTAGAGGACGGCGACGTCCTGGCCCGCCGCGGCGAGCCTGGCGGCCACGGCGCGGCCGATCCCCCGCGAGCCTCCGGTGACGATGGCGGTACGTGATGCGGTGTCCATGAACATTCCCCTTGCTCAACTGCTAACAGAATCAAGTTAGCACTGTCTCGAAGTCGATAACAAGATGCTGTTAGCACTTGTTTTATCGGTAAGGGTGAACGCCTGTTAGCATCGCTACATGGCTAGCTCGAGCAAGCGGGACACGATCCTCGACGCCGCAGCGGACCTGCTGGCGCGTGAAGGCAGGGACGCCGTCTCGACCAGGGCTGTCTGCAAGGCCGCCGGCGTGCAGGCGCCCATCCTCTACCGGCTGTTCGGCGACAAGCAGGGCCTGCTGGACGCCGTGGCCAGCCGAGGGCTCACGTCGTACATCGCGGAGAAGCGCCGCATCACGCCCAGCGGAGATCCCGTGGACGACCTGCGGCGCGGTTGGGACGCGCACATCGGATTCGGTCTCGCCGAGCCCGCCCTCTACTCCCTGATCTACGGCAGCTCGCGACCGGGCGCCGAGCCGGAGGGGGCCAAGCAGGCCGCGGAGATCCTCGCCGGGCTGGTGCACCGCGTCGCCCTGGCCGGCCGGCTCCGCGTCCCGGAGGAGCGGGCGGCACGCGTGATCCACGCGGCCGGCCGTGGCACCGCGCTGGCCCTGATCGCCACGCCTGAGGCCGACCGCGACATGGAGGCCGCCCGCATCGTCCGCGAAGCCATCATCCACGCGATCACCGAGCCCGCCCCGGCCCCCGGTTCCGCGCGGGCCGGCTCCGCGCGGGCCGGGGGCGATGTCGTGGCCGGCGCCATCACCCTGAAGGCCGCCCTCGGAGACCTGAAGGTCCTCAGCCCTTCCGAGAGTCAGCTGCTGGGCGACTGGCTCGACCGGATCATCGAGGGTTAGGCGCCGCCGGCTCCGGGGCAGGGCGAGCGCGGCCCTGAGGCCGGCGGCACGTCACCAGGCCACGGCACCGTGACGGTCGCGGAAGGCCCCGGTCGGCCCGTCCGCTCCGATGGTGGCGAGTTCGACGATCGCGTCGGTCCCCTCGGTCACGGTCTGCGGGCCGCTGTGCCCGTTGAAGTCGGTCGCCGTATAGCCCGGATCGGCCGCGTTCACCCTCACGTCCGGCCAGGACTTCGCGAACTGCGTGGTCAGCATGGTCACGGCCGCCTTCGACGACGTGTAGAGCGGCGTGACGATCGTCGACTCGACGCGCCCGGCGTCATGCGTCACGGCGAACGACCCCATGCCGCTCGACACGTTGACGATGACCGGGTTCGCGGACCTGCGCAGCAGGGGCAGGAACGCGTGCGTCACCCGGACGATCCCCACGACGTTGACCTCGAACACCTCCCTGGCGTCGGCGGCCGTGATCAGGTCGGCGGGATTGTGCGTCCCGTGGATCCCCGCGTTGTTGACGAGGACGTCGATGCTCCCCTCGCGAGCTTCGACCTCGGCCGCGGCCGCTTCCACCGACGCGTCGTCGGTCACGTCGATCTGGACGAAACGGGCACCGAGTGCGTCGGCCGCCGCCTGGCCGAGCTCCGGATCGCGAGCGCCGACGAGGACGGTGTGGCCGGCCTCAACCAACCGGCGCGCGGTCTCGTACCCGAGGGATCTGTTGGCCCCTGTGATGAACGTTGTGGTCATGTCCTCACTCTCTGCCCGGTGCCCGCAGCGCAACCAGTGCCCGCCGCGACGGTGGGACGGCCAGTACCAGGCAGAACGGGACATCGGCGGGCATGATGGTCGAGTGGACGAGACTCTCGGAAAGGCACTGCGCCGCTGGCGCGACCGGCTCTCTCCCGTCGATGTCGGGCGGACGGCGGTGCGCGGGCGACGCGCTGCGGGGCTGCGCCGCGAGGAACTGGCCGAGCTCGCGGGGCTGTCGGTCGACTACGTCGTACGGCTGGAGCAAGGGCGAGCCACGAGCCCTTCCGCGCAGGTCGTCGCCGGCCTGGCCAGGGCACTGCAACTGGATCCCGCGGAGCGCGATCACGCGTACCGGCTGGCCGGGCTGCTCCCGCCACGCGAGGGGACGATCTCCACGCACGTCCCGGCGGGCGTGCAACGGATGCTGGCCCGTCTCGAGGAGTTCCCCGTGGCGGTGTTCAGCGCCGACTGGACCCTGCTGTCCTGGACCTCCGCGTGGGCGGCGCTGCTCGGCGACCCCAGCGCGCGGACGCGGGCCGAGCGGAACCTGCTGCGGGCGGTCTTCACTACCGGCCACAGCGGGCTCGCCGCCTGGCCCGTGCTCCACGACGGCGACGCCCTCAACCGCGCCTTCGTCGCCGACCTGCGTACGGCGCTCGTCGACCACCCCCGCGACCGCGGACTGATCGACCTCGTCGCGGACCTTCGTTCCACCAGCGCGGAGTTCGCCCGGCTGTGGGACGAGGGAGCGGTCGGACGGCACGTCTCGGCCCGCAAGACCATCGTCCACCCGCAGGTCGGGGAGGTGACGTGCGACTGCGACGTGCTCACCGTCCCGGGCTGCGACGTCCGGCTCGTCGTCTACACGGTGGCCGCGGGCTCCGCCGACGCGGAGAAACTGGAGTTCCTGCGGGTCACGAACGGAGTGCCCGCCGCCGGCTCCCCGCCTCCGGTGCCCGGCCCGTCCTCCACACCCTGACGCCCCCGGCCCCGAGCGCGATCAGAGGTCGTCGCCGTGGAGGACCCTGACGACCCGGTCGCGGGTCTGGCGCAGGCCGACGCCCGGAGCCTCAGCCCCGTCCTCGTGGAGGAGACCGAGCAGGAGATGCTCGGTGCCGACGTACCGGTGCCCGAGTTCGGCCGCCTCGCGGCGGGCCTGCTCCTGATGCGGGCGATGTCCGCGCTCGCGGTCAAGGAACGCGTGCCGCCGAGGTCGCCTCCGTGCGAGCGGGCACCGGGGTTCAGTATGGCGGCGCTGACGTGATCCCGCTTTCAGCGGCCGACCGTGACGACGATCTTGCCGATCTGGTTTCCCGCCTCCATGTAGCGGTGTGCCTCGACGATCTCCTCCAAGCCGAACACCCGGTCCACGACGGGTTCGAACGCGCCGGTGCGCAGGCCCGAGGTGATGAACGCCGCGGCCCGGCGCAGGGTCTCGGGGTCGGCGGTCGTCTCCCGGACCACGACGTAGGTGCGCATGTTCAGGGCGGGCATGCCGAGCTCGAACGCCGGGTAGGGCGTCGGCTCGCCGCTCAGGAGCCCGTACAACAGCAGCGTGCCGCCGGGCACGACGATCCTGGCCAGGTCCGCAACCCCCGGACCGGCGACGGCGTCGAAGGCGACCTCGACGCCTTGGCCCGCCGTCAGGTCGCGCACGCGCTCGACCACATCTTCCTCGCCGGTCACGATGACCTCGCTCGCGCCGGCCTCGAGCAGCGCATCCTTCTTGGCGCCTGTGCGGGTGGCGGCGATCGGCGTCGCCCCCACGCGGTTGGCGATCTGGATCGCGGCCAGCCCCACGCTGCTGGAGGCGGCGGTGATCAACACCGTGTCCCCGGCACGCAGCCCGCTGACGTCCACCAACGCTCCGTAGGCGGTCAGGTACGGCATCCAGACCGCCGCTCCCTTGACCGGATCGAGCCCTTCGGGACGGTGCAGCACCGCCGACGCGGGGACCACCGCGCGTTCGGCGTACACGCCGTAGTCGTTCATCGAGAACGCCGGCAGCACGCTGATCGCGTCACCGGCCGCGAAGCCGGTCACTTCGGCGCCGATGCCCTCGACCACCCCGGCGGCTTCGGTGCCGAGTCGCGCGGGGAACTGCCGTACCGGCTCGATGTAGGTGCCGTCGCGGAACAGCGCCTCGGCCCGGTTGAGGCCGATCGCCTCCACCCGGACCAGCAGTTCGTCAGGGCCGGGCGCGCCGACCTCCAGGTCTTCGAGCCGCAGCACCTCTGGGCCGCCGAGCTCGTGAAACCGCACCGTCCTGGCCATCCCGCGCCATCCCCTCGTCTCGTGGAGGCTCACACACGAGCCTGAAGTTCGATATCTGTCAAACTTCGATGAGCATCGTACTATAGAGCCATGGTCACAGCACGACACGGCGGGCAGGACCGCGTGCCGCCACATCCCGACATCGCCGGGATCAACCTGCAGCAGGTGCTCGAGGCCCTGGTCGACCCGGTGCGCCGCCAGATCGTGCGCGAGCTGCACGCGGCCGACGAGGCCCTCAGGTGCGGCGTGATCGACCTGCCGGTCAGCAAGTCCACCGCCACCCACCACTTCAACGTGCTGCGCGAGGCGGGCCTCATCCGCCAGTACTACGTCGGCACCTCCCGCATGAACGCGCTACGCCGCGACGAGGTCGAGAAGGCGTTCCCCGGCCTGCTGGCCCTCGTCGCCGCCGATGATCATCTGGTCGCCGGCCGGCCGTCGTCAGGTTGGGCGGGTCCTGGCCGCACGCCGTAGCACCAGGCTGATCAGGATCGCCGACGCCATCGCGGCCGTCCCCGCCCAGGCGGCGGTGGTGTAGCCGGTCTCGGCGGGGAAGGTGGCGCCGGCGCCGGTGTGGGCGGCGAGCACCAGCCCGGCGAGCGCGCTGCCGATGGAGAAGCCGACGCTGCGCACGACCTGGTTGACGCTCATCGCGCTGGAGGTCTCCTCCGGCGGGACGGCGGCCAGGATCGTGGCCGCCATCGCGGCGGAGAAGACGCCGACGCCCACCCCGAGCAGGCCCATCACGGCGAACGCCAGCCACAGCTGGCCGCGGGCCAGCGCGAACACCACGAGCGCCGCCAGGACCACGCCGCCACCGCCGGCCAGGACCGTCATGACCTGGACCCGCCCGCGCAGCCGGGGCACCAGCTTGCCGCCCGCGAAGCCCAGCACCGAGAACGGCACGAGCACCAGGCCGGCGACGAAGACGTCCACGCCGAAGCCGTACCCGGCCGGCTCGGGTGTCTGCACGTAGCGGGTGACCAGGGAGAGCAGTAGATACATGCCGACCCCGCCGAAAAGCATGATCACGTTGGCGCCGGCTACGGCGGGGTGCCGCAGGAGGGACAGGTCCACCAGCGGGGCGGCGCACCGGCGTTCGCGCAGCACCCAGGCGGTGAGCAGCACGGCCGCGGCGACCGGCAGCGCGGCGGCGAGCGCCGGGTACCCGGTCCACAGGGTGGTCTGGCTGATCGCCAGGGACAGGGCGACGAGACCGGCGCTGAGGAGCGCGGCCGCGGGCACGTCGACGGCCGCCGACCGGCCAGGAGGCGGCTGCGGCACCGCCCACCAGGCGGTGGCCAGCGCGGTCGCGGTGATCAGCAGGCCGAGCCCGTACGCCACCCGCAGCCCGGCGACGGAGGTGAGGAGCCCGGCCAGCGGGTAGCCGATGCCGATGCCGGCGGTGGACGCCACCGACAGCAGCGCGATCGCCGCGCCGGAGCGTTGCCCCGGCAGGTGGTCGCGGGCCACGCCCATCATCAACGCGGGCAGGCCCAGGCCGGCGCCCTGGGCGACCCGCCCGGCCAGCAGCCAGCCGAACGAGGGCGGCACCACGGTCAGCAGGCTGCCGGCCACCACCACGGCGAGAGTGAAAAGGACGACCCGGCGCCTGCGCGGCCCGGCGCCAAGACGCCCGAGCACGGGGGTGGCGACCGCCCCCACCAGGAGCGGGGCGGTGAGCGTCCACTGCGCGGCGGCAAGCGGGACATCGAACTCACCCGCCACCTCGGTGATCAGCGGTGCCCCCAGGCTGCCCACCACTGCGACGACCAGGGCGATGAACATCAATGAGGGCACCAGTAACCGGCCCTCGGCCCCCGGCAGGGACTCGTGTGCGGTGCTGGTCATCGGCCGCCTCGGTCGTGTCGTCGACGCGCCGCCGACCTCACGTCTCGCTCCGGACGTTGGCGCGCCGACGACCTTACCCTGTCGGCGGCTTCCATCCGCTCACCGAGCCCGTCCCGGACGGCGTACGACTCAGCGACGCGGGCGCAGCCCGTTGAGGGCGGTCTCGACGACGCTGTCGGCATAGCCGGGGGTCAGCCCTCCGGCGCGCTGGAGCCAGCGGTTGAGCAGCGGCCCCCAGATCATGTCGACGGCCACGTCGAGGTCGAGGTCCTCGGCCAGTTGCCCGGCCCGCTGGGCGCTGCGCAGCCGCCCCTTCTTCAGCTCTCTCATCGGGCCGTCCAGCCGTTCGGCGTAGAGGGCGGCGAGCGCGGGATCGTGGGTGATCTCCGTGTTGAGGGCGCGCATCGGCTCGTCGTAGCGCGGATCGTTGAGCTCTTCGATCGTGGCTCTGAGCACCGCCTTCAGGTCCGCCTCGAGATCGCCGGTGTCGGGCAGGGCGCTCGCTTCGCCGTCCGGCTGCTCGCTGAGCATGAGGAAGGCGTCGAAGAGGACCGCCCCTTTGGAAGGCCACCAGCGGTAGATCGTCTGCTTGCCGACACCGGCCCGCGCCGCGATGCCCTCGATGCTCAGCTTGGCGTATCCCACCTCCTGCACCAGCTCGAAGGCGGCGGCGAGGATGGCCCGCCGGGAGGCCTCGTTCCGTCGGGGCGCAGGAGGTGGCGACTTGCGCTGCGTCGTCATGCCGTCAACCTAACAAATAGAGACGAGACGGTCCGTATTGACTCGGCGAGAGGTGAGCCTGTACTGTCCTCGCAAGACGAGACGGATCGTCTCGTATCGCACGGAGCACACAACCCGATCGGAGTTCCGCCCATGCCCACCCCGGAAACCGTCACCACCCGCACCTGGTTCATCACGGGAGCCAGCCGCGGCCTGGGCCGGGCGTTCACCCTCGCGGCGCTGGAGCGCGGCGACCGCGTGGCCGCCGCCGCCCGGACCATCGCGCGCCACGACTTCGACGAACGCTACGGAGACCGGCTCCTCACCCTGCCCCTCGACGTGACCGATCGCGACGAGGTGTTCGCCGCCGTCGACACCGCCGTCGGGCACTTCGGCCGGCTCGACATCGTGGTGAACAACGCCGGGACCATGTCCTCGGGCATGATCGAGGAGTTCACCGAGGCCGAGGCGCGCGCCCAGCTGGAGGTCAATCTCTTCGGGGCGATGTGGGTCTGCCAGGCCGTCCTGCCCCACCTGCGTGCCCAGGCCTCGGGCCACATCGTGCAGATCTCCAGCATCGGCGCCCTGGGCGGCTTCCCCAGCACGGGGATGTACAGCGCGAGCAAGTTCGCGCTGGAGGGCATGAGCGAGGCGCTGGCGATGGAGGCCGCGCCGTTCGGCGTCAAGCTCAGCATCGTCCAGCCCGGCGGCTACTGGACCGGCCTCTACACCAGCATGACGATGACGTCGCCCGCGCCCGAGTACGGCCCGTTGCGCGCCGAGCTGGAGAAACAGTGGGCCGAGGGGTCGATCGACAGCGAGCCGCGGCTGGCCGCCGAAGCGCTGATGAAGCTGGTCGACAGCGCGGACCCGCCGCTGCGGCTGCTGCTCGGCAGCATGGTCTACGACCTGGCCTTCGACATCTCCCGCCGGCGGATGGAGACCTGGGCCGGCTGGGAGCAGGTCAGCCGCGCCGCCGAACACGCCGTACCCGCCCCAGGAAGCGCCGGCTGACCACCGGTCCGGCCGCTCCTGCGCCGACCCGCCTTCAGGCGGCAGAGGAATCGGTTTCCTGCGGAGCAGGGCAGGGGAAGGCGATTCGCCGCCAGGCGGACCGCTGTATAGAACACACACACGATTATTAGCTGATCGTGCGGTAGGATGTGAGGCATGGCGCGGATCGTGAAGCGGGCCTACAAGTACCGCTTCTACCCGACCCCCGAGCAAGCCTCCGAGCTTGCCCGGACGTTCGGCTGCGTCCGCCTGGTCTACAACAAAGCTTTGGAAGAACGGACCCGCGCCTACACGCTGGAAGGCCGTCGCGTCTCCTATGTGGAGTCCTCGGCCGCCCTCACGGCGTGGAAGCGCAGCGGCGACTATGACTTCCTGTCCGAGGTGTCGTCGGTCCCTCTTCAGCAGGCGCTTCGCCATCTCCAGGCCGCGTTCGCGAACTTCTTCGCCAAGCGCGCCAAGTACCCGGCCTTCAAGTCCCGCAAGAAGTCGCGGGCGTCGGCCGAGTACACCCGGTCGGCGTTCCGTTGGCGCGAGGGCCGATTGACGCTGGCGAAGATGGACGCCCCGCTGGCGATCGTATGGTCGCGTCCCCTTCCTGAGGGTGCGGAGCCGTCCACGGTGACCGTCTCGAAGGACGCTGCGGGGCGCTGGTTCGTGTCCCTGCTGGTCGAGGAGGAGATCAGCCCGCTGCCGCCCGCTGCGGGAAACGTGGGGATCGACGCGGGGATCACGGCGCTGGCCACGCTGTCCACCGGCGAGAAGATCGTCAACCCTCGTCACGAGCGCCGCGACCGGCGCAAGCTGGCCAAGGCGCAGCGGGCGCTGGCCCGCAAGGAGAAGGGGTCGGCCAACCGGGCCAAGGCCCGCCTGAAGGTGGCCCGCGTCCACGCCCGCATCACCGACCGTAGAAGGGATCACCTGCACAAGGTCACGACACGGCTTGTTCGCGATAACCAAGTGATCGCCGTGGAAGACCTGACCGTCCGCAACATGGTCAAAAACCATCGTCTGGCCCGCGCCATCTCCGACGCCTCCTGGCGCCAGATGCGCTCCATGCTGGAGTACAAGGCCGCCTGGTACGGGCGCACGCTCGTGGCGGTGGACCGCTGGTTCCCCTCCAGCAAGCTGTGCTCGGCGTGCGGAGCCTTGCAGGACACGATGCCGTTGCACACCCGCGCATGGCAGTGCGCCTGCGGCGCGGCCCATGACCGGGACGTCAACGCGGCCCAGAACGTGCTCGCCGCCGGGCTGGCGGAGAGCTGAAACGCCTGTGGAGCTGGTGTAAGACCCCAACGAGAGTCCTCTCGGACGGGCAACCGGCGATGAAGCAGGAACCCTCACGGGCGACCGTGGGAATCCCTCTCCTTCAGGAGGGGGAGGATGTCAAGGCTGAGCATGGTCTGGTGCCGCCCCACGGGCTGCACCACGAGATCTACCTGAGCGATTTCACCGATCATCGGCCCAGGACGATGCTCAGGCAACCGGTGGCGCCCGCCGCCGGGTGAGCCCCGCGCCGGTGACGGCTCTCATCGCGACCGCGAACCTTCCCGGCGATCGCGAAGGAGGACGCCCAGGCCAACCACTGCCGGGTGCGCGGCGTCGTACCAGGTGTGGATCTTGCCAGGCGCCGGGGGCTGCGTATCGCGGTCGCGGCCGTCACCCTTTTATTCGCCCTCGGCGCCTTCGACCAGCTGAGGACGCCCGTCCTGCCGATGCCCCAGCGGGCGGTGGCCTCGGTCGAGGAGATCGCCGCGCGCCTGCGCCACTACGTGGACGGCGACGTCACCTACGCCCCCTATGTCATGGCCCCGGGCATCCCTCTCCTGCCGTGGTGCTGGCCGGAGAGCATCGAGGCGCGGCTGCCGCCCGAAGGCGTGCCCGCCTACAGCGGCAGGTTGCTCCTCCCGGAGATGGACGAGCCGCTGGCGGCGAGATTCTGGATCACCTCGCCGGAGGAGGCGGCCCGCGGGGTGGCCGCGGCCCGCCGCGGCACCGAGGAGTGCGGCCACTCCGACGACGACAGGCTCAGGGACGTGACGGACTTCGACCGCTGGGGGTGGCACGGCGTGCAGGCCCTGGTCACCTCCGATTACTGGACGGAGCACGGCGACTCGGGTGCCGGCGCGACGATCGTGGCCGCGCGTGGCGGGCTGCTGGCCGAGGTCACGTGGGCCTGGCCGTTCGAACCGGGCGGCGAACCGGACCGGCGCCCGCTGCTCCGGGGCACCGTGACGGCGGCGTCGGTGCTGGCCGCCGTGGGCGGCGACCGCGCCGGGCCGGCACCCGCCGCTGCCACGACGCGGTCGGCTGCCGCCGAGATCGCTGCGGCCCTGCCCCCGCCGTCGGCGTACGGCAGGACCATGACGACGTGGACCAGTCCGGAGAACTCGCTCCACTCGCACGAACTGGCCTGCGGGGACAGCTCCCACGAGCAGATCGCCTACGATGGCGCGCCCGCCGTCACCCGCCGCCTGATCGGCGAGGTCTCCGTCCGCGAGGACGTGCTGTTCCTGCCCGACGAGCAGGCCGCCGAACAGGCGCGCGCCCAGCCGCTCAGCTGGGAAGGAGGAGGCTTCCCGTCCGACGACGGCGAGATCGTACCCTGCCATGGCGGCAGCGGGATGCTGTTCAGCATCGAACCCGCCCTGCAGCCGTTCAACCGGGGGCCGTGGAAGGGTGAAATGAGAACCTTCGCCATCAGCGGCCCCCACCTGCAGCGCCGCACCGACCTGCTGGGCCGTCCCACCCCGCTCGACGGGGTCGCGCACGTCGCCGTGGGCGTGCGCCATGGCACCACCATGGTCCACCTCCGCTGGCAAGGCCAGGCCGGGACCGACCCCGCCGCCGCTCTGCGCGCCGGCCGCGTCGCCCTCACCCACACGCTCGACCGCCTGCCCGGCGGCGGCTGAGCCGGCTCGGACCGCTCCCTCGGCGAGCGCCGTGCCGCTGGCCCGCCGCACCGTCAGGAGCGTCGCCAGACCACGCCGCGCTGTTCGTACTCCATCGCGGCTTCGACCTGGATGCTGATGTCGGCTCCCAGTTCGCGGGTGACCAGCCAGAGCCCCAGGTCGAGACCGGAGGTGATCCCGCCGGAGGTGATGAGGTCGCCGTCGTCGACCACGCGGGCGTTGATGACCTTTCCGCCCTGGGCGGCGAGTTCGGCCTTGGAGGCGCTGTGGGTCGTGCACGGGCGGCCCCGGGTCAGGCCGGCGGCCGAGAGCAGCATGACTCCGCTGCAGACACCGGTCATGATCACCCCTGCCTTGTGCGCCCGTACGACGTTCGCGAGGACCTGCCTGTCCTTGATCAAAGTGTTGATGCCGGGACGGTTGCCAATGCCGCCGCCACCGGGCACGACGAGCACGTCGGCGGCCGTCGGGTTCCACGCCGTCGCGACGTCGACCTTGAGGCCGAGAGCCGCGGTCACCTGACCGGGCGCGCCCGGCTTCACCAGGGTGACCCGCATCGGCCCGCCGCCGGACTGCACGAGACCCAGCACTTCGAGCGGGCCCGCGAAGTCCTGAACCTCCACCCCCTCGAACATCAGGATCTGGACCCGCAGCGGCCCTTCGCGCTTCGGTCGGGACGCGGCCCACGCCGCGGGCGTCGCCAGCGATCCGAGCGCGGCGGCGCCCGTCGCGGCGGCCGATGTCCTGAGAAAACTCCTGCGTTCCATTCGCCAGCCTTTCGAAGTCGAATTCCCGGCCTACGCTTCGAAATGGAACTAAAGGGTCGTGCGTCATATGCGGGGCGCGCCGTGAAGCTTTCGTGAAGCGTCTCTTCTCGCGAAAGAACATGCAGCCTCAGCGCCTGACCGCTTCACGAAAACTTCACGGTCCCGGTCGCATGCGCCACATGATTCTCGCATTTCATGGCGAGGGCATGAGTGTTCTACGTCACACGCGCGGGAGGAAGCCGCCATTCGCAGGGTTTACTCGAACCAGCGTCTGGCCGAAATGAAACGGCACGCTTATCAGAATGTCGTTCTAGCCGGCTGGGCGTGGCCGGCTTCCTGCGTGGCCGTGCGGCCCGCTTCCGAAATCTCCGGAGGAAAGCATGGACAACGATCCCTTCGTCATCGATCCCAGCGGTAGCGACGTCCTCGGCGAGGCCGAACGCATTCGCGCGCTCGGCCCGGTCACCCGCGTCGAGATGCCCGGCGGTGTGCGGGCCTGGGCGGTGAGCGACCAAGGGCTTCTCAGGCGCCTGCTCGTCGATCCGCGCGTGTCCAAGGACGCCTACCAGCACTGGCCGGCCTGGATCAAGGGCGAGATCCCCACGGACTGGCCGCTGTTTCCATGGGTGGCCGTGCGTAACATGCTCACGGCGTACGGGCCCGACCATCGCCGGTTGCGCGGGCTGATCGCCGGCGCCTTCACCGCGCGCCGCGTCACCGCGCTGCGGCCACGCATCGAGGCGATCACCGGCGACCTGCTGGACGACCTGGCCGGCCTGCCTGCGGACGGTCCCGTTGACTTACGCGACCGCTACACCCACCAGCTGCCGATCAAGGTGATCTGCGAGCTGTTCGGCATCGCCGACGAGGCCACCCGCGTGGAGGTGTCCCGCTGCGTGGACCTGCTGTTCAACGTGGGGAAGGCCCCGCAGGAGAGCGCCGCGGCCTTTCCGCGCCTGCAGCAGATTCTCAGGGACCTGGTGGCGGAGAAGCGCGAACGACCCGGTGACGATCTCTCCTCGGCCCTGATCGCCGCCCGCGACGACACCTCGCCGCTGTCGGAGGAAGAGCTGGTGGACACGCTGGCGTTGTTCGTGAGCGCGGGCCACGAGACCACCGCCAACCTGCTCGGCAACACCGTCGTCGCGCTGCTCACCGACCCGGGCCAGCTCGCCCTCGTCCGCGGCGGGGGGGCCACCTGGGACGACGTGATCGAGGAGACGCTGCGCCACCAGGCGCCCGTGCCGAACATGCCGCTGCGCTTCGCCGTCGAGGACATCGACGTCGGCGACGGCGTCACGCTGCGGGCGGGCGAGGCCGTCCTCGCCTGCTACGGCGCCGCCGGGCGTGACCCGCTCGTGCACGGGCCGGACGCCGGCCGGTTCGACGTCACCCGCCCGGTCAAGGACCACCTGGCCTTCGGCTACGGCGTGCATCGCTGCCTCGGCTCGCCGCTGGCCAGGCTGGAGGCCGGGATCGCGTTGCCCGCCCTGTTCGAGCGTTATCCCGATCTCGCCCTGGCCGCCGAGCCCGGCGCGTTGCCGCCGCTGGAGTCGTTCGTCTCGAACGGGTACCGCGCCCTGCCCGTCAGGCTCGCGCCCTGATCCGGTGCACGCGTCTCGGCCACCCGGCATCTGGTATCCGTCGCCCTACCACCAGGGAGCATCCATGCCCGCCACCTCCACGCTGCTGTTCGTTCACGGTTTCTGGCACGGATCCTGGTGCTGGAGCGAAGTCGTCCCCCACGTGGTGGCCGCCGGCCGCCTGGCCGTCGCAGTGGACATGGCGGGGCACGGGCTGTACGCCCGCCGGCCCCGCTGGTTCACCGAGCAGCCCTACGATCCAGAGGCCGTCGGCACGGAGGTCTCGCCCGTGGCAAACGTGACCCTCGACGACGCGGCCGGGTTGCTGACGTCGCAGCTCACGCAGATCGGCGGCGGCGAGCCGGTCACGGTGGTGGCCCACAGCGCGGCCGGCCCCGTGCTGACGCGCGTGGCCGAGCAGCGGCCCGAGCTGGTCGCGCACGCGGTGTACGTGGCCGCGTACATGCCGGCGTCCGGCGTGCCGGCGGCGGCGTACTCGCAGATGCCGGAGGCCGCAGACGGCTTGGCCGTGCCGTTGGTGCAGGGCGACCCCGCCCGGACAGGGGCGATCCGGCTGGACTTCGCCACGGACGACCCGGTCTACCGCCAGCGGCTCTACGAGGCGTTCTACGGTGACGTGGACCGTGCCCTCGCCGACGCCGCCACCGGCCTGCTGACGCCCGATGGTCCGGCCGGCATCATGCTCGGCACGACCACCCTGACCCGCGACGGCTGGGGTTCGGTGCGGCGCACGTACGTCACGTGCACCAGGGACAGGGCGATCACTCCAGCCCTGCAGGCGAAGTTCGTCGCCGAGGCCGACGCGGCCTTCCCCGGCAACCCGACCTCCGTCGTCACGCTCGACGCCTCCCATTCGCCGTTCCTCTCCATGCCCGAGGTGCTGGCCGGCATCGTCACCTCCCTCGGCTGACAGCCGGAGGCGCGCGGGCGGACGCGCCGCCATCCGACGACGATCAGGGCGACCAGGCCGAGCAGCGGTCCGGTGCTGATGGTCCAGCTGATGCCCAGTGGTGGGCCGGGCTGCTCCAGCAGGTCGAGCGTCAGCTCGCCGGCTCCCCGTCCTTTCGGGCCGTCGACGGCGAACCGGAACGACCACTGGCCTTGCTCGTCGAGCGACTGGACGTCCAGGCCCCACACGTCGCGTCGGCCGGGATGGCGGACGAGCGGCATCTCGTGGCCGACGCCGTCGGGGCCGGTCACGGTGAGCGTGCCGCTCTTGCCGTCGATGCCGCCGTCGGGCATGAACGTGAAGTCGAGCGACTGCATGGCTTTCAGCGGCCACACGCTGAATCCGACGGTGACCCGGTAGGGCCCGGCCTGAACCTGTTCGGTGTGTACGGCCTTCACCGGCTCTTCGGCCTGTGCCGTTGCTGTCAAGGTGAGCATGAGCCCGATGACGCCGAGCACCACGATGACGATCTTCCGCATGGCGCTACCGCCCTTCCCTGGCCGGGGCGAGGAACCGCAGGATCTCGGCGAAGCGGACACCGAGGAAACCGGCGGCCACGCCGAGCGCCGTGCCGGCGGCAGCCGTCGCCAGCAACACGGGGAGCTCGTCGAGCGTGCCGCCACCCAGGAGCAGCGCGGACTGCCCGGCCACCGCGACGGTGACGACCAGCCCTCCCACGCCACCCGCAACCATGGCGGAGCCCACGGCACGCCCGTCGTCGGTACGGGCCAGCACCGGCCCCACCACGGCCGCGACCGGCAGGAGGATCACCGGTATCAGGGCGGGCCCCACCGGCACGCCGCTCGGGTCGTCGCGGAAGGGCTGGGCGATCGCGTCCGCGTACACCCGGGTGGCCCACGGGCAGAACCACCAGAAGGCCGCCTGGATCGCGACCAGGATCGAAGCGATGCCGATCGCGCCGGCCGCCCGTCGGACCAGGCGGGCGCCCACCACGAGAATCAGCACGGACATGAAGGCCATCCCGGCCGTACGGAGGTCGACCACGCTCACGCCGAAGGCGCTCAGCCCTTCGACCACGATCGAGCCGAACCCGAGGAGCAGCGCCAGCCCGATGACCGCGGTGATCGCCCCCCACCTCCGGCCGATGGCGGCGGCGGACACCATCACCGCTCCGGCCATGGTCAACGTGATGGCCAGCAGGAACCCGATGTGCGGAGGGGATTCGATCACCGCGTCGAAGCCGTACAGGCCATGCCACCACTCGTCGAGAAGGCCGTAGACCAGGAACAGCGCGGCGCCGACGCCCGAGACCAGGTAGCCGATCGGAGCGGCGAACGTACGGCCGAACACGCCGATCGCGGCGCCGCCGACGGCGGGGTCCACCGGGCGTCCACGCCGTTCGGCCATGGTGGTCGCCAGCACCACGACCAGGCTGGCGATGCCGGCGATCGCGCTGCCGGAATACAGCACGAGATGTGGCGCGGTGAAGAAGGTGTCGGGCCCGACGTCGTAGTGCCATTGGATGTCCCAGACCATCCCGGTCAGCGACAACATCGCACCGCCGAGGACGAAGGCCGCCGCGGGCAGCCCTTTCGAGCCGGCTTCCGGCCTGCGGGTCGTTGGAGTGCTGGTCATGCTGATGTCCATATGTCGTCCTTTCATGGGACCAGGAGGGTGAAGGCGGCGTGCTGAACGTCGTTCGCGCTGCGCAGCGTGACGTTGAGCCGCCAGTAGCCGGTCATCGCCAACACGGTGTCCTTCGCGCGGTAGCGGCCAGGACCGGTCCGTACGGCCGTGACAGGCGGGTACGCGTGGCCCATCTGGGGCATCACGGGCTGGAGGGTGACGTCGTCCAGGTCGGCGGATGCGCCGTCCCTGGTCGTGACATCGAGGTCGAACGTGTTGGGGCCCTCACGTGGCCCGTCGGTGGACAACCGCACGGTGTACGCGGCGGTGGCGGCCGTCATCGTCGTGCCACCGGCGCCGGCCAGCCAGGGCGGGACCACCAGCAGGCCTGCCGCGATCAGCGCCACGGCCGCCGCCACCAGGGCGAACTTGGTCTTCGTGCGCATCATGCCGGCCTTCCTGGCTCGGGTACCTCCACGGTCATGGGCGCGGTCCGCACCGCGTAGCCGCGCTCGGCCTGCACCCACACGAGGTAGCGGCCGGGCAGCGGAAAGGTGTAGGTGAACGGCACGTCGGGCCCGAACGCGGCGACGCTCTCGTCCGGCTGATCCGGCCGGTTCGGAATCATCGCGTGCACGTGAGCCCAGATGGGCGCGTCCGCGATCCCGTGGCCGACGGGCCCGGCGACGATCATGTGGCCGGCCATCCCCAGCCACGGCTGCAGGTCGCGCGTGCCGAACCTCGCGTTGAAGGTGCTGGGCGAGCCCGCGGGGGCGATGCGGCGGTCCACGCGGAAGTTCTCCGTGGCCGGCGCCGTGCCGCCCGCCGCATCGAGGGTGATCGTGGTGCGGAGCTGTTGCCTGCCGCCCCCGCGCCGGGCGAGCTCGGCTATGACCGCGTAGCGGCCCTTCTCCGGCGCGGCGAACGTCACCCGGTAGTCACCGGGCGCCACACGGACCGGGTGAAGATGCCAGAGCCCGCCCGCGGGGGGCACGACGACCAAATGGATCAGCGCGCTGTCGTGCAGCAGCAGGTCGTCGACGGGGTGCCCGGTCGAGCCGTCGGTCAGCGCCAGCCGCAGGGCCCCGTCACGCATGTCCGTGACCAGGTTCACCGGCGGGCGCGAGCCGTCCACCGGGGCCAGGCGCGCGGCGCCGTACGGGTCGGCGATGCTGTCGGCGTTCGGGTCCAGCCGCGAGCCCGGCGGCGGGAGCGGCGGTGCGCTCCACGACAGGATCACAGCCGTCACCGCCACGGCCAGCGCCGCCACCGCGCCCGAGGCGGGCACCAGCGCGGTCATACCCGGCCGGCGGACCGCGACCACCAGCGTCGCGATCATCAGCAGACCCGCCCCGACGAATCCCGCGTTCGTCGCCTGCTCCAGCGGCGACAGCACCTGTGCGGGCACGACGAACGGGATCGTCGCGATCCGCGTGCCGTCGTCGATCGTCAGCTCCCACAGGCCGGCGCCCGACACCGAGAGCGCGCCGGCGCGGTAGAAGCCCGGCCGCGCGCCCAGCCGTACGGAGGTCGCGCCCGTCTGCCGGCCGTCCTTACCGAGCCGCAGCGCCAGTGAGCCGGGCGGGCTGCCCGCGTGTGCGACCACGTCGACGTGGAGCGGACCCGGCACCGGCTCCATCCGGCGGATCACCACCGTCAGCTCGCGGTCGCCGAGGGACTGCGCGACGTGGATGTCCCCGCCGTCGGCCGCTCCGTCGGCGAACGCGGGGGCCGCCATGACCCAGGCGACGGCGAGGGAGCACAGGAGCGCCGCCACCGCCTTCACGACGGCCCCGCTTCTGCACGGTGTTCTCTGGTGAGGTGATGACCATCCATGTCCGGCATGCAACCGGAGGGCCGTGTGGCCCGTACGACGCGGACCGTGAAGCCACCGTGAAGATCAACCGCGGCCGGCCGGCCCGTCCTGCCGCAGGGGAAGACGGACGGTGAAGGTCGCCCCGTGGCCCGGTCCCCCGGAGGCGGCGGTGAGGTCGCCGCCGTGGGCGCGGGCGATCCCGCGGGCGATGGTCAGGCCGATGCCGCTGCCGCCCGCGGGGGCCGGGCGGTCGGGGTGCTCCACCCGCTCGAAACGGTTGAAGATGCGCGTGAGGTCGTGCTCGTCGATGCCGATGCCGCCGTCCTCGACGGCGATCTCGACGTACGGCGCCGGCGCCTGTCCGGTGCGCACGCTGACCGACACCCGGTCGCCGGCATCGCAGGCACGCAGGGCGTTGCCCATCAGGTTGACCAGGATCTGGGCGATGCGGCCAGGGTCGAGCACGGCCGTGACCGGCGGACGGGGCACGACGGCGAGCGTGACCCCGCCGTCGTCGAACTGCGGGCGCAGCCGTTCGGCGGTCCGCCCGGTCAGGGCGACCACGTCCGTGGGCGCGACCTGGAGGGCGAACGCCCCCTCCTCGGCCCTGGACAGGGTGGACAGGTCGTCCGCGAGACGCCGCAACCGGGCCAGGTCGTCGGTGAGGGAGGCGAACATGGCGTCGTCGCGGGTGAAGATGCCGTCCGCCATGCCCTCGATCTGGCCGCTGAGGATGGTGATGGGCGTACGCATCTCGTGGGCGATCTCCGAGACCAGGCGGGCGCGGCGCCGTTCGACGTCGGCCAGCGCCGCCGCCAGCCGGTTGACGTCCTCGACCAGCGCGGCGAGCCCCGGCTCGCGGGGGACGTCGAGGACGCCGTCGTAGTCGCCGCCGGCCAGGCGGTGGGTCGCGGCCCTGACCTGGCGCAGCGGCCGGAGCAGGAACCGGGAGAAGACGAGGGACAGCAGGAGTGCCGCGGCCATGCCGACGGCCAGCGCGGGCCAGAGCAGTTCGAGGTCCACCTCGCCCTCGCGCCGCGCGGCCAGCGCGGCGAGCAGCCTTTCGAAGTCCGTACGCCCGGCGGCGGGGGAGGTCTGACCACCGGTGCCGTCGACGACGCTGGCGGCGACGTTCATCGCCGTGAGCGCCACGACCAGGACCGCCAGGTGGGACAGCACCAGGCGGACGGTCAGCGGCAGCCGGCGCACCAGGCGGGCCGCCCAGCGTGTCGCCCCCGCGCTCGCGGGTTCTCCTGGAGTCATCCGGCGGGGCGGGCCAGGAAGCGGTAGCCGATGGCGCGCACCGTGCCCACGAACCGCGGGGTGCTCGCGTCGTCGCCGAGCGCGCGCCGCAGCGTGCGGATGTGGACGTCCACCACGCGCTCGTCGCCGAAGAAGTCGTGGCCCCACACGTGCTCGATGAGCCCGCGGCGGGTGAACACCCGGCCCGGGGCTCGGGCCAGCGCCACCAGCAGGTCGAAGTCGAGCGCGGACAGCTCCGGCGTGTGACCGGCGTCGACGGTGACCGTACGGGCGTCGGGGTCGATGACCAGGCCGTCGAAGCGCAGGGCCCGGTCCTCGGCGGCCTGATCGGGGATCTCGGCGCGGCGCAGGATGGCCCGCGCCCGCAGCGCGAGCTCGCGGGCGCTGAACGGCTTGGTGACGTAGTCGTCGCTGCCTGCGGTGAAGCCGATGATCCGGTCGACCTCCTCCGTCCGGGCGGTGAGCAGGATCACCGGCACCTGGCTGGTCGCCCGGATCCGGCGCAGGACCTCGAACCCGTCGAGGCCGGGCAGCATCACGTCCAGCACGACCAGGTCGGGCTGTTCGCGTGCGACGGAGGCGAGGCCGAGCGGCCCGTCCGGAGCCTCCAGGACTTCGAAGCCGTCCGCCTCCAGGTAGCCGCGGAGCGTCATCCGGATCTTGGGCTCGTCGTCGACGACCAGAATGCGCTGTGTACTCATGCTGCCTCTGCCATCGGTCAGCGGACGGATCTGCGCCTTAGGGGGAGCCGCAGGCACCACACCGGTGTTGTCCATACCCGGACAGCCAACCGGAGCATCATGTGGCGCGTACCCGCCGGACCGTGAAGCTTCGGTGAAGCCGGGGAGCGTCCGCCGGGTCAGACCTTGCGCCAGCCCGGCACCCAGGCTCCGTCCTCCACCACGTAGTCGCCGAAGAGGGCGGGCGCCTCCTCGCGCATGAGCTCACCGATCCGCTGGAACAGCAGGCGGATCTCCTCCTCCGCGCCGACGGCGGTGCGAGCCTCGATCGTGTGCCGCAGCGTGCGCACGTTGGCGGTCCACACCAGCCCGGTCGCCAGGCCCTCGGGGGCGAACCTGCGCATGAACGACGTGCGGTGCTTCTTCTCCGAGAACGGCACGCCTTCCTCGTCGAGCCCGAAGTGGCCGGCCATCCACCGCTGGAACTGCTCCAGCTGCTCCAGGACGGCTGTGGCCCGCTTCATCAGCTCGTCGTCCTCCTGCGCCCATTCGGGGAACCAGAACGGCAGCTCGTCCAGGCGTACGAACCGCAGCGACTCCTGGGAGATCGCCACGCCGGGACGGTGCCTGACCAGCTCATGGGTGAGGACGCGGCTCACGTTGTGCAGCACGAAGCTGAAGCTGATGTGCTCGAGGACCGAGCCGTGCGCGCTGGCCAGGATGTTACGCAGGTAGTCGTCCTGGTCTTTCCTGATCCGGACCACGTTGGGATTGAGCCCTGGCTCGAAGGAGCGGTAGCAGAGCCGGCCGGCGAACTCGGCGAGGTTCTGTGCGTCGAGGTCGCCGCGGTCGAGCCGCTCCAGCCAGCTCTCCCCGCCGACCTCCGCGAGATAGCGGGCCAGCTCGTCGTAGTCGAGCGACGGACGGGCGACGACGAAGACCTGGGGTTCGACAGTGCGCATGGAAATCCCCCGTATGGAGCGACCGCGTGGTGACGGCCCCAGTCAACCAGGTCCCTGCTCGGCTTCACGTGGTGACCCTGGCCAACACTATCCCGCCGACTATCAGGGCGAGCGCCACCATCCTTCCCGCCGACACGGGGTCGTCGTTGACGACGATGCCCAGGGTGATCGCCCCCACGGCGCCGATACCGGTGAAGACGGCGTACGCGGTGCCGACCGGCAGCGTGTTCATGGCCTGGGACAGCAGCCAGACGGCGGCGGCCATGAGGACCAGGCAGATGAGTGTGGGCAGTGGCCGGGTGAAGTTGTGCGTCGGCTTGATGCTCTGTGACCAGGCCACTTCGATCAGCCCGGCCAGCATCAGGATCAGCCAGTTCATCGGGCAGCCTCCTCGAGTGCCGCGGCCAGTGACTTCTCGTGCTGCTCGCGCAGGTGCGCCAGCGCCGGGTCGAGGCGGGCGTTGACCAGTTCGGCGTGGATGAAGGTCGCGTTCTCCACCTGGAAGTGGCCTTTGAAGAAGTCGCGCAGGTAACGCTCCTGATGGTCGTACGGCTCGCGGGGCGTGCCGGGGCCGTACGCGCCGCCGCGCGCGCTCGTCACCACGAAGGAACGGCCTTCGAGTGACATCCGGGGAAAGGTGATCTGGTCGAGCCAGGCTTTGAGCGTCGAGGGGATCGAGTAGTTGTACATCGGCGTGCCGATGAGGATGACGTCGGCCGCGACCACCTCGTGGAGCAGCGGCTCCACGACGGCCCACGCCTGGCGCTGGGCGGGTGTGCGGACGGCCTCCCGATAGCGCGTGATGTCGGTGATCTCGTGCCTCAGGATGTGGTCGCACAGCTCTGTCCACGCCTCGCCGATGTGCGGCACGGGGTGTGCGGCCAGGTCGCGGTGGACGTACGCGGCCTGGGGGTGCGCCGCGCGCCAGGTCTCGGCGTACCGGCGGGAAAGCTCGCGTGAGAACGACGCCCGGCGGGCGCTGGAGTCCAGGTGCAGCAGCATGATCTCTCCTCATGAACTGGACACAGTGTCCGATTGAGTATAAGTGGACGATGTGTCCACATACAATCGAACGCATGGAGAGAGCCGACGCCGCGCGAAACCGGGCGCGGATCCTTGAGGCGGCCGCGCAGCTGTTCTCGCAGCGGTCCCCGGAGGACGTGACGATGGACGACATCGCCAGGAAGGCCGGGGTGGGCCGGGGCACGCTCTATCGCCGCTACCCCGACAGGGCCTCGATCGCCGTCGCCCTGCTCGACGCGCACGAGCGGGACCTGCAGGAACGCCTGCTGCGCGGCGAGCCGCCGCTGGGCCCGGGCGCGCCGCCCGCCGAGCGGCTGGCCGCCTTCTACGCTGCCATGGTGGACCTGCTGGAGGACCACTCTCACCTGGTGCTCGGCTCAGAGGTGGGCCGCTCCCGCTTCGAGACGGGCGCATACGGCTTCTGGCGCGCCCACGTGCGCGCCCTCCTGGCCGCCGCCGGCACGCCCTGCATGGACGCGCTGGCCGACGTCCTGCTCGCCCCCCTCGCCCCCGAGGTGTACGGCTACCAGCGCACGGTGCTCGGTCTCACGCCGGAGCGGATCACCGAGGCGCTGACCAGGCTCACGAAGACCCTCGACCCGCCGTGAAGGCGTGCGGGGCCGGAGCCGCGGGGCGAGCCCGGCGCCACGGCCGGCGCGGCACTCTGGCGCCCGGTGGCGGTGGGCGCAGCTAGTCTTGCCGGGTGTTCGCGAACGTCCCGAGCGCCGTCCGCTCCTGGCCGGGCTTCTGGCGTGCTCGCTCCACGTTCGCCAAGGACGGCACGCTGGCTGTGCTGCTCACGCTGCTGGCGTTCGTACCCACGCTGTCCGCTATCGCGGCGCAGCTCGGCGACCTGCCACGACGCCCGGCGGACGCGCCGGCCGTGGCGCTGGTCCTGGCCCAGTCCGCGCCGCTGGCCGTGCGCCGTCGCTGGCCCGCGGCCTGCCTGGCGGTCATCGGCGCCGCCTTCGCCGCGCACCAGGCGCTGTCCTACCCGCCGACGTTCGCCAGCATCGGGCTCTATCTGGCGGTGTACGCGGCCGGAGCCCACCAAGAGCGGTTCCGTCCCGGCCTCGCCGCGGCGGCGAGCGCCAGCTATGCCACGCTGGCGGTCGTCCTGAGCAGCCTCGGGTCGCCCACTCGCGTCCAGGATTTCCTCGCGTTCTACCTGACGCTGGTGGTGATCTGGATGGCCGGCGTGGGGATGCGCCGCCGGCAGGCGGAGGAGGCCGAACGCCGGCGGCTCGCCGCGGACGTGGCCAAGGCCGCCGAGCGGGCACGCATCGCCCGTGAGCTGCACGACGTGGTCACGCATCATGTGACCGCCATGGTGGTCCAGGCCGACGCGGCACAGCTGGTGGTCGGAGCGGCGCCCGACCGGGCCGAGGCCGGGCTCGCCTCCATCGGCGACACCGGGCGGCGGGCTCTCACGGAGCTGCGGCACCTGCTCGGCGTGCTGGAGGCGACCGGCGAGTCGGGCGCCGCGGACGACCGCGCGGCGGCGCTGGACAGGATCGGCGACCTCGTCGAGCGGGCCCGCGCGTCCGGCCAGCCCGTCGAGCTGTTCCAGTACGGCGAGCCGCGCCCCCGGGCCGTGGACGTGGAGCTGGCCGCCTACCGGGTGGTGCAGGAGGCGCTCACCAACGCGATGAAACACGCGACAGGGCGGCCCACCCGGGTCACGGTGCACCACGATCCCGACCGCATCGCGATCGAGGTGACCAGCGACGGGCCCGCCGGCGCGGCCCCCGCGCTGCCCTCGGGCGGGCGCGGTCTCGACGGGCTGCGCCGGAGGTTGCGCACGCTCGATGGCGATCTGGTCGCCGCAGGCGGCCCCGACGGCGCTTTCCGTGTCCGCGCCTCCATCCCCACCAGGAGCCAGGCATGACCGACACCCCGATCAAGGTGCTCATCTGCGAGGACCAGGAGCTCGTGCGGGCAGGCTACGTCACCGTCTTCTCCGCCCAGCCCGACATGGAGGTGGTCGGTGAGGCCGCCGACGGCCGCGCCGCGGTGGAGGCCGCGCGGCGGCTGCGCCCGGACATCGTCGTGATGGACATCCGGATGCCCGTCCTCGACGGCATCGAGGCCACCAGGCAGCTGGCCGGGCCCGGCATCGCCGCTCCGGTGAAGGTGCTGGTCGTCACCACGTTCAACGTCGACGAGTACGTCTACGAAGCGCTCAGGGCCGGGGCCGCCGGCTTCCTGCTCAAGGACGCCAGACCGGCGGAGCTGGTCAACGGCGTGCGTATGATCGTCCGCGGCGAGTCCCTGCTGGCCCCCGCGGTCACCCGCACCCTCATCGGCCACTACGCGGCCCGCCTGCGCCCCGCCGACACCGCCAACCCGGCCAGGCAGGAGGTCGTACGCGCGCTGACCCCCCGCGAGCTCGAGGTGCTCGTACAGATCGCCGGCGGCCTGTCGAACGCGGAGATCGCCGCGGAGCTGTCCATCACCGTCGAGACCGTGAAAACCTACGTGTCACGGATCCTGATGAAACTCGACCTGCGCGACCGCGTGCAGGCGGTCGTCCTCGCCTACCGGGTCGGGCTCGTCCCCGCCGCCGGCTGAGCCACGACCCGGTTCGCGCGGCGCCGTCAGCCGCAGTTGCCCCACTCGTCGCGGCTGCCCGTGGCGAGTGGGCCGCCGTGGCCGCCGCTGCTGATCGAGCCGAGGAACCGCACGCAGTGCCCTGAGGTCTTCTGGGTGATCGCGGCGTAGTGGCCGTACTGGCCCTCGTCCTGCACGACGCCCTCGGCGCCGCTGCCCGAGCTGCGGTAGTGGAGCTCGGCGTTGGTCCAGGTGAGGGTGCCGTGCCAGCTCTCCTTGCGGGTCACCACGCAGTTCTCCCCGTACGTGCCGCTCCACAGCAGGTACACCGTGCCGTACCTGGAGCCGTTGCGGTTGACGGCGGAGCGGGAGTCCTGGTTGGTGTAGGACCCGGATGACCAGCCGCATCCCTCCGACGAGCGCACGATGTCGGACAGGGAATGTGCCGAGGCCGGTGCGGGCGCCAAGCCGACCACTGCCGCTGAGAGCAGGAAAGCGGCTGCCCCTGTGCCGGCGAACCGCCGCAGTGGGCGGCGTGAGATTGCGAACATGACCTGCTCCTCGATGTGCCGATTCGTTCGGTCCCCCCTGGAACCGGCCTCCACGTTAGATCGGTAACTAGTGGAAATACTCGGTCATATCGGGACACATACCGAGCGGATAAGGTCATGCGCTTGCGACGCGCCCCTGTTCGAGCGGGCGCTCAAATCGTACACTTCGGTTTTGAGCGATCGCTCAAACAGGGGGAGGCGGCCATGCAGCTGTACGTCGAGGCACGCATACGCGCCGACCTGGACCTGCTCTGGCACCGCACCCAGGATCCGGCACACCACCAGCGCTGGGACCTGCGCTTCACCCACATCGACCACCTGGCCCGCGCGGAGGGGGAGCCGCAGCGGTTCAGGTACGGAGTCCGCCTCCTGCCGGGCCTGCTCGTCTCGGGAACGGGCATCGCGTCGGGAGAGAAGCGACGCCCCGACGGCACCCGCACCTCGGCTCTCCGCTTCGCCTCCCCGCACCCCCTCTCACCGATCGCGCGAGGCCGCGGCTACTGGCGCTACCTCCCCGGCGGGGACGGCATCTGCTTCGTCACCGGCTACGACTACGAGCCGCGCTGGGGGCGCCCCGGCCGGATCGCCGACCGCCTCGTCCTGCGCCCGCTCATGGGGTGGGCCACGGCCTGGTCGTTCGACCGGCTGCGGTTGTGGTGCGAGCGCGGCATCACGCCCGAACGGTCGCTGCGGCACGCGCTCGCCGGCGTGGCGGCACGCGCGCTGGCCATCGGAGTCGCCGCGGCGGTGGCGCCGCCGGCCGCCGTGCCGGTGGCGATCGCCGCGCTCTGGCTGCCGCCGTCGCGTGACGCTCCGGCGGCCCGGCGCTGCCTGCGCCGCCCGCCCGGAAGCGGAGCCGCCACCCCGCCCGCCCTCCTGAACTCCTTGAGGTGGTCATGATCTCGATCTTCCAGCAGGCCCTGGGCGCCGGCTTCGACCGGCTGCACCCGCGCATCCAGCGGCGCTTCTCCGCCGGCCTCGGCAGTGGCGAGGCCTGCGTCGGCCGCGGCGTGATGGATCGCGTCTGGCACGGAGGCGCCTGGCTGCGGCCCTTCCTGGCGCTGGGCGGCACACGGCACATCCTGGTGCCGCGCAGCGGCCGCGACATCCCCTTCACCATCGAGAACGTCCCCTACCGCGACTCCTTCGGTCGCGAGACGGTCACCTTCGTCAGAACCTTCGCCTTCCCCGGCCGGCCGCAACGCTTCGACGCCACGATGATCTTCAGCCCCGAGCGCGGCTGCGTCGTCGACTACCTCGGCACGCACCAGCACCTCGCCACCGACCTGCACGTCCGGGCGGACCCGAGCGGCGCCCTGGTCATCCGCTCCGGCGAGCAGCGTTTCCGCGAGGGCCCGGTCGACGCCCGCGTGCCGGCCCTGATCAGGGGCGACGCCGTGGTCAGGGAATCGTACGACGACGAGGCGGGGCGCTTCCGCATCCAGGTCACCGTCTCCAACCGCTACTTCGGGCCGCTCTTCGGCTACGAGGGCTCCTTCACGGCCGAGCACATCGACGTGGCCGCCCATGGCGTACGCACCGATCTGCGGCCGGTCCGCGAGGAAGCGCGAGCATGAGCAACGACACGCGGACGAAACTGCTCGAAGGCGCGCTCGCGACGCTCACCGAGCAGGGCATCGCCAAGACCTCCGCGCGTGCCGTCGCCGCCGCGGCGGGGGTCAACCAGGCGCTGGTCTTCTACCATTTCGGCAGCGTCGACGAGTTGCTGGCCGCCGCCTGCCGCCACGGCGCCGAGCAGCGGGTCGCCGCCCACCGCGACCGCCTGAACGACGTGCGCACCCTCGGCGAGCTCCTGGCGCTGGGCCGGGACCTGCACGCCGCGGAGCGCGACGGCGGCCACGTCGCCGTCCTGGCCCAACTGCTGGCCGGCGCGCAGACGCAGCCACGGCTGGCCCCCGCCACCGCCGCCGGGCTCGCGCTGTGGACCGAGGAGATCGAGCAGGTGCTCGTACGGGTGCTGGCCGGGAGCCTGCTCGCGGAACTCGTCGACGTCGCCGGGCTGGCCAGGGCGGTCTCCGCCGCGTTCGTCGGGCTGGAACTGTTCGAAGGCGTCGACCCGGCCGGCGCCGGCCATGCCTTCGCCGCACTCGACCAGATCGCCGACCTGGTCACCGCGCTCGAAGAACTCGGGCGGCTCACGCGGCCGCCCGCCCGCGACGCTCCACCGACCGCCGGCTAGCGGGACGGAGGAGTCACCACCCGACGAACGAGCACAGCCGGCATCGACAGCGACCCGGCAAAGACCGGGGAAGTCGCCCGGGAGACGGATTTCGACCGCTGGGGGTGGCACGGCGTGCAGGCCCTGGTCACCTCCGATTACTGGACGGAGCACGGCGACTCGGGTGCCGGCGCGACGATCGTGGCCGCGCGTGGCGGGCTGCTGGCCGAGGTCACGTGGGCCTGGCCGTTCGAACCGGGCGGCGAACCGGACCGGCGCCCCGCCGGAACGGCGGACGACCGACGGGCAAGGAGTTTCGCACGACTCAGGTGCCGGGGCGTAGCTCGGCCAGTTCGGCTTCGGTGAAGCCGGCCAGGATACGATCCTCGACGTTGAGCGGCATCGGGCTGACGGTGGGCCAGTTCGCGGCGGCCAGGAGCCGGCGGGTCTCCGCGTCGAGGGCGGCGACGGCTTCGTCGCTGCCGAGCAGTTCGCGGAGCCAGCGGTTGCCGTTGCCGACATGGGTGACCTCGTCCGCGTTGATGTAGTCGAAGAGCAGGGCGGTGCGTTCGTCGCCCATCTTCTTGAGGGCGCGGTAGATCACCATGCCGCCGTCCAGGCCGATGCCCTCGCCCATGCGCTGTTCGATGTTGATGCGTTCGGGCAGCGTACGGCCGAGGGTGAACTTGTCCCACACGTCGAATTTGATGGGATGGTCGCCGATCTGGCCGCCGAGCTCGGAAATGCGGTTGGCTATCAGCTCGAAATGACGCCCTTCGTCCCGAACTTGTTTGGCCAGGTCGTACCGCAGGCCCCATGGAGCCTCGGGGTGATGGGCGATGAGGGCCGCGCAGATCTCGGCAGCGCAGATCTCGATGCCGAAGATCATGTCGTGCAGGTGCCGGACGAGTCCGGAAGCAGAGGAAGCGCCTTCGGCGAGTCCGGCCTCCCGGCCCGGCCGGCGGGGAATCGACTCCAGTGCGGACAGCGGCGGAGGGATCTGCTCGTCCCGGTCCAGGCCCTCGATGCCGCGCGCCAGTTCTCCCCTCCCACCGGACGTGGCGCCGCCGGTCGGCGGGGTGAGCTTGTCCAACTGCTCCGCCACGCTCTTCAGACACGACACCGAAGCCTCGTCCGCCAACTGGTCGTGCCGGGCCTGACAGAGGCAGACGACGTCGCGCAGCTCGGGAAACGCCTGCGACACCAGGAGGTCGTACTGCTCCGCCGGATCGCCGATCCGGATCAAGCCGTTGGTGAACTCGGCGTATCCGGCGACAGGCGTCATCGCCTCAGCGGAGGAACGAAGGCCGGGCAACCGCCGGCCGAGGTGGTCGGCCGCCTGCGCGAGGCTCCACACATCGCGCGAGAGGGCCACCTTGGTCCGGGAGTCGGCGACCCTCACCAGCGCGCCGGCCGAGATTTCCAGCAGGCGGACGCACGCGTACCGGAGAATTTGCAGTGACCGGCGGCTCTCCGCCACATCAGGGGGAGCTTTCTCCGTCATTCAGAACCTCCTTTGCCGGGCGGTCACCATACGAGCCGCATCATTCGTGCTGACCACGTTCACCGGTCGTCCCGGCGTTGCGTGCGTTTCCTGGCGCATTCTGACTATTACCAGAGCTCGCCCCCGAATCAGCGTGCTGTGACTGGCAGGTGTCTGCCTGGCAGCAACCGTCCATTTCTCGTCAAGCCGGTCGGCCATGGACAGGATTCGCCTGTGGCAGGAATTGACCACTGCCGAAGGCGGTGGGGGAATGTTCTCTTTGAGGGCGTGACGCGGTTGCCCACCGGCTCTGAGAGCCTGACCATGTACCGCGTTCTCATCGTGGTGGACACGCCCGGCCGGCGAGCATCGGAAACCGGCCTGCGTGCCGCCCTCACCGATTCAGCCGCCGGTAACGACTGCACGGAGCACATCTTCATGGAGGCGCGGGACGGCCTGCTCGTCCTGGTCGTGTATCTCCGCGCCGCGGACCCGTACGCGGCCCGCTTCACGGCCGAGCAACTGTGCCGTCGTACGATGGCCGTCGCCATGCCGCCGGACGTCCTCTGGGTGATCCGGTCGGCGATCGTCCTCTGACAGGTGACCTACTCCAGGTCGTCCTGGTCGATCCAGCCCAGGGCGACGGCTCGCGCGCCGACCTGGAATCTGCTCTTCGCGTCGAGCCTTTCCTGCAGCGCGGACACGGTGCGCCTGACCGTGCGGACCGACACGCCGAGCCGCCTGGAGACCATCTCGTCCGTGTGGCCCAGGCCGAGGAGTCTCAGGACCTGCTTCTCCTGTGCGGTCCGCCCGTCGTCGTGCCGCCGCCGCCGTGTGCCGAACGGCACCGCGTTCTTCCACGCGAAGTTGAACAGCGCGACCAGCCCCGTGAGCAGGCCAGGATTGGCGACCTCCACGGCAGCGGCGCAGGGCCTCTCCATGTCGACGGGCACCACCGCGATCCGCCGGTCCACGATGAGCATGCGCATGGGGAGCACGGAGGTCGTGCGGACCTCGCTTCCCATGTCGCAGAGCCACTGGGCGTAGGCGCAGGTCGCCGGGTCGTTACGGACGCTGTCCAGATAGATGGTGCGAAGCCGGACCCCACGGTCGATCGCGTCCCTGTCCAGGGGTCTGCTGGCGGCCATGCTCGCTTCCGGCTGGGCGCCGCCGTACATGAAGGAAGCGACCTCCCATGTGCAGGTCTCGGACAGCTCGCGGAGCCTTGCCCTGACGGTGTCGACGCCCTCGAGCCGGTCGATCCCGGTTGCGGACGTGTGCACTCGGCTCTCCGCGTACACGTCCAGCAGCGCCGTGAGCGAGGCCCTGCTCTCCTCGAGCTCCTGCTGCCGCTTGGCGATCTCAGTCTGCTGCCGGGCGAGCAGGGCAGCGAGCCCGGTCTTGGGGTTGACGGGCACGAGAACCTCGCCGGCGGATCCGGAGATGCGCAACAAGGACATGCGTGCCAGGTCGTCCAGGGCCTGACGGACCTGGTGTTCCTCCATGCCGAGGTTCCGCATCAGGTCTTCGACTCCGGCCTGGGGATGTTCGAGCATCGCGAGGTACACCGTTTCGGCGACATCGTTGATGCCCAACGCCTCGAACATGAGCCCTCCCTGCGCTCTGGACTCCTCCGTTCCGCCCTGTCTAGCGAGAGGCGATATGAGGCGGCTATGAAGTCGCTATACGTCGGGCGGCAACGCGGGTGGCCGCTTCATGCCATAGGCAGCATTTGACCACTTACGCGGGCGAACGCGAGCGTCCAACGATGGAGGCCGCCGGCAACACCGCTGATGTTTGCCACGGGAGGGATTCCGTGCCTTCTTCTGCACCATTCGACAACATGTTCGCCGAGCCTGTGGTGAGGCCTCTGGGGCTCGGCGACCTCTTGAGAGAGCACAGGGAGCAACGTGGACTGAGCCAGCAGCACCTGGCGGATCTGTCCACCGTGAGCGTTCGCACCGTTCGCAATATCGAATCCGGGTGCATCAGAAAGCCGCGGCGGCAGACCCTCGACCTGCTCGCCGGCACGCTCAAGCTGGACAGGATCTCGTGCGCCCTGCTGAACGATGCCGCCGCACGAGCCGAGCCCGCCGACGGCGGCCTTGATCCCCGCCCGCCGCACCCTTTCAGTTCGTTCGTCGGCCGCCTCGGTGACCGGGACGCCCTCAGCCGTACGCTGACCGCCGGAGACAGCCGGCTCGCGGTGATCAGCGGCCTCGGCGGCGTGGGGAAGAGCCGGCTGGCCATGGAGGTGGCGCTGCGCCTGCGTGAACAGAACGGCTGGCCCGTCCTCTGGGTCCCTTTGGGGGAGGGTACGGACGGCGGGCTGCCCCAGGCACCCGCCGTGGTCGTCGCCCTGGACGCGATCCGCGGTGATGCCGGATCGAGCGCCAGGCTGGCCCGGTTGATCGGCGGCAACGACGCGTTGATCGTTCTGGACGGGCTGCCCGGCGGCTCCTCCGTCGAGGGCTTCGCCTTCGCCCTCCTCCGCGCCTGTCCGCGGCTGCGGGTGCTGGCGACCACGGCCGCTCCGTGGCGCGCCAGGGGAGCGCTGTCGCTCCGGCTGGCGCCGCTCCCCGTTCCGCCGAGGAGGAACGCTCCCGCCCAGCTTGCGGAGACGGACTCCGTCCGGCTGTTCTTCGATCGCATGCACCAGGGGCGGACCGGTTCGGGCCTTCCCGATGCCGACCCGGCGACCGTTGCCGAGGTGTGCCGGAACCTGGACGGCATCCCGCTCGCCCTGGAGATCGCGGCCGCCCGCAGCGCGGAGCTCAGCGTGGAGGTGCTGCTCCACGACCTGATCACGGCCGCGGATGGTACGCCGGACCGGGCGTTGCCCGGCGAGTTCGGTCCCGTCTGGGAGGCGGTCGCGAACAGCTGCGACGTCCTGACGGGCCACCAGCGCGAGCACGCGCGCCGGCTGGCGCGAAGCACTGAGCGGTGGTCCATCGAGGACGTCGCGGCCGAGCTGGAGCTCTCCGTCTCCGCGGCCATCGCCCTGGTCGACGCGATGGCCGCGGCCGGACTCGTACGCGTGGAGAACCGAGGTACGTCACCGGAGATCGTCCTGCTGAACCTGGTGCGTCGCGTCCTGCTGGCCTCCATACCGTGACCGGAGATGGCGAGAGCCTCATGGAACCGCCCCTGGCCGCCGCCGGCGCCGTGGTCCTCGACGATGTCATCGAGGCGGCTGAACGGCTGGAGCCGCACCTTCCCCGTACCCCGTTGCGCCGGCTGGGGACGGCCGGGAACTGGCCGGTCTGGCTCAAGACGGAACACGGGCAGCCCACGGGCTCCTTCAAGATCCGCGGAGCCCTCTTCGCGATGTTGAAGCTCCACGACGCGAGGGCGCTGCCAGGTGCGGTCGCGACGTCGTCGGGCAATCACGGACGTGCGGTCGCCCATTCCGCCGCGCTCCTGAAGGTCGCGGCGACCGTCGTGGTCCCGCACAGCGCGCCGCAGGTGAAGGTCGACGCGCTCAGATCGCTCGGTGCCGACGTCGTCGTCACCGATCCCGACTCCCTGGACGCCGTCGCGGCGGACATCCGCGATCGACGCGGTCTCGCGCTGATCGGCTGCGACCTGCCCGAGGTCATCGCCGGGCAGGGCACCGTGGGCCTGGAACTGGCGGCGCAGTGCCGGGAACTGGGCACGGTCTACCTGCCCACGGGCACGGGAAGCCTGCTGGCGGGCACGGCGGTCGCCCTCAAAGGGCTGGGGACGACCAGGGTCATCGGGGTCGAGCCGGAACTGGCGGCGGACGCCTGCGAGAGTTTCCGGCGGGGGGAGCTGACCGCCTGGCCTGTCGCCGACACCTACAGAACCGTCGCGGACGGGTTGCGGGTGCCCAGCCTGGGCCACCACGCGTGGCCATTGGTGCGCAGGCTCGCCGATGCCATGGAGACCGTCTCGGAGACGGAGATCGCCCGGGCGGCGCGCCTGCTCGCCGAGTCCGAGGGCATCGTCGCGGAGCCCAGCGGGGCCGTCGCCTGCGCGGCGATGCTCCGGGGGCGTAGCAGGGACCGCGGACCGGTCGCGGCCGTGATGTCGGGCGGCAACGTCAGCCCCGCCTGGCATCGGTCCCTGCTGGATCCGCGATAGTGCCGGAAATGCCGCATCTTGCCGAAGTAATTGCCGGTTGCCAGCTGCAGTGAATCCTATGCTCGAAACAGCAGGAAAAACAGAGGAGGTGTCAAAATGCTGAAGTCAAAGGTTATCGAGATGTCCGCCCCCGAGGGCAACCCGTGTTCCCGGTCCGGGCACATCATCACTTCCGACTTCGCCGATTTCGGAGATTTCGAGCAGGAGCTGATCAGCGCCATCGCTGACGGCCGGCAGGAAAACGACTAGTCGCATAGTCGTCGATGCAGCAAGGGGCGGCGCTCCCCGGCCCAACAGATCGGTGGGCGCCGCCTGACCCGCGTGTGACGATTCTCGAGGATCTGCGCCCATGACCGACGACCTGAGCACGAGCAGGGGAGCGAGTAAGACTTCCCTGCCCTTTCCTGTCAGATTCCAGCCGAAAATGCCGAGCACTGAACAGCAGGTCGACCAGGTGCGCAAGATTCGCCTCGGATCCGACCCGCTGGCACTGTACGTCCATGTGCCGTTCTGTGTAACGCGATGCTATTTCTGCGATTTTGTGACCGTCGTCGGGAAGAGCGTGACTCCCGAACTGATCGACCGGTACGCCGGAGCGCTGAACACGGAGCTGGATTTCTACGCCGAGGACAGCGCCTTCCGCGACGCCTCGTTCGAGACCGCCCAACTCGGCGGCGGGACACCCACCATGTTGAGCCCCCGCCAGCTGGACGACCTGCTGGCTCGGATGCGGCACTACCTCAGGGGCAGCCCGGATGCGGAAATACTGGTCGAGGGATTCCCCACGTCCGTGACCCCGGACAAGCTGGAGGTCCTCAGGACCGCCGGCAACATCAAGTTCAACATGGGCGTGCAGACCTTCGACGACGAGGTGCTGGAGGCCGTCGGACGCCGGCACGAGCGTGACGACGCGATGCGCGCCATCACCCAGTCGAAACAGGCCGGCCTGCCCTCCGTCGGCATCGACCTGATCTACGGCCTGCCCGGTGGCGGAACCGAGGTGATCGCGGCCGACGTACGGACGGCCCTCGACTTCGAGGTCGACCACATCGCGCTGTACCCGTTGTGGGTCTATCCGCAGACGCGCCTCAACTCGCTCATCGCGACCGGCAGGCGGTCCAGCACGGAGTTCATGGAGCGGCAGGAGCAACTCCTGGTCGCGGACTCGATGTTGCGGGCCGCCGGATACGAGAGATACACGAGCTTCCACTACAGCCGCGGCCCCGAGCACCACCACCAGTACGGGTTGTGGCAAATGAGGGGACAGGACTGGCTGGGCGTGGGGCAGGCGGCCGCCAGCCAGCTGAACGACGTGGTCTACGAGAACGATCGCAACATCAACAGTTATGTGGCACTGGCCGGCACCCGCGCCGAGACCGCCGTGACGGCCGATCACCTGGACCATCGGGCGCGGATGGTCCGGCACCTCTCCTACGGCATTCGCGAACGGCGGTATTCACTCCACGCGTTCGAGGCCCGGTTCGGCGCATCGCCGCACGACGTCTTCGGACCCGAGATCGAGTGGATGGCCGCCGAGGAACTGGTCGAGGCGACTCCCGATCATCTGGAGCTCACCTTGCAGGGAGTTCTGCGGCTGGGCGACATCGAAGAGGTTCTGGCGCCCGCCGACCCCTTCGTGGCGGAAGCGGGGGCGTGTTGTGGCTGACGACACGGGAAACTGGTATGGGGACGAGCTGGCCGCACTCTACGACCACTCCCCGCTGCTGGCCGACGGGGAGGGCAACCCGGCGATCGACCACCTGCGTTCGCTCGCGGCCAAGTACGGCGGCCCGGTGCTCCAGATCGGGGTGGCGACCGGCCGGTTCGCCCTCCCGCTCGCCAGGGACGGTCACGAAGTCGTCGGGATCGACCTCTCGGAGAGCATGCTCGGCGTCGTACGCCGCCGGATGGCGGCAGAGCCCGCCGACGTGCGGCAGCGGCTGTCGTTGCACACGGGCGACATGCGCGACCTCGACCTCGGCCGACGCTTCCCGCTCATCACGATGCCGGGGAACGTCTTCCTCTACAACCTGACGCAGCGCGACCAGCTGGCGACGCTGGCGACCATGCGCCGCCACCTCACCGACGACGGGGTCGTGGTCATCGACATCTTCACGCCGGATCTCCGCCTCCTGGCCGACGGGTCGGCCGCCGCGCAGTCCCACCGATTCCAGACCCACGACGGCGCGGAATACCTGGCGGAGCAGACCGTGCTGGTGGAGCCGCTCAGCCAGCGGGAGAAACTCCGCATGACGCACCGGCGGATAGGGCCCGACGGGGTGCTCGGCCCTGCGCTGTTCACGGAACTGACCATGCGTTACGTGTATCCGGCGGAAATGTTGCTGCTGCTCAAGGCCGCCGGGTTGCGCCTGTGCGAACTGGTGGGCGACTACGCCACCGGACAACGGAAGTCGACGTATGACGGCCCGCAAGTGGTCGTGGCAAGGCGAGGTGAGTGACTTGACCATCTACAAGCAGTCGAAATACGGGCACGTGCTGCCTCAGGAAGCGGGTGTCACGTTCTTCAACAGCCTCACGCTCGAGGTGCTCGAGGGCGATCAGGACGACGCGGACGTGTGGCGCTCGTTCGAGCGGCCGCGCCCGATCGAAGCCGCGTCAGCGGCGACGGAGCAGGTGCTCGTGGACTCTGGCCTGCTGGTTCCCGTGGACCGGGTCGAAGAGCGCCGCCTGCTCGACAAGCTCACCGACATTCGCCTGGCGCAGCGCAAGACCCGCGACGGCAAGTTCAGCTTTCTCCGCATGTCACTGACGGAGCGGTGCAACCTGAAATGTGACTACTGCTTCGTCGAAGAGGTCATCTACAAGGATCTGCCCAAGCAGCCGGCCCCGGCCGAGCGCTTTCTCGAGCATGTCGAATGGCTCATCCAGCAGAACCTCGGCGGGTGGCCGACCGTGCAGTATTTCGGCGGGGAGCCGATGCTGAGGTGGGATCTGATCCAGGACACCACCCGAGCGCTCGAAGAGGCCGTCGCGGCCGGGCGCATCGCGGGATTCACCCACGAGATGACCACGAACGGCACGTTGATGACCGGCGAACGCGCCCGGTGGCTGGCCGAACACGACATCAGCCTCACCATCAGCCTGGACGGCTGGAAGGAGATCAACGACCGCCATCGTGTGTTCCACAACGGCCGCGGCAGCTACGACCTGGTGATCAAGGCGGTGAAGGAGATACGGGCCGCCGGCGGTGAGCCGCGCTTCCTCATCACCTTGTTGCCCGAGACCGTGGAGATCCTGCCGAAGATCGTCCGGTTCGTGGTCGAGGAGCTCGGCGCGCAGAGCGTGGCGGTGAACGCCCCACAGCCGACGGCGGACGGCTGGGAGGTGGACGGACTGTTGCTCTCCCGGTCCGTACAGGAGTCATGGCTGTTCTGCAACAGCCGCGGGGTGGAGTTCCACTCGCTGGGCGCCTTCCTGGTGGAGCTCATCAACAAGCGCATGCCGCAGCCCGACCGCTGTTTCGACGGCAACCCGACGGGCAAGGAAGCGCACTGGGGCGGATACGTCGCAGCGGACGGGTCGCTGTCGTTCTGCATCGTGTGGCACCAGGACGAACGGGTCACCACCCCGAGCGTGCACCAGATCTCGCAGAAGCGCGTGGCCGACTGGCACTACGACGCCACGACCGTGGACGACTGCGACGGCTGCGTCGCCGGCATGGTGTGCGGCGGACCCTGCACGCTCGAGCGCCTCTTCAACGGCGGCGGTCTCAACCCCGACCGCTGCAAGTTCTTCAAGACCATGGTGCCCTTCGTGCTCACCCGGCCTTCGATCGGTACGCGACGATGACCCCCCGGACCATGGCCGCCGAGGCGGCGGCGGTGCCGCCGGGCAGCAGGATCCGCGTGTGCGGCTGGGTGACCGGCCGGACCGCGGACACCGTACAGGTGGCCGACTCGACCGGGTCCATAGCCATCGTGCCGTGCGCCGAGCTCGCCGGCGTCCGGACCGGCGACGCCGTCGAGGTGCGGGCGACCAGGTCGGCCACGGGGTACGTCGGAGCGTCGGCACGTGTCTGGCCCGCGACGGCCGCCCTGCCGGAGGACGTGAGCGGGAGCGATTCCCCCTACTCCTATCTCAGGTTCAGGAGCGGCGAGGCGGTCGACCTGCTCAGAGCCGCCGATCGGGCGGTCACGGCCGCCAGGAGCCATCTGGCGGAGCACTACTTCGTCGAAGCCAACACGCCGCAACTATGGCGGGCCACCAGGGAGTACGGCGAGTCCGAACTGCGGGTGACCGGCCCCGCCGACCCGGAATCGGGCAGCTGGCTGCTGCAGTCGCCCACCGTGCCGGCGATGTTGTGCGCGATCGGCGGCATAGACCGCGCCTTCCAGTTCAGCCGGTGCTTCCGCACGGAACGGAGCGCGTCACCGCTGAAGGCGCACGAGTTCACCCAGCTCAACCTCGCGGTCACGTTCACCTCGGTGGAGGAGCAGTTCCGCCTCCTTGAGGGTCTGTTCGAGAGGGTGAGCAGCGCCCTGGGCCTCCCCTCGTGGAGGAAGGCGCCGTTTCCCGTCATCGACTACGACGCCTGCATGCGCAGGTTCGGCTCGGACACCCCCGACTACCGCTACGCCGCCTTCCCCACGCCCGTGCTGGACGGGGATGCTTTCGGCCGGCCCGGCCAGCGGATTCGGGCGCTCATCGTCCCCGAGTGCGGCGCGGACGTCGCTCGTGCGCTGCGGAGCATGGCCGAACGGCACCTGGGCGCGGAAGCGGTCTTCCAGCACGACTCCGACGGGTCGGGCACGCTCGGCGCCCTGATCCCCGACCTGGTCCCGTCCGGACCGGTGGCTCTGGTGGGGTGCGCGGACGGAGCGCGAGCCGAGGCCTTCGTCCGCATGCTCGCGCAGGCCCTCCACCCGCTCGTCACGAACGAGCAGCCGCCCGCGTTCGGCCCGGTGTGGATCCGGCGCCAGCCGTTCCTGTCCGACGAGAAGCAGGAGGAGCACTCGCACCACAGCAGGTGCCTCTTCGGCCGACGAGTGGGCCCCGAGGGAGAACTCTCCGATTCGTACGACCTGGTCGTCAACGGTGTCGAGGTGCTGAGCGGCAGCCAGAACGAAGTGGATCACGAGCAGGCGCTGAAGAACTTCTCCGACGCGGGGGTGGCGGACCCGGAGGAGACGTACGGGTACTACCTCGATGCCCTACGGTTCGGCGCGCCGCCGCTGCACAACACCTCGATCGGGTGGGAACGGCTCATGGCCCTGCTGCTCGGCGTCCCCATGCGAGACGTGATGATCATGCCGAAGACGGGATCGGGGCAGTGCGCGGTCACCGGGCTGCCGGTCCAGGGATGACCACGACCTGGGCCGGCCTCGTACAGCGGTACTTCACGGTCGCGGTCACGCACCATCCGGGATACGCGCTCGCATGGGACGAGTTCGCCATCGAGCCCACGCCCGTCGCCCCCGCCACGCTGAGCGAGGCGTACCGATCGATCAGCGACCAGGTGGATCAGATGTCCGGCTCGGCGGACGATCACCAGGTGCGCCTCCTGCGCTGGTGCCTGGACGGCCGCCGCTTCGAACTGGACACCGCGCTGAGCTGGCGGCGCGATCCGCAGTTCTGGGTGGATCGCCAGTGTTACGGGGTCCTTGCCCAGATGGCCGCGGGCAACCTCCGCGATCGGCCGCTGCCGCCGTCGTGGGTCCGTGCCTTCCTGGCGAATCTGCCCGGCCTCTTCGGCTCGGCGATGCGGAACCTCGACCGCGAGGAGTGCGGCCAGGCCGACGTCCGGCGCGCCGTACACCATCTGGCCGCCGGCCGTCGCCTGGTGCGGCAGGTGGGCGATGCCGCCGGCGGGGGATGCGCGGACGAGACGGCCCGGGCGGATGCGGCCATCGACGGGTTCTCGGCATGGTTGTCCCGGGCCATCGGGCCAGGCCGTGCAATGCGTCCCATGGGAGCGCAGGTCTGGGAGACGGGCCTGCGGGCTCGTACCGGCATCGCCTGCGGTCCCGACGAACTCGAACATGCCCTGCGGCGCCGGCTCGACCGGTCTAGGCGGGAGATCGCTCTCACACGGGCGCCGGTCTCCGGCTTGGTCCCGGGGTCCGCGGACGAGATCGGCAAGCTGATCGCACGGCTCCCGGACATCTTCGCACCGAGGTTCGGCGGCGGCGAATGCCTCGACACGTTGCGCCTGGACGTGTCCGACGACGCCGTGCCCGGAGTCACCTCGGCGAGCTACCAGAACGCCGGATCACGTGGCGGCGGATCGGCGGTCGTCTTCGTCCGGCCGGCCGTTTACGCGTATCGGGCCGACCTCGAACTGGATCTGGCCCACGAGTGTTTCCCCGGCCATCACTGGCAGCACACCGCGCAGGCCCGTGGTCACCACGATCACCTGCTCTGCCTCCGGCACGGCAACCGGGCGTTCGTCGAGGGATGGGGACGCTGGTGCGAGGAGCTGTACGCCGCTGCCGCCCATGACCCCTCGGTGACCGCCCGGTTCCACGCGAGGATGGCGAAGTACTGCGGCCAGGCGCTCGCCGCCCTGCTCGTCCACGCACGCGACAGGCCGTTCCGAGAAGTGGCGGAGCACCTGACCGCGATGGAGGTGTGCGGCTCGGCCGACGCCCCCTCCCTCGTGCTGAGTGCCTACTTCGATCCCTGGCGGGCAACGGCGCCGATCGTCGGATATCTGGCGCTGCGCAAGGTCGCCGCCGAGCGCGGCGAAGGAGAGATGGAGGCCACGGTGGCCCAGCACGGCGCCGTCGACCTGGTCGGAAGGGGTCTCAGTGAGGAATGACCCGTCGGTGCGCCGGCTGGCCCTGTCATTCGGCCTTTTCAGCGTACTGATCAGCGTCGTGGACAAGCTGTTCGGAACGGGCTACATCCTGCGCATGAACGAGCAGGGGCTCGGGCCGGCGGAAATAGCCTTCGTCCTGACCCTCGGGTCCGTGGTGCTCGCCGTGGTGGACTTCCCGGCCGGCAACCTCGCCGACCAATGGGGCCGCAAGCGCACCGCGGCGGCCGGAGCGGTGCTCGTGGGCAGCGGCCTGCTGATGTACGGCTTCGCCACCGACACGCCCGGCTTCGTCGTGGCCATGGTGGTGTGGGCCGCGGGCATGGCACTGATCACCGGAGCTCCCACCGCCTGGCTCGTCGACCGGCTGGAGAGCGCCGGTGCGGGGGCACGGCGCACGACGGTCCTGTCGCGGGCCGCCACCATTTCCATGATCGCCGGCGCGCTGGCGGCGCTCCTCGTGGGAACTCCGCTGCTCAGCCACGGCGCGCACCTGGTGCTCTTCACCGCCGCCGCGCTGGCGTTCGTCACGGCGGCGGTTTTGCTGGGGGGCACCGACAACCGTGATCCGCAGGGCAGGCTCGTGAACCTCCCCGCCACGGTGTGGACCAACGCCCGGCTGGTCGTCCGCGATCCCACGATGAGGCTCGTCCTGTACAAGAGTGCACTGGTCCATATCGGCTTCACCAGCTTCCTGCTCAGCTACCAGCTGTTCGCCACCCAGGAGCTCGGACTGCCGGAAAGCGGCATCGGCGTGGTGCTGGCCGGTTCGATCGCGGCGATGGCGGTGGGGACCTGGCTCGCCGGGTTGCTCGACCGCCGGTGGGGCCTGGCGGCACTGTCCGCGGCGGGCGTGCTGGCGTGCGTCGCCGGATACCTGATGATGAGTCTCGCCCCCCACTGGCCGCTGTGGGCGGTCGGCCTGGTCTGCTACGAGATCGGGCTGGGACTTGACCTGATGGCCTTCAGCAGCTGGCTGCACGACCTGGTCCCCGCGGAGAAGCGGACGAGCTGGACGTCCGCGAGGTCGAGCATCCAGACCCTGGTCGGCGTCGTCGGCACGCTCGGCGCCGGCGGGCTGATCTCGGTGTTCGGTTTCCGCGAGGTCTGGCTCGCGGCGACGGCCATCACGGCGCTCGCCCTGCTGCCGCTCCTCGCCCTTCGCCGGCGCGTCGCCGTGCCGGCGAAGCTTGAGGAGAGCCTGTCGTGAGAACCAGGAACCGCGCGCTCGTGTCGGCGAGCCTGCGTGCCGGCCGCGACGTCCTCCACGTCGAGACGCGGATCGAGCGCGACCCCGGTGACGTGCTCGTGGTGTCGCTGAGCCCCGGCTGCCAGGTGCTGGAATGCCGCGGAGGGGACGGCTCGCCGATGTCCTGGCGGCACGAGGAGGACCGGCTGACCCTGGCCGGCTCGCACGGCACGAGCAGCGTACGCATCGCCTACACCATCCCCCTCGGCGCACGAGTCGGCCTGGTGCCGGAGCAGCCGTGGCTGGCCCGCCCGGCCGGGCGTGACTTCCACGTCGCCGGGGTCACGACCCGGGTGATCGGCGAGGGCGGACTCATCTCCGGCAGGGATCCGCACCACGGAGCCCCGTTCATTGTGGCCTGGCCACCAGGCGACGAACCCCGCCTCCGTGTCGAGGTGCGGCAGGGAGAGGTCGTCGCGACCGACCGGCGCGCGGGCAGCGAGGTCACGCGTATTCTTCGGACGCTCACCGGCTGGCTGGGGCCGATCGACGACGTCAGTGTCGTCGCCGTGGCGGTGCCCGGCGCGTACGCCTACAGCTACCCGGGCGTCGTCGCCGTCCACCCCGGCCTGCTCGACTTCCCCGCCACGCTGTTCGGCCAGTACCTGCCGCACGAGCTGTCCCATCAATGGTTCGGCAACCGGGTCCGTTTCACCGGCCCGGGGTTCCTCTGGCCGCAGGAGTGCCTGCCGGAGGCGCTGCAGGCGTTGTACGTCAGGGAACGCTGGGGAGGCGCGGCCTACGACGTGATCACGCGGTCCTACCTCAGGCAGCACGATGAACGCCTGCTGCAGCAGCTGTTCAGCGTCGGGCCCGCCGAACGCGCGCGCCTGTCCCTGGACCGCTATCACGACCTGCTCGCGGTCGGCACCAGGCGGTGGTTGTCCGCCTTCCAGGCCGGCTCCCGCGCTCTGCACGACGTCGTTCGTGCCCTCGCCGCCGAGCCGGCCGAGTTCACGGGGGCACAGGTGGCCGCGATGGTCGGGGAGGCGGTGGTGCTGCCGTGAACGCGGGGGCGGCACGTACCCATGCCGGTTGGCTCGTCAGGGACAAGGGTTCGTTCTATCTCGCGACGGCCACCGGCTGGCTGCGCCTGCTCGGAGTCGACTCCGGCCTGCTGCGCGACCTCGGGCTCCGGCCGGAGTCACCCGTTCTGGTCCGGGGCTGTGCGGGCCCGCGGAACACCCTGCGGGTGGCCAGGATCGAAGGGCGCGGCGGGCGCCGGCTCGGCCGCCCGGTGCGTCCCCGCTTCATCGCCGACCCCGTCCCGCATCTCGAGGCGGCCAGCGACCTCAGGATGGCCTGCCACGTCGAGCTCAGAAGGCGGGAGTTCCCCGAGGTCAGTCTGCCCGTCGCGGCGGGCGACGCGGCCGTCGGGGAGGCCGTCGGCGGCGGTCTGGAGCGTTTCTTCGCCTTCCTCCCGCCCTTCCCTGACGGCTCCGCCGGCGACGAGGCCGGAGAGGACGGCGGACGGGAGGAACGGCTCGTGGTGGCGGATGCGACCGCCGAGCAGGACCAGCTGGCCGACCTCGGCGCCGGGCTGATCTGCCGGCTGGCGGAGACGGCGGGTGATGGTGTGCCGGTTGCGGCGTTCGGCCGCTTCACCACGCCGGAACGGTCGCCGGCGTTCTTCGATCCCCCTCCTGCCTGGCCCGCCCGAGCCCATGCCGTGCTGACCGGACGGCTGCACGCCGTAGGGGCACAGCCGGTCGAGATCCCGCTGCGCAGCGGCGGGACCCGGCTGGCGGTGCGCGGCGGTGACCCTGTGGCGGTGGCCAGGCTCATCGACCTCGCAGACAGCACCGCGCTGCGGGAGGACCACGGCCCGGCCCGCCAGTGGTGTCCGACCTGGGTGTCCCCCGGGGACGGCACGAGCCGGGACTGGCTGCATCTCGGCGGATACCGGGTGGCCGAGTGCGACGGGGCCGTCCTCCACGTGTTCTGGGAACGGCTCATCACCGTCCTGTGCGGCCTGCGCAGCCCGGCCGACGCCCGGCTCCTCCCGGCGCGGCAGGGCTGAGATGTCCGTGCTGCCGCCGGAGAGGCAGGCGATCGCCGCGATCGCGGACGCGGTCACGCGACTGGACCGGCGCACGGCGACGGTCCTGCTCGTGCGGCGCGGTGACGATCCGCTCTGGACCGGCCTGCCGGCAGCGCTACGGGAGCTGGGCATGGAGGTCGGCGATGTCCGGCTGCCCGCGCGGGACCGCTGCTGGGCGCCTCCCGCTCCGGACGGTCGCGGACGCCTGATCGCGGGCGGCCGCGCCTACGCCGCTGACGTGCTCATCTATCACGACCCCTTCGGCCCCGGGGGTGCCGGCGCTGACCTCCGAGCCCTCTACCGCCTGCTGGACTGCGGGATCAAAGTGGTCTTCGTCGACTTCCCGCACGGAATGACCTCTGCCGTGGCCGCCGATCCGCTGCGGAACGCCTACCTGAGCGCGCTGTCGGCCGACGTGGAGACCGTGGTCGCGGCCGGCGCGGAGTTGCGTGCCGTACTCCAGGACAGCACACGGCTCAGGGTGCGATCGGGGAACGCGGAGGTTCTGGAGGTCAGCCGGCCGTTCGAGGTGAGGGACGATTTCACCTCCGCGCTCCTCGACGTTCCCGTGCTGCAACTGCCGTACGGAGAGGTGTGGGTCGTGGCTCCGCCGGAGTCGTTCGACGGAGCCGTCGAACTGTCCGTGGGCCGCGGCGGGCACGTACGCGCCCGGGTTCGTCGCGGACGGCTCTCCCCGGAGGAGGGCGCCGGGGCGTTGCCCGCGTTCGACGCTCCGATGGTGGAGCTCGGCATAGGCATCAACAAGGCAGCCCGGTGGCTCCCGCCCGTCACGTTGTTCGAAAAGAGCCATGGGCGGTTGCACGTGGGTTTCGGCGACAGCGGGCTGATCGGCGGCCGCCGCCGCGAACGGCTCCACTTCGACCTGCCGCTCTCCCGTGACTCCTCCCTCGACAAGGAGTGGTGATGCTCACCCATCAGATGTGGATGGTGGCCGACCAGTGCAACCTGACCTGCACCTACTGCTATTTCGAGACAGGGGAGTACAGCTACACGCCCAGCCGGCTGAGCAATCGTCAAGACCTGTGGATCAAGATTTTTTAGGCGGCTCTCGACTGGTCCTCGGTGACGGGTGATTCCTCGGGCCGCTCGACCAGCTTGCCGTTGATGAACGTCGCCCCGGCACGGACCAGGGCGACGAGATGAGGTGCGTTGACCGCGCGCCAGCGCTTTTGCGCCGACTCGATGAGCTTGAAGGCCATCGCCAACCCGGCTGCTCGCGAGCCCGGCCCCTTGGTGACCTTGGTCCGGTGCCGGACGGTGGCGAAGGTCGACTCGATGGTTATCTTGAGCGCTCCTCAATGTGTCTGTCATGTCCAGCATGGTCGAGTGAGAGCCGGTTCCGGGTGTCGTGGATGTGGTTATCTACCGCCGTCCACAACACAGAGGGGCTGGAGGAGCGGTGCTG
>NZ_JBQQCC010000028.1:0-92750 GCF_052245635.1 Nonomuraea sp. KM88 | reverse complement strand
CACCGCTCCTCCAGCCCCTCTGTGTTGTGGACGGCGGTAGATAACCACATCCACGACACCCGGAACCGGCTCTCACTCGACCATGCTGGACATGACAGACACATTGAGGAGCGCTCAAGATAACGATGGCGTTGGTCGAGCAGATCACCCGGCGGATCTCGGGGTCGAAGTTGAGGAAGGGCACGAACTCGGCCCAGGCGTCCTCCCACTCTTTGCTGGCTAACTGTGTGATCTTCCATACGGCGCTGGACATGATGGAGGTGATGCGCCAGCTCCTTGCCGAGGGCTGGGAGATCGGCGCCGAGGACGTCGCGCAGCTGTCGCCCTACCTGACCGCGCACATCAGCCGTTCCGGCTTGTACGCAACCGACGTGCTGCGGCTGCGCCCCGATGACTTCGACCCCGACCTGCCCGAGATCGACTTCACCACTCTGGATGAGGCGGCCTGAGGAGGCTGGCCGGGGCGCGGGGGACTCTTTCCTCAGAGAGGAACGTTAGGGGCTTTCCGCGGGTTTGGTGGCCATGGTGGGCTCGCATTCGATGCAGAACCACGCGTCCGTTGTTGAAGTCCAGGGCGCTCGCGGTGAGGGCTCTTCAGGGAGCGTGAACTCAAGGGGGCTGGACGTTCGATGGCCGGCAGCGCAGTCAGGCGCACCGTTCCCGGCAGCGTCGGCAGGCCCCGGGCAGATGGTCCCTGGATAACATCGTTATCTGGTAAGACCGGATCGGGTCGGATCTCACTCGGTGTACACCTTCAGCCCCACGTCGAGCGACTTCTCGATGCCCGCCAGGCGGGCGGCTATCTCGACCTGAGCAGCCAGCATGCCGAGCTGCAGGCGCTGCTCGATCGGCGAGGCATCAGTGATCTGCTCCGCCAAGGTATGGAGCTGCTCGCGCGCGATCTGGGAGGGGGTTTTGCTCATGAGCGCAAGCATCGCATGTAGGAGAAAGAGCCGGGCAGCGGTTTGCGTCGCCGCGTATGTCCGGGTCCAGCCGAGATACAGGGAAATCCGGCCATGTGTCGATCTTGACGCCCGTTTCCACAGGCAGGCGTACGGTCAGTGGTCCACCGTGATCAGTTTCAGGGCGTCTTCCTTGTCCTTGTCGGAGGGCAGCTCTGGCGGGTGGTTTCCAGGCGGGCGTGGCCGAGGTGCCGGCGCTCACGTAATTACGTGAGCGTCCACAGAGGATCTCGGCGACCAGGACCAGGTCGGTTTTGCCGCGGACCAGGGTGGTGGTGAGTGTGTGGCGCAGGACGTGCGCCGTGGTGGGATCGTCCAGCCCGGCCGTCTGGGCGATCTCGGCGATGATGCCGCCGGCGGCGCGCGCGCTCAGCCGTCCGCCCTTGGCGTTGAGGAACAGGGCTCGGTTGTCGTCGGTGTGGGGCCAGTTGGGGCGTTCGTCGAGCCAGAGCTGCAGTTCGGTGCGGAGCTTGGGGTGGATGTCGACCTCGCGGAACTTGTCGCCCTTGCCGTACAGGCGCAGTCGGCCCTTGCGGGCCGACTTCTGGATGTCGTCGACGTTGAGGCGGACGACCTCGCTGATGCGGGCGCCGGCGTAGTACGGGATCAGCGCGATGCACCGGCCGCGGGGCGACAGGTCCGGGCATGCGTCCCTTCGATAGGTCGAGGGGCCCGCCAATGGTGGCAGACCCCTCGGTGCGGTGATGTGGGTGCGATCAGTGGTTCCGCGCGCTCGGGCGCGTCGCAAGGGTGGTGATGAAGGTGGCGATCTCGTCGGGGTTCTCTTCGGCCATGAAGTGCCCGGATGCGGTCGGCTGGTAGGTCAGGTCCGGCGCCCAGGCCCGCCACAGCGATGCGGCGTCGAAGCCAAGCTGGGAGCCCCAGTCCTGTGAGATGACGCCCACCGGCATCGCGAGCTGCGCGCCACGCTCACGGTTGGCTCGATCCATCTCGAGATCGATGCTCGCGGTGGCCCGGTAGTCGGCCACGATGGAGTCGATCGCGGCGACCGAGCTGTCGATGTAGTAGGCGCGCTCCTCATGGGTGAAAGTCGTGCCGCTGGGGTCCCATGCGTCCAGGAAGGAGCCGAAGAACTCCGGAGCGACTGCGCGGATCATCTTCTCGGGAAGCCCGATGGGCTGAGCCATCAGGTACAGGTGCCAGGCGACCTTGGCGTCGACTCCCTGCAGAACGGCCCACGTGTCGAGGGTGGGCAGGACGTCGAGGATCCCCAGGTAGTCCACGACGGCGGGGTGATCCAAGCCTGCGCGGACGGCGACCAGTGCACCGCGGTCGTGCCCGACGAGCCCGAAGTGGTCCACGCCGAGGGCGGACGCGACCGTCACGATGTCCTGAGCCATCGTGCGCTTGGAGTACGTGGCGGGGTCCCTCCCGTCCGGCTTGTCGCTGTCGCCGTATCCGCGCAGGTCAGGGACGATAACCGTGTGGTCGTCGGCGAGCCTCGCCGCGACGTGGCACCACATGTAGTGGGTCTGCGGGAACCCATGCAGGAGGGCCACGGCCGGCCCGCTCCCGCCGACGGCGACGTTGAGGTTGACGCCGTTGGTGCCGGGGATGGCCTGGTAGTCGAAGCCGCTGATCGTCAGTCGGGTGGTCATGCGTTCCCCTTCGCGTCAGGCGCGGCGGTCTCATGGCCGGTGAGGGCCGGGCGGCCGGAGAAGATCCCGGCGGGCAAGGGGGCCCGCCCGGACGATGCCTTCAGGGCTGGGATGACGATGGTGTCGACGAGTGCGGACAGGTACTCCTCATCGACTGCGAGGTCGTTGACCCGTCGCAGCAGGAGGGCGGCACCGACCACCTCCTCGAATGCGAAAGGGTCCGCGCCGTCGGGCAGCTCGCCGCGTGCGATCGCGGCGTCGATGACCTGTCGCGGCAACCGAGCTCCTGTCGGGCCGACGGCGTTCTCGATGGCCTCGCACAGGTCCGGGTCCTCCAAACCCGCCTGCAAGAGCAGCATCGCGGTCTGACTGTCCGCAGCGCGAATGGTCTGGTCCAGGCGCCGACACAGGCTCAACACGTCCCCGCGCAGGCTGCCCGTGTCGATCGGCTCGCCGACCCCGCGCTGTGCGGGCCCAGCCTTGACCGCAGCGATCACCATCTCCCGCTTGGATCCCCACCGTCGATACAGGCTCGCCTTGGATGTCTGGCACCGTCGGGCGACCTCCTCGAAGGACATCACCTCGTAACCGGACTCCGCCAGCACCTCCAGTACGACAGCAGTGATCCGCTGATCCAGAGCCGCATCACGGGGACGGCCGCGCGCCGCCCTTTCAACACTATTTTGATACGCCACGCCCCGTATCGTAATGCATCGGGGCTGAACTCCATCAATCAACGTCTCCGGTCAGTACAGAAAGAGGCGCGCCCACCTCCACAGCTCTCGCTTTCATAGGTGGCCGCGTGAAACACTCCTATGAAACACTTCCGGAGTGCGCGACGACTTCCTCCGCGTGGAGGCCCACGACTGCCCGATGACCTCCTGCGCCGCCCCGGCCGGCTCGCCCTGCCGCACCGGCAAGGGCAAGGTGGCCGTCCAGTACCACACCGCCCGCTTCCGGCTCGTGCCCGCGCTCGCCAAGGCGCTCAACGTCCCCACCCCGGCCATCCGCAAGCCAGGCACGGCCTGGATCGAGCTGCCCCGCCCGACCGCAGCCGACGCCGAGCCGGCCGGGCACGCGCGGATCGGCTACGCCCGCGCCTCCACCGTCCGTCAGTCCCTGGACACCCAGCTCGACGCTCTCAAGGCCGCCGGCGTCACCCGTGTCTTCGCCGAGAAGATCTCCACCCGCGCCACCACCCGCCCCGAGCTCGACAAGGCCGTCACCCTGGCCCGCGAACTGCGCGCGGCCGGGGTAGCGGTCACCCTCGTGGTGCACGAGCACAAGCGGCTCGGCCGCGGCCTCGACCTGGCCGCCCTCGCCGAGCAGCTGCGCGCCGCCGGCGTCGGCCTGGAGTTCCTCACCGGCGAGCTGCAGGGCTCCCACGACCCCTCGGGCGTGGTGTTCACCGTGCTTGCTGCCCTGTCCGGAATGGAACGCGGGTTCATCCGCGACCGCACCCTGGAAGGCCACGAATCCGCCCGCGCCCGCGGCAAGGCCATCGGCGGCGCCGCCGTCACCGACGAGAACATGCTCGCCATGGCCCTGCACCTGCGCGAGCAGGACCTCAGCCTGCGCGACATCGCCGCCCGGCTCGTCATCACCAGCGGCGCGAAAAAGGGCCGTCACCCCTCGGCCGCGACCGTCCTGCGCATGCTCCGCGACCACGACACCAGCACCGGCGCGCCGGGCGCGCCGGCCCGGTGAGTTCACCCGTTGTCCCGGCCCGCCCACCCCCCGGCAGGGAAGATGGGATACATGCCGGAGCCAAGCGAGCCGATCCACCCGGGGTATGAGCCGGTGTATGAGGTCGTGAAGGTCGTCCGCCTGCCCGTGCCCAACGAGATCCGAGCACCGGACTGCATGATCGGCCCGAAGATCTGGCTCAGGCGGCGGATCCGCCGCCTGGCTTCCTGGCTCGTGCCCCGCCAGACCCCGCGGCCGTGCTGCTGGCACCACCAGGTGAACTGGCACCAGGCCGCCGCCGCCGCGATTCGTCTGGTCCGCCAGGCCCAGGCCGCCGGCGTGCGCGGCGAAGGCATCAGCGACTACGTCATCGACCGTCTTGACGAGCAAGGTCTCGGTGACCGCGAACAGGACGGACTCCTCGCCTTGGCCTGCACCGGCGGAATCGAGCCGAACACCGAACCCAACGCCCAATGGCGCTACTACGAGGGACAACACCGCGTGGCGGCCCAGCTCGATCAAGGAGTCCAGGAGACCGTCGTACAGCAATGGGTGGCACTCGACCCCATCACCGGCTGGCCGGTCCAGGACTAGATTAAGCGATCAAAGGGGTGACCGGCCGCACGTCAGCCCGCACGTGCGTACTCCGCCGACAGCGCACCGTGTCAACCTCTGGGGCGATCGGGGCGTCTGTTGTCCAGGAGGTCGATGTGTGGAAGTACCGGACGGCCTGGACGACCTGCGTCTGGAGTTCGTCTTGATCGAGGCCCTGCGCGCTGAAGCCGAAAGGCTGGTCGAGGTCGGCGAGGAAAGGCGGAATTCGGATGTTCACCAATCGCGACCGGGTGGTCACTGGTATGCATGAGTGGTGCGGTGTCGTGTTCTGGAGGGGGCGCGCTCGCACACGAGGCGGTCCGGCCGGCACCACGCTGCGACACGCCGGCCCTGGCCGCCGACGGTGAGAAAGGCGCTCTACAGCCTGCCGTTGCGGAACAGGGCCTCAATGCCGAGCTCGAGGTCGCTCTTGCCCATCAACTTGTCGATCGTGCCCGCGGTCAGCTCATCGGCCAACGCCAAGATGACCGCGTTGCTCGCCGCGAACGCCTCCACCGCCGCCACGTACTGATCGACCTTCGCCGCCGTTGCCGCGCTCAGGTCCTGGGCCCGCCAGCGCTCGCCCGTCTCGACCCACAGCCACATGTCATCGCGCTGCACCCCGAACACCTGCTTGATTCGCTCAACGGTGTGGTCGTCCAGCAGATGCGGGGCTCGCCGCGCCGGCTCCAGGGTCTGCAGCTGCTCGCGGTTGGCGCCGCACGCGGTCCAGGTCGGGCCGCTGTAGCGAGGCTTGACCGACAGGCCGGGCACGTAACCTTCGGCGGCGCGCTCGGGGTCGTCGGCATCGGCCGGGAACAGCACGGTGCCATCGACCTGCCAGCGCTTCACGATGCGCCGCGACGGCTTGCCGCAGCCGGGCACAGCGCAGTGCTTTTGCGCGCGGCGCGCGGCCAGGGCCCGCTGCTGCTGGGTGTAGTCCTGGTCCAACTTCCATTCGCTCGGTTCGTCGCCGTAGTCGTCGCGGTCGTCGTCGGCCTCGCCGACGTCGTCCATCGCGGGCAGTTGCCCGGGGTCCCACGCGGCCACGAGGGCCTGCACCGCCGGGGCGATGCGGGCCAGGGCGTCGTCCCGCTCACCCACCTTCTTGATGATCTTCTGGACGGCGCCGTGGGACAGCCCGGCGGCCATGCCGAGCGAGCGGTGGCTGTCGGCGTCGTCGTGCCAGGCGCTGATGCGGCGGATCAGCTCATCGCGTTCCTGACGGCCGCCGTCCGACATGGCCGCCACGATCGCCAGCCGGGCGCGGACCTGGCGGCGGGCCAGGACCCGCGCGCGCTCCACCCGTTCGGCCAGGCCGCGCACGGACACCACGTTGCCCGGCCTGGAGACGGGGATGCGGGCCGCCAGCCGGGTCACGGCTTCGGCCAGGGCGGCGTCGGTGGTGTCGGCGTTGATCAGCTCGGCGATCGCCGCGTCCGACACCATCGCGGACTCGGCGACCTCCACCACCGGCAGGTCGGCGGCCGCGCGGGCCAGGTGGTCGGCCAGCTCGCCGGCGGCGGCCTGGGCGTCGGGCGTCAGCTCCGGCTCGGCGGCGCGCCGCTCGTCCGGCGGCGCCATCCCGGCCGCGATCCGCGCCGCGTAGGGCTGCAGGCCGGCCAGCAGCTCCCACAGGGCCTCACCGGCCACCAGCGGCGGGATGGGCCACTGCAGCCGCTGCTGCCGGTGGGTCCACGACGGGGGCCGGGAGAAGGCGCTGGAGGCGTCGGCCTGCAGCGACAGCACCGGGCTGGCATCGAGCGGCACGTGCAGCTCCACCACCGCCTGGCCGCCGGTCTCCTCCACCAGCCACGTCGGGCTCACGGGTTCGATGGTTATCGACCTCATCACCGCCCGGACACAGGCCATCCTGTCGGCCATGCCCGAGCACCATCCCGTCGAGGTCAAGGGCAAGGCCGATCTGGAGGAATTCCGCCGCGCGGTCCGCAAATCGTGAACATGTATCCCAGCTCGGGTGCGACCGATCTCCCGTCGGCGGCCCGGCGCATCGCGGCGCGTACGTTCTCGGGGGCTCGCCACAGCTCCACACGCGTCCGGGAGTCGGCGAAGAGCACACCTTCCTCAGGTGATGTTGATCACGACCTTGCCGCGGCTGTGCCCGCTGCCGACGTCGCGCTGCGCCTCCGCGGCGTCGTCGAGGGTGTATTCCGCTCTGATGTGCACGGAGATCTGGCCCTTCTCGTGATAGGAAAGCATCTCGGTGAGACCTTCGGCGCTGCGGACACCGGTCCAGTCGCGGATGCCGAGGGCAGCGATCTCGTCGGAGAAGACCATGGTCACCACGCGTTCGGGGTCGTGGGCGACTTCGAGTGCCGCGCGGAGCCCGTCGACCTCGGAACCAAGAGCGGCGTCGATGCCGTTCGGGGCGATGGCGCGAAGCCGTTCCACGAGCCCGGGCCCGTAGGCGACCGGGACCGCCCCAAGGGATCGCAGGTAGTCATGGTTGGCCTGGCTGGCGGTGCCGATCACGGTGCTCGCCCCCATCGCCTTCGCGAGTTGGACCGCCATCGTCCCCAGCCCGCCGGACGCGCCGTTGATCAAGACGACGTCGCCGTTGGTCACGCGCATCTGATTGAGGGCGTTGCGGGCGCCCTGGGCGGCCCCAGAGAAGCCGCCGGCGATATTCCACGGCATGTCGGCCGGCTTCGGCGCGACCTGGTCGTACGGTACCGCGATCCATTCCGCGTAGCCGCCGAGCGTGCTGAAGCCGAGGACGGCGTCGCCGACCGAAAATTCCGTGACGCTCGCACCGACCCGGTCGATCGTGCCGGCGAACTCGTTACCCGGCACGATCGGGAAGTCGCCCACGAGCGCGCGGGGGAAGCGTCCCTCGCGCACGCCGCAGTCGAAGGGCTGCACCCCGGCCACCTTGAGCTGGACACGTACCTGCCCTGCTTGAGCATCGGGCTCGTCCAGCTCGACGGTGCGCAGCACCTCTGGGGGTCCGAACGAGGACAAGGCGGCGGCTTTCACGGGTGTCTCCTTCTGTCGACCTTCACTCGGATGGCTGGGCGCTGCCTGCGGGAGGCACCCATCTCATGGCGAACAGCTCGTATCCAGGCGGCTGACCGGGCATCGGCCCCGCGGGAACGATCCTGAGGCCGTCGAGCGCGATGGCGATGACGCGTGCTCTTGCGTTCCTGGCCGCGTCGTACAGTTCTGTCCGCCCCTGCCGTTGCAGCTGTTCCTGAAGCGGGGACTTCGAGAGTTGCTCGATGAGCAGCTCGAGATCGACCGGGGTCACTCCGGCGCGGAGCACTTCGGCCTGGTGTGCGCGCTCGACGAGCCGGGCCACTGCGCGGTCGCCCTGCTCGGCCAGGCCGGTCATCTCGTCGGTGGGCTCGAAGGTGCCGGCCACGGGCGCCAGCGAACCGGGGCCCGAGCCGATCGACGCCATCGCGTAGTGCATCAGGCCTTCCCATGGATCGTCCATGGCCAGGCCTCCGTCGCCGCGTCGAGGTATTCCCGCAGCGCGATCAGGCAAAGCCGCTGGAACAGCTCCTGCTTCGTGCGGTAGCGCCGCCGATACAGCGACCCCACCCCGACCCCGGCCCGGGCTGCGATCGACGCCACCGACGCGTGCACGCCGTCCACCGCCAGCACCTCGCGGGCTGCTCGCAGCAGCGCTCGGTCGTTCCGGGCGACCTCCTCGCTGCGCCATGAACGCGAACTCGTCATGGCGGCAGTCTACACAGTTGCGGAGTGATTCGCTCCGCAGTTATCGCGTACGACGCGGAGTGAAACGCTCTGAAACAAAGGAGGCGGCATGTCCCCCAGCACATCCGACATCGGCGCCGCCGATCCGGCACCCAGGCACGCCCGACTCCCACGGCCGCTCCGGCCATTCCGGACGGGCCAGTACCGGCTGCTGGCAACCGCGCTCGGTCTGGGCCTGGCCGGCAGCGGCATGTGGACGGTCGCGGTGGTGTGGCAGGTGATCGCGAAGGCGGAGGTCCGTCCGAACTCTCCCTGATCGCCACCGCGGGCGGCATCGGACTGGTCGCGACCGCCCTGCTGGGAGGCGTCCTCGCCGACCGCGTCCCGGCGGCGCATAATCCTGCTCGCCCAGTCGGCCAAGGCGATGACCGCCGGTTCGGTGGTCGTCACCGCCACCATGAACCTGCTCACCTGCGGACAGCTCATCGTGGTCGCCGTGGTGCTCGGGATCGCGGACGGGTTCTTCTACCCCGCCTACTCCGCGCTCGTCCCCGCTGTCGTCCCACAAGACGATCTGCTCACGGCCAATGGGATCGAAGGCATGCTGAGGCCGACGCTGATGCAGGCGGCAGGGCCGGGCGCCGCCAGCGCACTTATCAGCGCCTTCGCGCCGAGCATGGCGTTCGCCGGCATCGCCGGCGTGCATCTCCTGGCCGCCACGTGCGCCGCTATCATGCGCGAACCCGAGGCGCGCGACCGTACGGCGCGGCCGGGCAGCCCTGTCCGTCGGTGGTGAGCGACCTGCGGGCCGGGCTCGCCTACCTGCTCACGACGCCGTGGCTGGTCGGCACGCTGGCCCTCGCCTGCCACGGCCTCGGCGGGGTGATCGGCTCGCTCACGATGTCCGCACTGACCCTTCCCCGGCGCTACCTGTCCGTGATGCTCCCGACCTGGGGTGGAGGCTGTCTTCCGCTCGGCCGGGTCTCCAGCCTCGCCTTCTTCGTCTCGCTCAGCGCGGCTCCCCTGTCCATGGCGCTGGTCGGCCCGGCGGCAGCCGCCTGGGGTAGCCAGCCGGTCTTCCTCGTGGCAGCCGTCGCCCCGCTGACGGTCGCCGTACTGGCCATCGCTCTCGCCCGCCTCCGGCGTGACGAGATCGACCACCCCCTCACCCCCGCGCGATGAGCAGGATCATGGACGGGCATCAAGGCCGGCGGGCGCTGTGCCGTCGCGCAGCGCCTTCAGCGCGCCGCCCCAGGCGACGACCTCGTCCAGCATGGCGCGGACCGCGCGCTCTTGGTGAGCGCCCGGCTTGAGGACGCCGAAGTTCTCGAAGTCGGTGGACAGGGACAGGGCGACCTGGGAACTCACGCCGGCCACCTTGAGCTCGCCCATGATCAGGCGCAGGTGTTCCACCGCCCGAGCACCGCCCAGACTGCCGTAGCCGACGAACCCGGCCGCCTTGTTGTGCCATTCGGCGTAGAGGAAGTCGATGGCGTTCTTCAACACGCCGGAGGTCGAGTGGTTGTACTCCGGCGTGACGAACACGTAGGCGTCGAAGGAGGAGATCTTGTCGGCCCATTTCCTGGTGTGGGGAAGGTCGTAGCACCCCATCGCGGGCGGCATCGCCTCATCCAGGTGCGGCAGGCCGAAGTCCTTGAGATCGACGAGTTCGAACCGGGCATCATCGCGCGTCGCCGCGAGATCGTGAACCCAGCGGGCCACTGCCTCCCCGTTGCGCCCCGGACGTGTGCTCCCGATGATGATCGCGACATTGATCATGGTCGTTGCCCCTTCGATCGTGATCGTTCGGAAGTACGGGGGCGCGCCGTCCGGCTCTGGTCGGCGGCATTGTCGCGGCTGATCCACTGTCCGCGTGCTCCAGGAGTCTTCATCGGCGCTGTCAGGCCGGGCCGGGTGCGCTGTCGGGCAGCACGACGAACATCAGACGCGCCGGGTGCTCGACGATGCGGGTGATGTGGCCTCCCTTGATATCCGCGGCGAAGGCGACGTCTCCGGGCCCGAGCCGCCGGGTTTCCCCGGTGGTGTCCTCGGCCTCGATGCTCCCGCGGAGCACGACAACGAATTGGCGGGCCGGCGCCGGGTGCGCGGGGATGGTGATGCCGGCGAGAAGGTCGATGAACTGTATCGACACCACCTCGCATGGGGTCGTGGACAACATGGGGGCCACGCCGGGTCCCAGGTCGGTTTCTTGTTGTTCGAGCGCTACGGTGGTCAGCCTGCTGCCACCGTCGCCGTCGTTCACGACCGCGGGAATCTGCAAGGTCATTTCTTGTTCTCCTGTTCTGTCGCGGCGTCACGGTGTGCTTGCGCAGGGCTCTCCGGACTGGCGAGCGCCGACCGGGCGAATCGCATGGTCCCGTCTTCCAAGCGGCCGTGGCGCATCAGCAGGGCGTCTCGCAGGTAGTTCTGATGCAGCCGCCATGGTGCAGATGCCCCCTGTTGGGGAAACGCCTCGATACTGCGCATGACATATCCGGACTTGAGGTCGATGAGCGGGTGGGCCGACGGCGCGGGTCCGGTCGGCACGCAGAACCGGTAGCCCTGTCGTTCCATGTGATTGATCAGCCGGCAGACATAAGCGGAAACCAGGTCCGCCTTCAGCGTCCAGGACGCGTTCGTGTAGCCGATGGTGAACGCGAAGTTCGGCACACCGGAGAGCATCATGCCCTTGTAGGCCGTCGTCCTTCCGATCGCGATAGTTGCGCCGTCGACGCTCAATGCCATCCCGCCGACGGCCATCAGATTCAGACCGGTGGCGGTGACGATGACGTCGGCCGCCAGTTCCCTTCCGGACGCGAGCCGGATCCCGTCCTCGGTGAACGTGTCGATCCCATCGGTCACGATCGACGCTCTTCCGTCGCGTAAGGCATGGAACAGATCAGCGTCCGGCACGATGCACGGCCGCTGGTCCCAGGGGTCGTAGCGCGGCTTGAAATGGACGTCGACGTCGTGGTCCAGCGGTAATCGACGGTGCACGCCGTTACGCAGGAAGCGCTTCACCCACGCCGGCCGTCGTCGGCTCAACTGGTAGAACAGCAGGCCCATCAGGATGTTCTTCCACCGTAGGACCGGGTAGGCGATTTTCGCAGGCAGCACGTCAGCGACAGGGTCGGTGGACGGCAGTGACAGGACGTAGCTCGGTGAGCGCTGCACCATCGTGACGTGCTCGGCAGCCTGCGCCATCGCCGGAACGAGCGTCACCGCCGTGGCGCCGCTGCCGATGACCACGACGCGCTTGCCGGCGTAGTCCAGATTTCGCGGCCAGTGCTGGGGATGCACGATGGGGCCCCTGAAGCGGTCGGCGCCCGGGAACTCGGGGGTGAAACCCCGGTCATAGCGGTAGTAGCCGGTGTTGACGAAGAGGAAACCGCAGGTGAGGACGATGGTCTCGCTGGTATCAAGGCGCTTTGCCCGAACGGTCCAGCGTGCATCTGCCGTAGACCATTCCGCGCTGATGACGCGGTGGTGGAACCGGATCTTGTCGGCGACGCCGTGCTCTCGTGCGGTGCGCCGCACGTATTCGCGGATCGACCTGCCGTCGGCGATCGACCTGGCCTCGGGCCAGGGGTTGAACCGGTAGCCCAGGGTGAACATGTCGGAGTCGGAGCGGACGCCGGGGTAGCGGAACAGGTCCCACGTGCCGCCGATCGCTCCACGGGCTTCGAGGAGGGCGTACGTCTTGCCCGCGCATTTCCGGCGCAGATGACAAGCAGCACCAATACCGGACAGACCAGCCCCCACGATCAGGACGTCAAGGTGCTCGAGCGTCATGGCCGTCCCTTCGTACTCCAGCCCGCATAACCCATGTGCAGCCCAAACATATCGACACCATGTCAACACAATCAACAGTATGTCGAGTAAGTCGACATCGCGTTGATTCCGCACAGTCGGCCCCTATAGGCTGGATTGCATGACTCACGACGGCACTGCGACACCACGTTCGAGCCGTGGCCGCCGTGCTGCCCGGCCCACAGGCGACGATCGGGAGCTGGACATCCTCGCCACCGCGGCGAAGCTGCTCCAGGAGCGGGCGCTGGGCGAAATCTCGATCGACGACCTCGCGCGCGGCGCTGGGATCTCGCGCCCCACCTTCTACTTCTATTTCCGATCCAAGGACGCGGTGCTGCTCACTCTGCTCGACCGCGTGACCGAAGAGATCGGCGAGGCCGTGGCAGGAGAGTTCGACCGGCTCCGCGAAGACCCGGTGCGCTACTGGCGTGAATGCCTCGTCGCCACCCACACGACCTACGGCGCGCACCGCTCGGTGCTGGCCGCCGCCGTCGAGGCCGGGCGCACCAGCGCGGAGGTCCGTCGCTGGCGGTCCGACATGAAGGAGATATGGATCACCAGGACCACGTTGGCCATTGAGGCCGAGCGTGCCCGCGGCACCGCGCCGCCCGGACCGCGCGCCCGCGATCTCGCCATCGCGCTGAACGCCATGAACGACTCGGTGTTCTATGCGACCTTGACCGGCGACGAGCCCGCGGTGCCGGCATCCGACGTCGTGGAGACACTGCTCCATATCTGGCTCACCACCATCTACCAGACCGCGCGACCCACCTCGACTGCCTGATCCGAAAATTCACACCTTCGCTGGTCAGGCGGCAGCGAGCTGACAGAGAGACGCGTGCCAGCCAGCCAGCGGCGAACAGATCACCGGCAAGCCCGGTGGACGAGGGGCGTGCATCACGGTGGATTTCGAGCTGAAGCTGCGAGTCGAGTCAGTGAGGCGGGACCTCGAAGATAGCCCGATGTGTTTGATCACCACGTGTCAGCCCGGAGCGCTGCGTGTTCACGTCCAGCCGTCCATGCGCCAGGCGGGCGCGTGTCCGGGCGTATCCCGTCACGTGTGGAGCAGTTCCGCGTCGTCCGGGTTCAGGGCGGTGCCCAGTTCGAACTCGGCTTCAGAGCCCGCTTCTCCGAGTGCCGCGCGTAGCGCCGCGGTGATCCGGTCCACGTCACCGCGTTCGGCCGCCGGCAGCGGCGCGTCCACCGAGGCGCGGGCCGCGGAGGCCGCACCGAGCAGGCGTGCGGCCTGTAGAGGGTGACCGGCGAGGGCCCGCGCCCCGGCCAGCCCCTCCAGGGCCAGCATCCCGTACTTCGCGTCGAACTGCCGGCTCCATTCCAGCCAGCGGCGCAGGTACGATTCCGCCCGGTCGAGTCGGCCCTGTCGGCGCGCCCTCAGGGCGAGCCCGAGCTCGGCGTACTCCTCGGCCGGTGGGTCTCCCTGTTCGATGGCGAGGAGCCTGGCCCGCTCGTGGAACTCCTCGGCGCCGGCGTGGTCGCCGGTCAGCAGGGTGATCCTGCCGAGCTGGGGTCCCAGTAGCAATGAAGAAATTTTCAACGACATAGTGTCTGACCTGCGGCGATGGAGCGTCGTCTGACCGATGTCTCAGTTCAATTACGGTAGGGGATCACGAGCTCGGCGCTCGGAACGGCAATGCTGTGAGCTCCGGTGACAAATGGCTGGAAACCCCAGAGCTATCTGGCCGAGGAGGGTTCCAGGTCAACCCTCTGACTCTTCCAACGAGAGTCAGAGGGTACGGCGGCGGGGTGCCAGGACTTCGGTGACCTTGGCGATGGCTTCGGCGCCGGGTTTGACGTAGCGCATGGCGGTGCGGGGGTTCTTGTGCCGGGTCTTGCCCATGATGAGGTGCAGCGGGATCTCGGCGTCGCCGAGATGGGTGGCGGCGGAGTGGCGCAGTTGGTGCAGGTCGAGGCTGGCGTGCTTGTCGAGCAGGACGCGGGCGCGGTCGTAGCCGAGGCGGGCGCGGCCGGTGTGCGGGCAGATGTCGGCAGCCGTCGGGCGGCGGGCCGGAACAGGGCGGCGTTCGGACAGGAACAGCGGGCCGTGCGTGCGGGTGCTGCCGTCCGGGAGCCGGAGGAGTCTGGGAAGCAGGTGGGCGGTGCCGCGCTCCCAGTACACCCATTCGATCGCGCCGCCCTTGGACCGGACAGGCGCCCGACGATGCTCCAGGTCCAAGTCCTCGACGTTGAGCGCCAGGATATCCGCGGCGCGGGCCGCGGTCTCGTACAGCATCCGCCACAGCGTCTTCTCGCGCAGCGGGATGTCGCGGGACAGCAGTCGGTGGATGGTGGTCTTGGCGACCGCGCGGGTCTCGTCAACGTTCTCCTTGCGGCGTTCGGCGTCCGCCGGGACCGAGGGTGCGGCCCAGTGCTTCTTGGTCTGGCACCAGGACAGCCAGGAGGTGATGGCGGCGCGGTTGCGGTTCCAGGTCGCCGGCGCGCATCGGCCCCACAACTCGGTGAGGGCGGTGCCGATCTCGGTGTCGGTGACGTCGGCGAGCGGCCGGTCGCGGCCGAGTCCGGGGTTGGGGAACCCAGGAACAGCGGTTGGCGCTGAGAATGATCTTGGGCGGAACATGACGTCCAGCTTCGGCGTGTGATCGCTCCACCTGGAGGTTTCTGGGCCATGGATGATGCGGTGGATGGTGGAGCGTCCGACGCTGTATTCGGTGGCCAGGTCGGCCAGGGACACCTCGCCCTCGGCGTATCGGCGGCGGATGGAGCGCCGGGCGGGTTCGGGCAATTTGGGTTGCTTGCCCTTGAGCTTGCCGTTCTTCTTGGCCAGGGCCATGCCCTCGCGGGTGCGCATGTGTCCGAGGTTGGCCTCGAACTCGGCGACCATGGCGAGGGTCTGCAGGAACAGCCGCCCGAACGGGTCGGTCCAGTCGTAGACGGAGCCGCCGAGTCCGAACAGGACGCCCCGTCCGGACAGGTCGGTGAGGACCTCGTTGGCCTCGGCCATGTTGCGAGCGAACCGGTCGAACTTGGTGACCGTGAACACCGACCCCTTCCAGACGGCGGCGAGGGCCTGGTCGAGGCCGGCGCGGTTGCGGCGGGTGGTGCCGGAGAAACCGCGGTCGATGTAGATGCGGTCTTCGGGGACGCCGAGGGTCAGGAGTTGCTCGGTCTGGATCACGACGTCTTGCTCGTCGGTGGAGCAGCGGGCGTAGCCGACGGCGGTTGGCCGGGTGGCTGGTGTTCCGGTGGGGGATCCCCTTACGGAACAGACGCCCCCTTGCGTCGTGCGGCCCGGGCTCAGGCTGGAGTTCGTCTTCAGCCTGAGCCCGGGCCGATCGTGGTCGCCGACCGGCCGGGCGAAGCAGTCGGCGCGATGCTCACTGCGGGGGCTTCGTTACCCGCGTTCCGAGGCGGTTCTCGTCCCCATCGATACCTCCCCGTCGCCGGGACTCTCAGGAGAGTCGGTGACCCACATCCAGGTCTCGTTCAGGGTTACCCAGCTCTCTTGCGGAGTTACCGAGTCACACTGCGATTTCGTGCCGTGGTGAGGCGTCCAGGAATGGTGCGGCTTCTTCTTCCCCGGCTTCCCCGGCGAGCAGTGGTGCGGCCCCAGCACCACCTGGATGGTGGCCGTGGCCGGGGCGGAGGTCAGGTCTCCGGCTCTGGCCACCGCGGTGTTGGTGATGGAGAAGCGGCAGTCGTGCCCCTTGCACTCCGGCTTGCCACCCGTGCTGCTCGGCACGGTGAAGGTGCCCGTGCAGGTGGTGGAGGCGCCCGGGTCAAGGGTTGTGGCCTGGCAGGTGATGTCCTGTATGTGGCTGTCCTCGATCCGCACGTCGTCCACCGTGCTGGTGGAATTGTTGGTGACGACGTATCGGTAGAGGACCGTGTCTCCCGGCTGGTACGGGCGCGAGTCGTCGACACTCTTGACCAGCTCGAGCATTTCCTCCTCCTCATCCGCGACCTGGATCGTGACCTGTGACTCCGGCGAGGTGACCTCGTTCGCGTCCGCCCTGCCGATGGCGGTGGCGGTGTTGGTGACCGAGCCGCGGGTGGCGTCCTGCTGGGTGACGGTGTAGACGCCGCGGCAGATGATCGTAACGCCCACGTCCAGGGTGGTCCGCGGGCAGATGATCTCGTCGACCACGTCGTCGTTCACGGCCAGATCGGTGATGTTCATGTTGCCGCTGTTGGTCACCACGTACTCGTAGGGCACCTCGGTGCCCACCGGCACGGGATCAGGCAGTTGCGCGTCGTCCGCGACGCGCTTGACGAGGGTCAGGGCCGGCTCCTCCGCCACCGGGCGGACAACCACGTTACGGATCAGGTGAACGTCGGTGAACAGCCCGGTGGAGGCCCCGAACCCGAACTTGTACGTCGAGGGCACCGGGGTGGGCGCGGGCATGGACAGCACCTGCTGCATGCCGTTGCCGTCGTTGAAGTCGATCGACACGGTCAGCACAGGGTCGGGCGCCGGGGTGATCCGGACATTCACCGTGCGGCGCGACTCCTCCAGCGCGGTCTGCGCCGCCTGGGGGTCATCAGGGACCGTCGTCGTGGGTCCGTGAAGCTCGCCCGGCAATGTCGAGGGCCACGGCCCGGTGGTGGTGAAGTTGCTCGTGGTGGCGGTCAGGAAGCAGTAGCCCTCCGTTCCGTCACCGGGTCCTCGCAGCGTCACCATGTTGGCTCCCGGAGCCGGGATGCGGAACTCCGTGCCGGCCGGTGAACGCTCGGCGCAGCCGCGGCCGCGTTGCTCCCAGTCGCCGAAGTAGTTGCCGAGGACGTCCAGGCCGACGCCGACATAGCCCTGGTTGACTCCAGGCTCGAACGCGTTCGCGGGATTGTCGTCGGGCAGTTTCTGTGCGTATCCGAGGCTGCCGCCGAAGGCGCCGGGCCGGTCGAGCGTGGCGGCGCCGTCGATGAGGAAGAAGGAGATGCCGTCTGCGGGCGAGAACTCCGGCGTGGTGGTGCCGTACTGCCATTGCTCGAAGGTCACCTCCAGGCCCTGTTCGGCCGGGATCGGCTCGTCGTACAGGACGGCAGCGCTCTGGTCGTTGTCGGCGCTGGTCAGCTGGAGGTAGCCGTATGGGGCTGCTCCGGTCGGCGGCACGGGACCCGCGGCGTTCTGCGGGCATCCCCCGAGAGGGCGGTTGCCCGGCCCCGGCGGCTCGGCGGCCGGGGCGCCGGTCAGGCAGGCGGATCCCACGGCTCTGAACTCGGGGATCGTTGTGGCTCCGGTGAAGTCCTCCTCGACCAGCGGCACGGGCTGCGCCGAAGCTGGCTGGGCTGGTAGCAGCGCGGGCAAGATCATGCCCAGAAGTATCACGCCGGATATGACCGCCCGCTTAGGGGCAGGTTCGCTGATTCCCGATCGATCGATGTCAGACCCCATCTTCATAGGACCTGAACGTAGTCACGCGGCTCGTGTATCGCGTGGTCGACTAGCAAACGATCGGTCAGAAATGGGGCCGTCCCGTTTTACGGGCAACGAGCGATGAGGAACGCTCGGGTCACCACAACCATTCGCCCTCCCCGCCTTCACCATTACATCAAGTCGAACGAAGAGGACGATAGACCTTCAGAATTCTACAAATCTCATCAATCCCGAAAAACAGGGATCCCAGACAGTAAGCCCAGGTCCTGCGGCTATACAGGCGATAGCGAATCCCTGACGTGCGCCAGCGCAGGGCAGGGGTACGTCCTGCAGTTGGTACGACACCTGCTGATCACGGGGGCGCGGTGGGACGGGCCACCGCCTGGGCCTCGGGTTCCCAGCCGGGCCGGTCGTGTGCGGCGCAGATCCCGCCCATGACCCGGAAGGCGGTGTGCGGGGCGACGTCCGCGCGGATATCCCAGGCCGGCGATCCGCGCTGACGTGACGCCGGCAGAGCGAGATACCTACCTGCTGACGTTCGCCTCTTGAACCAGCTTGACCGTCTCTCGCAGGTTGGCCTCGGCGTCCTCACTCAGCGAGGTCTGCATGATCTCGCCCCCGAATGCTGCCACCTCGGCGATGACCTTGTCCGGGGTGCTCTGCGTGATGAGCAGGAACAGTGCGGCACCGCCCGGGTGCAGGCGTTGTCCCAGGTCCTTCATGAAGGTGTCGTCGATCCCGATGTCCGTCATCGCGCCGCCTGCCGCGCCTGCCGCGCCTGCCGCGGCTCCCGCGGCCATGCCTAGCAAGGGGGCGAGGAACAGCAGGCCGATCAGCCCACCCCACATCGCGCCCCTCGCCGCACCGCCGCCCACCAAGCTGTGCAGCTGATGCAGCTTGATCTTGCCGTCCGGCTTCTTCTCAGCCACGGCCGCGTCGGCCAGCGTAATCAGGTTCTGGCGCTGAAGGTCCAGCAGCCGGTCACGAACACGCGTGGCAGTGCTGACCTCTGGATAGGCGATTGCTATCAGATTGCTCATGGAGGTTCTTCCGATCAGATTGGACGTCGACTCGTGTCTTCGCAGCCCTCCCGGCGCCTATCGGACGATCACCCGAGGAGGGCGACCCTGCACCTGCTGGCCTGGCGCTTACGTGCGCTTACCACTCGGGGAGGACGAGGGCTTCCTATCGGTGAGGCTCTCTTGGACAGGGCTCTTTACTGAATGTCGCCGTTTGATAAGCACTATTGGCCGAATACCCCCGCAAAGCTCGATCATCGCCATTTGTGACAGATTTTATTCAATGCTTCTTGGGCGTTTCTCACATAAAGTGATGATCTATCATTTTGAGTGCACGATTTCACAGCCCTGGTCGCCGTGGTAAAGGCGGCGTTCGCCACGCCCGCCGCGGCTGGCTGGCTGGCCACGTTGTCGGCCACGGTGATCTACCTGTAGGGAGGTCGATGCCTGCCGGACCCTGCTCGATCTACCGATGATCATTGAGCTGATCGGCAAGGCCGAGACCAGGCTGGTCAAGGAGCCGGGTACAGCGTCGGGGTTCCTCAAGACGCTGATATTGGTGATCGAGTTCGGGCACTCCGCGCTCACCCACGCTGCCCGAGGACGGCACCCGCCCACCCTGCTGACCCGCTTCTGGCACGCCTCCGTACGGTCCCTGGAGCGCTATGCCCAGCCCGGCGTCGCCTCACGCGACCCTCTGCGACGAGGCAACCGCGGGCGGGAGTGAGCGCACCCCAACGGCGCCGTTTCGACTCCGCGGCCACGGCGACGAAGCATCAGCTCACAGGAGCTTGGCGAGAGCCGAAGGAGACGAACCACTCCGCTATTGCGTGATCTCGCTGGTTGGTCACCGCCGCCTGCAGGGCCTGGCGTGCCACGTTCCTGGCCATCTCGGTCAGGGGCCAGCGCCCGGGCTCGATCTGCGCATGGGCCAGGCCCGCCGCCAGCATCGCCGCCAGCGCCAGCGAAGCGCTCTGGGGTACCTGCTCGGCCAGGTCGCACTCCTGCAGATCATCGGAAAGGTCCGCCAACCACCCGGTGCGCACGCTCCTTGCGCAGCTCTCCCGCGCGACGTCGATGCGCACGCTGTCCCACACGGCCTCAACCCGCTTGGTCGCCTCCGCTACGAGGCTTCGGCCGTGCAGCAGGGACGCCAGCTCGACCGCGTGGTTGAGCGCGAGCTGCAGCGATGGCATGTCCACCGCGTCGGTGGGTACATCGTTGTGGCCAACCCTCCGCAGGCCGCGCTCCCGCTGGTGGCCCCAGCTGCGGCCGGTGGAACCCGGAGCCGGGTTCCACGGCCTCTGCGGCGCACGGTTCGCGCTGCGCGTGCCGCGCCCGCCGACCTACGGCACTCATCACGTCACCGGGCGGCCTGACGGCAACAGCCCGGGAATCTTCCTCTTCACAGGAGCGCGAAATGACGACATCACCTGACGGCCGCCACGTCGAGACGTGGCGGGCGGCGCTCCCGTTCCTGCTGACGGCCTGCATGCTGATGCTGCTCCCGGCCTGTAACCCCGCTCAACGGGAGTCCCCTCTGCCCCAATCCACCCGCAATCGGGAGGGCCTGGTCGACGGGCAGGTCGGGGCGATGCGGCTACTGCACGTCCACATCCTGGCCCCGCCCATGGACCAGCAGACGGCCGGAGACGACCTGGGCCTCTACCTGACCCTGGTCAACGACAGCGACCAACCCCAAAAGCTCGACGGTGCCAGCACCGTGCACGCCGAACAGGTCCTCTACCGCGAAAGCCCGACCGGCCCTCGCCAGCGCGTCGACGTGACGATCCCTACCCGTCAGACCCTCTCACTCCAACAGGGGCACGACCGCCCGCACCTGGAACTCGTCGACATCCACCGCCCACTCGGCGCCACACCCATTGACGTCACCTTCCGCTTCACCACCGGTACCCTCACCCTGCGTATCCCGGTACTGCCGCTGTCACGAGGAGACGAATCCCCCACACCAGGCCGCAGCTGACCGCCACCGGAAAGCACCACCACCAGCACAAAGTTACCCTAGCGATCTTTGGTCTGAGCTTGCCACGTCAAGGACGAAAAAGGATCGGAAGCATCAGCGCGCGGCCTGGATCTCGGCGTCGGCCACCTTGTCGTCCTCGTCTCCCCTCTACCGAGGCGCTGTGTCTTCGCGGGGGCGCGCCTCCAGCGGCCCGTACGCCGACGTGCTCCCGTCGGGCAGCTCGGCGCGCCTGAGCCGCTGGTCGCCCAGGTCGGCGAAGCGGGGCGCGAACCGGTAATCGAGTATCGAGAAGATCCCGAACGCATGTCCGAATCGGACGCCTGATCGGGAGCGGTAGGCCGCTCCTGCCCGGCAACATCGTGGCCAGCTCGCCCGCGGCGTGGAGCTGCCGCTGCAGCCACACGGCTTGAGCTGCGGGGTGAAGGGGGCGTGGGGAGCTGGCGTCGTAGGCGGGGTCCCGGTAGCAATGGAGCAGAATCCAACGAACCCCCCTCTGGCCTGCAGTGACGTGGTGTTCCGCGCCGAGGTAGAAGGACTTCGTCGTGGTTGTTGGTACTGACGGCTGATCCGCGGGTCAGCGAGGTTAGAGCCCTTTGTGGAAGGCGGCGTACTCGGCGCGGGCCTGTTCGGCAGCGTCAGGGTGGCGCTGGGTCTTCTCGTGTTCTGCGAGGGCGCGGTAGATGCTGGCGAGGGAGGGGTTGTGACCTTTACGTTTGCCGGTGGGGATGATCAGGTCCTTGCGGATCTTGTCGACGGGCTCACCGGCCGCGCGGCGCCGTAGGACGGTGTGGATCATGTCGTCGGTGATGACGGTGGGACGGCCGCCGTGGTTGCCCTTGCGGGCTGCGGCGTCCAGTCCTTCAAGCGTCGCTTCGCGGATCGCTTCTCGCTCGGTCTCGGCCATGGCGGCGAAGAACGCGAATAGCATGCGGCCAGGTCCGGCAGGGTCGTAGATTCCGGCGAGTGGGCCGGCGAGCATTTCCAGGACCAGGCCGTGCGCGGTGAGGTGGTCGGCCAGGGCGGTGAGCTCGCTGGCGTCGCGGCCGAGCCGCTTCATCTCGTACACGGTGAGGATGACGCGGCAGTGTGGGGCGTGGGCCTTGATCTGCCGGGCGGTGGTGAGGGCCTTTTCGAACCCGGGGCGGACCTTGAGGCGGGTGGAGATCTTCTCGCTGAAGATCTTGTCGCGGCTGATGCCGTGCGCTTCCAGGGCGTCCAGCTGGGACTGGAGTTCCTGGGTGAGGGAGGAGCAGCGGGCGTAGCCGATGCGGATGTCGGCCGCAGGGCGGCCGGGGTCGACGGGAGCGGGCGGCGGGGTGCCGGGCCGCCAGGGCTGGCCTGGTCTGCGGTCGGCGGGAGTCTGGACGCGCAGCCGTTTGGCCAGCCGGGGAACCTTGGTGAAGCGGCCGGTGTGGTAGGTGCCGGCGACGGCACCGGACCGCGACCGGCAGGGCGATCCGGGCTCGACGTCGCATCGCGGACAAGGGTGACGTTCGACCTTATCGGCGTCACAGGTGACGTCGTCGGCGATACCGGAATCGGTGGCGGATACAGCACTCATTCGGGGGTGAGGGACGTCGACCATGCCTCGAATCCTCTCACAAACATTTCTCAAAACCGTTTCGATCGGGAACTTGAGTGAGACCAGTTGTGAGAAGGATTCGAGACCTTCGGCCATCCCCTGAAACGCGTTGATGATCTTCTATCAGAATCGCTCATTTACCTGCGACAAGAGTGTGGATGGCGAAAGTCTGTTCACATTCGGGTTAACAACCCCGGCTGCGCGGCCCGAACGCACCCGGCCGGGACGACACCTGAGGGACGCGGACATCCGCTGCTAGACGAGTAAGTCCTAAGCCGTTGACATGGGGATGCGGGGACGACGAAGGGTGTTGAGGATCGATGTGTGACGAACGACCTCAATCCCCTTCTCCGCGTTTTACGTAGAGATCAACGATGAGACTCCGATTGGGCTGATACGCATTGAGCTGAAAGCATCATCCGCATGACCCGGATCCTCGCCCACCATGACTTGATCGCCCTACTCGATCCGGACGCCTGCATCGAGGCTTTGCGCGACGGTTTCACCCAGAGCGACGCTGTGGCCGTTCCGGGGCAGCGCATCCGCACCGACCTGCCGTTCCCGGGCACCGCCACCGCGCTGATCCCGGGGCTGCTGCCCACAATTGACGCCTACACGGTGAAGGTCAACGCCAAGTTCCCCGGAGCCCGGCCCGCTCTGCGCGGGGTTATCTGCCTGCATAGCGGCCAGGACGGCGAGTTGCTCGCGCTGCTCGATTCGGCGACCATCACCGCTTGGCGCACCGGCCTGGCCGCGGCGCTCGGCACCCACGTCCTGGCCCCCGATCCCGGGAAGAAGACCGTCATCGGCGTCATCGGCGCGGGCGCCCAGGCCGAGCTGATGGTCCTCGGCCTGCGACGGCTTCGTCGCGTGGACGGGCTGGTCGTGCACGACCTCGACCCGGCCCACGCAGCTTCTTTCGTCACCCGCCACTGGGGCCACAGCGTCGGCTCGGCCGCCGAGGCCGCCGCGCACGCCGACATCGTCTTGCTGGCCACGTGGTCGCGCGCTCCGCTGCTCCACCTCGCTGACACCCGGCCCGGACAGCACCTCACTAGCCTGGGCGTCGATGAGCCCGGTAAGCGGGAACTCGCTGGCGACGTGCTGGAGGCCGCCCTACTTGCCGTTGACGACCGGCGGCTCGCCGCCGCAATGGGCGTGCTCGCCGCGGCCGGACTGCCACCGGAGGCGGCTCACGCCACCCTCGGCGAGATCCTGCGCGGCGAGCACCCCGGCCGCACCGACCCCGGCCAGCGCACCGTCTACGCCCCCGTAGGGTTGCCGTGGCAGGACCTTGCCTGGCCTGGCTCGCCTACCAAGAAGCCGAGCGTCGCGGTTTCGGCCTTGAGGTCGACCTCCTCGGCTCCCCATCCAGGTCAGCGTCGCCCGGGAAAAGCTAAAGGTGGGTCCTGTCGGCTTAGTGGTCGTAGGCGATCAGTGATCGGGTAATGGGGGTGCAGCCAAGGTACGGCGGAAACCGGCAATAGGCTAAGCGGCCCTCGGGTTTGCGCTGGTGAGGGCAGGGGTTCCCGGATGTGATCGATCTCAGTGCCCGTGTACAAACTGATCGCCGAGTCTCGTTACATGGACCGCAATAGGGCGATATGGCGACATAGCGCGACCTTTCGGTAGGACGGCGGTTATCCAAGCGCCGTCCCAACCGGAAGGTCTGCCGCCGTTGTACGCAACGGCTCAGTTACGTGCGTGTGCGTCCGGCGTGACGGGCCACTCTGACGCGGTTGCCGCACCGGTCGGAGCACCAGCGTCGCGCCGCGTGAGAGCGCAGGAAAACGCGGGTGCACCCTGGGGCCGCACATGAGGCGAGCTTGGCGGCCTCGGGGCCGGTGAGCAGCGTCATGACGTCTTCGGCGAGCCTGGCGAGGGCCTGCGTGAGCGCGTCACCGGGACGGGAGCCGGTCGTCTGCTTCGGGCCGGTCGCGGGCCACTGCAGCCCGAGGGTGGCGGGCGAGGCTGCCAGGGCTGCATTGAACCGGTCCAGGGTCTCGGCTGCGGGAGGGGTGCCGCTGATGTGCGCCTCGAAGAGGGCGCGCAGCCAGTCGCGCATGCTTCGTAGCAGGTGCAGTCGCCGTTCGCCCAGGGGGGCATCGGCCGGCAGGAGCCCTCGATCATGCAGCCAGGCACGGGCTGCCGGCGCGGTGGAGAGGGCTTCATGGGGGCCAGCGGGGCGGTCGAAGCGGGTGTTGACGAAGGCGAGCGAGACGAAGTCGTCCTCGCCGGGAACCGGGGAGCCAGGAACGGGCTGGGCGGCGCTGTCCATGCCACTAATGGTAAAGGTTGCCAGTGCCCATTAGTGCTGCTACAGTCCCCATCTGTCGAAATAACGGAGAAACATTCTCTTCTCCATTAGCTGCTCAGGATGGCGCGAGGAAACGATGACACACGGTGACAACAAGATTGGCTCGCGGAGCGCGGTCCTGGCCGTAGGCACGTTCGCCATCGGCAACCGACAGTTTCGTGGCGGCCGGGATCCTGCCCAAGATCGCCCAGGACTTACGCGTCGACCTGTCCACGGCGGCCGGGCTCATCACCGCGTACGCCCTTGCCTACGCGGTGCTGTCGCCGGTGATGGCCGTCATCATCGCACGCGTGCCGCGCAAGCGGCTGTTGCTGGCCGGACTGGCGGTGTTCGTCCTCGGTAACGTCGGCACGGCGATGGCCCCCACCTATGAGGTCGCGCTGGTGTTCCGCGTGCTCGCCGGCCTCGGCGGAGCCATGTACACGCCCACGGCTGCCGCCACAGTGGTGGGCCTGGCCCCGGAGAACAGGCGCGCCACCGCCCTGTCAATCTTGTTCGGCGGGCTGAGCGCCGCCACCGCGCTGGGAGCGCCGAGCGGAACCGCGCTCGGCGGGGTCACCGGCTGGCGTGGCACGATGACCTTCATCGCCGTAGTGGGCATCCTGGCCATACTGGCCGTCCTGACGCTACCGACCGCGATACCGACCCCCGCGGCGACCGGCCTCCGGCAGCGGCTGGCACCACTGTCGAACCCTCGTGTGGGATGCGTGCTCGCCCTGGTCCTGCTGGCCTACACCGGATTGTTTATCCTCTACACGTACGTCAGCGAGGTATTCGCCCCTGCCACCGGCGGCAACAGCACCGTGCTGGCCTGGCTGCTGTTCGTCTGGGGCGTCGCGGCCACCGCCGGGAACCTGATCTCCGGCCGGCTGACCGACCGGTTCGGCAACCGCGTGGTCATCAACACCGCCGGGCTGATCGCCACGGCCGTCTTCATGACCACCCCGTGGACGCGTGAACACCTCGGCCCCGCGCTCGTCGCGATCGCGCTCTGGGGAGCCTGCGGGTGGGCGCTGCTTGTCCCGATCCAGCACCGGCTGGTGGAGGTGAATGCCCGCTCCGCCCAGATGTCGATCTCGCTGACCTCCTCCGCCAACTACCTCGGCGTCTCCATCGCCCCGCTCTTGGGCGGCGTGCTCCTGCACGCCGGGGTCGGCCTCGACCGGCTCGGCCTACCCGCCGCGGCCCTCATCATCGCCGGACTGGCACTGGGCGAATGCGACCGGGTCCTCGGCCGGCCGCGCTCCCAGGCCCGATCGCAGCACACCTCTCCCAGCCGAACCGGTGACTCCGCTGCGCCGCCCCGCGCCAACCACCGACGTTATCTTGGGTGACCCTTGGTAGTCAGGCATGTTCGTCAAGTAAGGCTGGCGCGTACTTGCCTCACAAATATCCAGGGGGTTCTCAGGCATGTCAGGCATGTCAGGTGCGTTGCCTCGCTACTACCGCCCTGAGCGGGCGGTGGCCGCCGATGAGTCGGTGTGGTGGGTGGTGGTGGACGAGGACCTCGAGTTGCATGTCGAGGCGTGCGCGTACCTGGCAGGGCTGCGCGGGGCGGGCCGGGCGTTCAACACCGAAAAGACGTACGCGGGCCGGATCGCCTTGTACTTGTCGTACTGCCTGGGCCATGGCGTGGACTGGTCGAGCCCGAGCCTGCCGCAGCTGATGTCGATGATGCGGTGGCTGGTGGACGAGCCGATGCGGCCGCGCTCGCGCCGATCGGGAGCGACTGCGCGGTATCGCAGCGAGGACACCGCGAACAAGATCATGGGGACGGTCGGGGAGTTCCTGTCGTGGTGCTGCCTGCAGGGATGGGTGCCGCCGACAGTGGTCAACGCCCTGACCCAGCCGAAGTATCTGCGCTATCTGCCGGTCGGGTTCGACGCGGGTGAGGACGGCCAGAACCGGACGGTGATGGCCCGCATGATCAAGTTCCGGGTCGCGGTCCCGGGCTATGAGTGGCTGGCGGATGAGGACATCACCGTGCTGCTCGGCCTGGCCCGGCACGCCCGCGACGCCTTCCTGCTCCAGTTCCTGGCAGAAACGGGCATGAGAATCGGTGAAGGGCTGGGCCTGCGCCGCAAGGACATGCACCTGCTGCCGGACTCCCGGGTGCTGGGCTGCCGGCACGAAGGGCCGCACGTCCACGTCCATCGTCGGCTGAACGCCAACGGCGCATTCGCCAAGGCGCGGCAACCGCGGGCGATCCCGGTGGAGCGCGACACGATCGAGGCGTATTCGCGCTACCAGTACGAGCGGGACGAGGTCGGAGAGGCCACCGGGGCCGACATGGGCTCCGACCTGGTGTTCGTCAACCTGTTCCGCCCTCCGCTGGGCGAGCCGATGAAGTACGCCAACACCTACGAGCTGTTCTGCCGCCTGGCCGCCCGGGCCGGGTTCCGGGCCAGACCGCATATGTTCCGACACAGCGCCATCACGAAGATGCGGTGAGCCGGGGTGGACCGCCGAGTGGTCCAGGAGATCGCCGGGCACGTCTCGGCGTCGTCGCAGGATGTGTATTCCCACGTCACCGACTCCGACAAGCGCCAGGCCGTGGAGATGGTGGCCGCCGCGAGACGGCAGGCGCGCCCGTGAACGGACCGGACAGCGTGATCGACGGCGTGGTCGGGGGCGCGGCCGGCAAGATGATCGCTCTGCACCGCCCGGCCGACGAGGGCGTGGCGGCCCCGAGGGCGCTGACGGCGGCGGAGGCCGCGGCCTGGGCCGAGTGGCTGACGGTGAACACGCCGTCGGCCTGGCGGTCCGGGGAGTGGGACGCGGCGACGCGGTTGTTCACCGTCGATGTCGACAACCGGTCCACGGTGGCCTATCGCTGCACGGTGGTGGCCTGTGACCGGGCCTGCGGCCGCTCGGAGCGGCGGCGCTGTCCCAGGACGCTTCTTCCGTCGTCGTGGATGAGGACGGCGTCTAAACCTGGAGTGATCCCGGCGGTCGGTACTTGCAGGATCATCGCGATGGCTGTTCGGCTACGTCACCGGGTTCCGTGTTTCTTGTCGCGTTCTTCGACCAGTTTGGTGAAGTCCGAGTGGGAGGCGGCGAACTTCGTGATGCCCTTCTTCGGGTCGATCGTCACGTAGAAGAGCCAAGGGCCGGAGGCCGGCTTCAGCGCGGCCCTGATGGCGTCGCCCCCCGGGTTGCCGATGGGGCCGGGCGGCAGGCCGAAACGCCTGTAGGTGTTGTACGGCGACCGGCTCTTGAGGTCCTTGAGCGCTGCGCTGGCGCCGTACTTGTCCAGGCCGTACAAGACCGTGCTGTCCAGCTGCAACCGCACCTTCCGGTTCAGCCGGTTGTATATGACCCGGGCGATCTTGGGCATGTCCTCGTCCCTGCCCGCTTCGGCCTGGACGATGCTGGCGATGGTCAGGATCTCCAGCGGCGTTCTGCCGGCACGCCTGGCGCCATCGACCAGGTTGGTGTCCTCGGCGGCCTGCCCGAACCGGGCCACCATTGCCCTAAGGATCTCGCCCGCGCTCATGGTGGGGGAAAGCTCATAGGTGCCGGGGAAGGCGAACCCTTCGAGTATCCCCTTGGCGTAGGGCGGCAGGCCGAGCGCCGTGCCGTCCTTGGCGGCCTTCTCGAACTCCGCCACCGGCCTGCCGGTGCGCGACGACAGCACCTTGAAGAGCTGCGAGAGCCGCATCCCTTTCACCACGGTCACGGTGACGGCCGGTCGGCGCTCGGGGGCCAGGTGCGGGACGGCGTTCTGTTGCCCGGCGACATCACTGGGGGCCCGCGACGACATCCCCTGCACCACGACTGTGGATCCGACGGCCAGCGCGGCGATGGCCGACGCCGCCACCAGGGCGAGACCGCGGCGACGGGGTCGGCGCTCGCGGACCTGGAGGTACCGACCCGGCGCGGGTGGCCGCTCTTCGTCGGCCATGTCGGCGAGGGTCTCACGCAGCAGGTTCTCGATGTTCATCCGAACTCCCTCACGGTGGTCAGTTCAGGTGCCGTTTTCTTCAGACGTTCCAGCGAGCGGTAGATCTGGCTGCGTACCGACCCCACCCTGACGCCGAGCAATCGCGCGATCTCGGTCTCGGAGAGGTCCTCGAAGTAGCGCAGCACGAGCATGGTCCGCTGCCGGGGTGTGAGCCGGGCGAGGGCCGCGCGCATCACCATGCGAAGGTCCACAACGTCGGCATGCCCGTCACCGATCTGGTCGGGCATCCATCCGGTGGACACCTCCGCGACGCGTGACCGCCGCCGTCACCAGCTCACCTGCTCGTGGTACATGACACGGCGGACGTATCCCTCGATGGCGACCGGATCGCGCAAACTGCGCCACTTCGCGGCCGTCTTGACCAGGGCCGACTGCACCAGGTCCTCGGCGGCGTGCCGGTCACCGGTCAGCAGGTACGCGGTACGGAACAACGCCCCCGATCGGTCGACGACGAAGTGCCGGAAGGCCGCTTCAAATCCAGGATCCACCCAATCCTCCTCGCGATGTTCACAGGCAAGGACGCGGGCAGCACGTCGATCTATGCCGGCACGATCGGGGTTTCTCGCTCGGCTCTATTCAGCGCTCCTTTGGACTCATAGCGCCGACCCGAGTCGGTGCTATGACGCTGCGTCTCGCCACCATGCCTTCGCATCGACTTTCTGGATGGAGGTTTCTGGACGGAGTTGCCCCAGCTCGCTAGGGTGTCCGGAAAGGTACACGTTTCTGGACACCGCCGGGATGATGGCGGATGAACATCTGGGCGTACGCACGAGTCTCGACGCGTGATCAGAACCCGCAGCTCCAGCTCGACGCCCTGGCGGCCAGCGGCTACGACGAACTGGTCATGGAAAGGGAGTCGGGCAAGCGTGGTGTCGCGCGACCGGAGTGGGAGGCGCTTCTGGCGCTGCCGCAGGCGGGGGACACGCTGAAGTTCTGGAAGTCCGACCGGTGGGGCCGTTCGGCGGGGCACGTGCTGACCACGGTCAACGAGCTGCGCGACCGCGGCATCACGGTGGTGTCGCTGACGGAGAACTTCGATCTGGGCACCAAGGAAGGTCGGTTCATGTTCGCGGTCCTGGCCGCAGCCGCCGAGTACGAGCTGGAGCTGCGAGCCGAGCGTCAGACCGAGGGGATCGCCGCTGCCAAGCGCCGCGAGGCCACCGGTGCCATGCTGCCCGGCAGGAAGAAGACCGGTCGGCCGCGCGTCATCGGCCCCGCCGAGCTGGCCACGCTACGCCGCCTGGTCGACGACGGCGTCTCGGTCACAGAAGCGGCCCGCACTCTCAAAATCGGCCGCTCCACCGCCTACGAAGCACTCGCGCGACGCTGACCAGTAGTTTCTCCCACCCTGCATCCCGTTCTGCCAGTTGGTCCCTAGCAAGATCGTTCTCAGCGCCGGTAGCTGTCCACCAATAGAGATCCACTCAAGATCATCTCAATGTGGGTTTTGGGCTTATGTGGGCTGCCCCCCTGCTGGGAACCCCTGGCCGACGGGCCACGCCAACACGGCGCCCCCGCGCATCGCGCGGCCGTCGAGATCGCTGAGAACGCCTCCTGGAAGGACGTTCCGTGGGAGGCGACCGACCCGTGGGTGGTCAAGGAAGAGGAGATGGGCCGCTCATCGCGGATCGTGCTGCAGCACGATCTGGCCCGGGGCAAGGTCCAGCGGGTCAGCAGGTGGGAGTACCTGACCGGCATCACCGACCCCGAACGCGAACAGATGCGCGCCGAGCGGATAGCCCGCGACGAGCCCTACGACCATGACCTGACCGACGACTCCGAGCCGGACGTCGAGTCGGAGCTGGTCGACGCCGCTCGCGACCAGGACCCGGACGCCATGTCGCACCACGCCGGCCGAGGCGAAGGCGAGGCGCCCGACGTCGACGCCGCTGGCATCGAGGCCCTGTCCGCGACGGAGATCACAGCAGTCCTCAAGGAAACCGAGCCAGACATCGACACCGAGTACGACGCCGATCGGCCCCGTCTCACCCTGCTGGTCAGCGACAGGTCCGGACCCGGGGACGCGGGCGAGCCCGCTGCCCCGCCGGCAGTTGAGTCCACCGTCGCGGCCGGTACCGTCCACCAGCTCAAGGTGGTCTTGCGGGACGTCCAGCCGCCGGTCTGGCGGCGCATCCAGGTGCCGTCGGCCGCCCGCCTGTGGGACCTGCACAACGTGATCCAGATCGCGATGGGCTGGCAGAACTTCCACCTGCACATGTTCGCCAAGGACTGGGCCGAGTACGGCGACAACCACAACAGCGAGTACGACGTGACCCTGGCCGGCCTGCTGCCCGAGCCCGGCGAGTGGCTGGCCTACCGCTACGACTTCGGCGACTGCTGGGACCACGACCTGGTGGTGGAGAAGATCCACCGGGCCGCGCCCAAGGCGCTCTACCCGCGCTGCAGCGCCGGCGGCCGCGCCTGCCCGCCCGAAGACAGCGGCGGCCCCGAGGGGTTCGCCGACCTGCTGCGCGCGCTGCGGCACAAGAAGGGCTGGAAGTACCGCCACGCGCGCGACGTGCTGGGCACCAGCCACTGGGACGGCGCAGCCTGGGACCGCCAGGAGGTCAACGACCAACTCACCGAGCTCGGCAAGCAGTGGACATGGTGACCGCCCAGCAAAAGCACGACGACCCCGTAACAGCGCTTGCCGGCGAAGCCTGACCGCTGCCCCTCGTGCACGTGCACCGCGTGTACGACTTCCCTTCCCTACGCGTGCAGGCCCGCGCGAAACCGTGTACATCCACGACGGGGAGCGAGCGGCCGAGACGGCCGACGATGGCCAGGAGCCCACGAGCGAGACGGCTGCCGAGGACGACGACTTCGACGTGCTGGCGTTCATTAAGCCCGCGGTGGGCAACGTGAGTTTGGAGTCGATGGTGACCGAGATCCGCAAGCTCGCGGCGGTCCGCGCGATCGAGCTGCCGCCCGGGTCCGAGGGCCGCCGTGGAGCTTTCCGCCCTTACCCGCCCTGTTCGGCCGTGTTCAGGGACGTTCGGAGGCTTTCGGCCGCGTTCTAAGGTGCTCGGGCCCTTGTCTCCTGTGGCAATCGCACGGGCAGAATGAGTCATCAAGGACAGAAACACAACCGGTTGGAACTGCGTTGGTCTGTCACACAGTCCTTGCAAGCTTGCGGGACACCTTTGATGTCGAGCTGTCTGGGCAGGCAGGAGATATCGAAGACTCCGAGGGGTCCGCCGTTGCAACCGGCGGACCCCTCAACCAAAACTGTTTTGCGTAGGGCGTTGCACGGTCCGTCGAGGCGGATTGCTCACCGTCACCCCCGGCAACAGCACCCGATGCCGCCGCAACCACGCCACCGACTGGTCGAACAACGCCGTCGGCCCCTCCGCATGCGTCCACGCCCGCCCGTGCAGGAACGCCAAGAACCGCTTGGCCAACTGCCGCCCCTCCCAGTTCTCCCGGTGTACTTCTTGACCTGCGACGGGCTTGCCGACACCCCAAGAGGCGCGCCGGGCCGGCGGATCGGACGGTAGGCCAGAGCGCATGGACACCGCCTGGCCTGGCAGACGACGGCCGCGTGCGCTTCGCCGAACTCCGCCTGAAGCTGACGTTGCCGCAGCTCTGCCTGCCCGCCGTCACCGCCGCGGTCACCCCGAACGCGCCGCCGGACGCCTTCCTCGACGCCACCCCCGCCGACATGCTGCAACACCTGGCCGACTTCGAGCACACCTCGGCAACGATCGTCCAGCTGCGTCGATGGTTATCTTGGGTTCTTGGCCCTTTCTCGCAGGTCAGAGCGAGATAATCTTGTCGGGCATGTTAGGCAAGTGGGGCTGATCAGACGGAGCTCCTCGCCAGCCTGGCCGGCCCTCCGCTCCCGAACGTGTCCTGGGCCGTCAGGTAGCGGAACGTGATCGGGGCGGGGCGGCCGACCGAGTCAGCGATGCCAGCCAGATAATGAGCGGCATGCCACAGATCACCGTCGAGTACTCCGCTGCGCTCACCGACGCGTTCGACCGCCACGGGTTCGCACTGGCGTTGCATCCCACCGCGGCCGAGCTGATCGGTAGCGCTCTTCCAGATTTCAAAACCCGCTTCCGTTCGATCACCGAGGCGGTCATCGGCAACGGCGAGGTCACCGAGGCGATGATCCATGTGGACCTGGCGATCCTGCCTGGCCGTGACGCGGAACTCAAGACCCATCTGGGCGATCTGACCCTGGCGATGCTGTGCGAGCACATAAAGCCGGGAACGGGGCTGAACATCCAGGTCACCGTAGAGGTTCGGGACATCGCCAGTTACCACAAAAGATGGCTGCCTTGACGCGAGGGCGGTCCTGGTCAGCCTGGGGCTGGTTCGGTGAGCCGGGCTTCGAGGTCGGCGATCATCTGGGTGAGCAGGCTGGGTACAAGCACCAGCATGAGGGTGAGGAGGCTCGCTCGTTGTCGGGCCGGAGCGGGCGCGGCTGCGGGAGCTGGAGCGGGAGAACAAGGAGCTGCGCGAGAAGGTGCAGTTCTTGAAAAAAGCGGCCGCCTTCTTCGCGGGCGAGACTCGGTGAGAGCTCGCTTCGAGCTCATCGACGCGGAGAAGGCCGACCACACCGTCGCGGCGATGTGCGCATGGCTGGGGGTGTCCCGGTCGGGCTACTACGAATGGCGCGGCCGGCCCGCCTCGGCGACCGCTCGCCGGCGTGAGCACCTCAAGCAGCTCATCACTGCCGTCTTCGAGGCCTCGCGTGAGACCTACGGTTACCGGCGGGTGCGCCGCGCGCTGGCCCGGTGCGGCGAGGAATGCTCGGCCGAGCTGGTCCGGCTGCTCATGCGTGAGCTCGGCCTGGTCCCGGTGCAGGCACGAGCCTTCACGCCGACCACGACCGAGCAGGGCGACTTCCGCGGGGGCGACCAGAGCGAGCAGGATCGGGTGGCGGCGTTCTCCTCGCCGCTCCAGGCCCTGAACCGTCGAGCGGCGTGCCACCGTGGCCAGGAACCGGCGCCGCTCCCTCGGCAGCATCGACAAATCAAGCTGGTGGGCGTCCATCGCCCGCAGGTACAGCAGCTTGTCGACCGACACTCCGATCGCCGGAACGCTCGCCTCGACCGCCGGCGTGGTCAACCACCGAAGCCGGGACATCCCGATCTCCGCGTCCTCCACCAGCAGCCGATCCAGATCCGCCCGCATCAGCCGCGTCAGCAGATGCGCGACCTTCTGGCTGGTCAGCTTCCCCGCCGCAGTCCGCGCAGCGGTCACCAGTTCCATGAGCGTGACCGCGCCCGGCCGCACTACTTGCGCAGCCTGCAGATGCTCCACCGCCTGCTGGAACAACAGCGATGGGGTGTCGTGCTCCATCGCCCGGTCCAGGAGGAACTGCTCCAGCTCCTTCCACTGGATGCTGCCCGGCGTGGCGTTCTTCCACGTCAGATACTTCATAACCAGCTTCAAATGATCGCTGCGCGTCTGCGGCCGCTTCCGCGTCGACCGGTCGTACTGCTCGAGCACCCCGGGAAACACCGCCATCTGGGTCGCCAACCGCTGCACCGCCGCCTGCGGAACCTGCAGCAGTTCATCAGGGACGAAGCCGAGCCACGGCAACGTGCACAGCTGAACGGCCAACCCCAGCCGGGCGTCGGGACCGCGGCCAGGCGCGTTCAAGAAGCCGTGCTCACGCGACGTCAACGTGAAGTACTTGTTCAGCTCCTCACGCCCGATGTCCGGGAACGACCGCAGGCGCTCCAACTGCTCGTCCGACAGGAACCGCGTCGACATCACCACCCCGGACGTCACAGAACACACGAATCATGACGAACCGTAGCCGAGAGATCAACAACCGTCCCCGAAACCTCCACAACCGCAGGTCAGCGCTGTATCCGTTGGATTTTCGCCGTTTGCTACGGGAACCCCGACATGAGCCGGCACCTGGAGCAGGAGGGGCAGGCGCAGGGCGAGGACCTGCGTGAGCTACGGCAGGGCGACGGCGATGCCGTGGCCGCCGAAGAAGGTGGCGAACGTCTCGATGGGCAAGACGGCGCGGCGGGCGGCTTCGAGGTGGCCGGAGGGGTTGTGCAGGTCAAGCAGGCCGTGGTCACGTCATCGGCTGCCTGTCCAGTCCCGGTGAGGATCTCAACGCCGGTCGCCGGTACAGCTTCACCGCCTCCCAGCCCGCCGACGGGCTGCGGCCCCTGCGCGATCCAGCCCGAGCCGAGCCCGACGACATCGACGAGTAGGTCCCCGAGGGGATACGTGAGGCCATTAGCTGTCTGTTCTGCTCGAAGAAGGCCTCGCGGCCGAGGCTCTGACCGGGGTCGTTGAGCCGGATCAGTGTCGCGGCGACCAGCGGCGGCTCTCGCGACGATTGATCAATCCGGCGGCCTCCAACCCGCCGCCGAGCCCTCGATTACACCAGCGCCGTCATGGACGGCGACACGGTCGTTCTCCACCTGTGCTCCGGCCAGACGGCCCGCATCCAGCCGGTCAGTGGTGCCGAACTGGCCGAACTCCGCCGCGGTGATGGTGCCGAGCAGGGCCGCCGATCGCGACGTCGCGGATGAACCTGCCGTCCATCGCGGTGACGTCGTCATAGAGCTCGGCCCGCAGGATTGGGATGTCGTCCTCGTGCCCGACCTTGTTACTCCTTGGCATCCCAACCTCCTGACGTCACAACGCCACGCACGGTGAGTGCATACGAGCAACCTCCCAGCCAGGGCCGACAGATCCCGTTGAAGACCCGAAGTTGGGCTGAGTCAGACCCGGTGGGAGGTGCTCACCGACATCATCTCTGTCAGGGTTCGAGGTCGGTCACTCCCTGGCCGCTCGTGATGTCGAACGGAACGGAGACCTGGTCGTGCGTGATCAGCCAGGTGCCGGCGATTTCTCGGAAGCAGTATGTGACTCGGACCCACATTCCGTCCGTCGAGGTCCCGCCTTTCAAGGTGCCGGTGAGTCGGGCGAAGCAGTGCCCGAACGCCACACCCTCGCCCACGGTGAGCTTCAGGTCGCGAACCTCATAGGTCACTTCCTCGAAGACCGCGAACACGTTCGCCCAGTTCTTCAGCTTTGCGTCTATCCCTACATGCTGGAGTGGCGGCTCGATGTCGAAGGAGACGATGTCCGTGGCGTAGAGCTGCTTCAAGCCTGCGATGTCTTTGTTTCGGAGGCCTTCGGCCAGCTTGTCGATGTGATTTCTGAGTTCGGTTTCGCTCACTTGTCCTGGTTCCCTTCATTCGTTGTGGGTCAGATGACCTCAAGGTTGGCCATCATTCCCATGTCCTCGTGTTCGGCGTTGTGGCAGTGAAAGAGGTCGCGGCCGCGGTAGCCGTCGAAGCGAGTGATGATCTCGGCTGCTTCGCCTGGCCGTAGCGAGATGGTGTCCTTGAGACCCGCATCGTGGGGCAGCGGGGCCTTGCCGCCGCGTGAGAACACCCGGAAGCCGACCAGGTGCAGGTGGACGGGGTGGTGGATGTCGGCGATCAGCCGCCAGACCTCGATGTCGCCGAGGCGGGTGGTGACGTCGGTGCGGGCGGGGTCGAACGCCTTCCCGCCGATGAGCCAGCCGTGACGTCCGTTCGTCCGGCCGGCGCGGAAGGAGAGGTCGCGCGTCCGGACGGCGTCCGAGCGGCGCCAGCTCGGCAGATCGGACGAGAGCTTTCTGGGGGTACGGCTGTCGTCGGTGGCCTTGCGCGCGACGCGGAAGGCCATTACGTCGCGAGTGCGGCTTGTGCCCAGCCGGTTGATGATGCGGACGCGGCCGCCGACCGGGATCATCTGCGGCTACCCATCGTGCGCACCGTGAAGACCAGCTGGGCCGAGCCACGTCGTGAGGGCGGTCCGGAGAGCGTCAAGGTCTGGCTGCTCGCCGGCGCGGGTGACCCAGGCGACGTGTCCGTCGGGACGGATGAGTACGGCGTCCGCGCCGAGGTCGGAGCCCTTCGCAGGATGGGCGCGGACGAGATCGACTCGGTCCGCCCAGCCGATCACGACGGCGTCGAGCGGCGGGAGACCGCCGAGATCCAGCAGAACCGCGCGAGCGCGGTGCAGCAGTTCGTAGACGCGACCGTGTTCGAGGTCGAGATCCGGCATCCGCATGCCGAGGAGGTCGTCCGTCCCCGCCATCGGATACCTGATGTCGGTCGCCGTGATCATCCCGGCCAGGCGCAGCCGTACCTCGTCGATGCCGATGAGATCACCCAGCACCTCGCGCAGAGCGGAGGTGTGATCGTCCACCCGCCAGAGGGCGGTCTGGGCGCGGGTGTTCTGCAGGACGCGGGCGGCGACCGGGTGGCGTTCTGCCTGGTAGGTGTCGAGCAGCAGGGCCGGGGCCTGGCCGCGGACGACGGCGGCGAGCTTCCAGCCGAGGTTGACCGCGTCCTGCACGCCGGTGTTCAGGCCCTGCCCGCCTGCCGGGAAGTGGATGTGCGCGGCGTCGCCGGCCAGGAGGACGCGGCCTTCGCGGTAGCGGTCGGCCTGGCGTGCCGCGTCGCCGTGCCGGGAGAGCCAGCGCGGCGAGTGCATCCCGTAATCCGTCCCGGCGATCTTGAGCAGGGTCTTGCGGAGGGTCTCCAGGGTCACCGGTTCGTCCCGGCCAGCCACGTGATCGAACTCGTTGGTCAGCACCCGGTACCAGTCCGGACCGTAGGACAGCACCGAGAATCTGCCGTGCTCGCGTCCCTCCTGGAAGATGTCGGCGGCGGGCGGCTCGGCGAGCTCGACGTCGCCGAGCATCGCGGTCATCGTGGCCGGCGTGCCGGGGAAGGCGATGCCGGCGAGCGCGCGCACGGTGCTGCGGCCCCCGTCGCAGCCGACAAGGTAGTCCGCCCGGACGCGCGACCCGTCCGCGAGCTCCACCGTGGCGCCCGTCTCGTCCTGGGTGAACCCCGTCACCTCGGCGTCGCGGCTCAGCCGTACCCCCAGCTGCGCCGCGCGCTCCTCCAGCAGCCGTTCCACCTCGGCCTGCAAGATGAGCAGAGCGTACGGATATCGCGTCGCCATATCGGATAGGTCGAGACCGAGTCCGGAGAAATGCACCTCCTGTCGCGGCCGTCCGCGCTCGAGGAACCCGTCGAGCAGACCCCGCTGGTCGAGCACCTCCATCGTGCGGATGTGCAGGGCTCCGGCCCGCGATTCCACCGTTCGAGGCTCCGCGGCCCGCTCGAGGACGAGCACATCGATCCCGGCGAGCCCCAGCTCGCACGCGAGCATCAGCCCGGTCGGCCCTGCTCCGGCGATCACTACCTGGGTATCGGTCATGGTCAACTCCTTGGTCATCTTTCAGTCGAATGGGTCAACACGCGCAGAGGAGACGGAGAGGCGTTCGTCGATCGCCTGCCGCCCCGCTTCTGCGGCGGCACCTTCGCTCGCGCCAGACATGCGCGATCGCGACTTACTGCGCTGCGGCTGCCGACTCCTACCGGCTGATCTGACGCGGAACCGTCAGTGCGAGGAGTTTGTCCGGGTTGCGGATGGAGTAGAGGTGGGTGATCTTCCCGTCGACGACATCGGCCAGGACGACACCCTCCAGGTGGTCGCCGCTGTAGGCGGCCATCGCGGGCGCGTTGTTGCAGTTGACGATCTCGATACGCAATTCAGGCAACCGCCCCGGGCGGACCAGTTCCATGACGAGCGCGGCCACTTTCTCCGCGCCCACCACGGGCTGGCGCGTCGCGGTGACCTTGCCGCCGCTGTCGGCGGTATACGTGGCGTCCGGCGCGAGCAGCGAGAGTAGCTCTCCCATGTCACCGGTCGCCGCCGCGGACATGAACTGCTCGGTGATCCGCGTGCACGTCCCGGCGTCGACGGGGTCGAAACGCCTGCGCCGCGCCTGTACGTGCCCGCGGGCGCGGTGCGCCATCTGGCGCACCGTCACCACGGATCTGTCCACCACTGCGGCGATAGCGTCGTAGTCGAACTCGAACACCTCGCGCAGCACGAACACCGCGCGCTCGTCGGGGGTGAGCGTTTCGAGCAGCACCAGCATCGCCATCGACACCGACTCGGCGAGCACCACATCGGCCGACGCGTCGTCCTCGCTGAGCAGCAGCGGCTCGGGCAGCCAGGAGCCGACGTACTCCTCGCGGCGGCGCTTACTCGCCCGCAGGGCGTTGAGCGCCTGACGGGTCACCAGCCGCGCCAGATACGACTTGGTGTCGCGCACCGCCGCGAGATCCACCTTGGCCCACCGCAGATAGCTGTCCTGCAGCACGTCGTCGGATTCTGTCGCCGAACCGAGGATCTCGTAGACGATCGTGAACAGCAGTGGCCGCAATACGGTGAACCGCTCGGCATGCTCGTCGGTGGTCAGCGGGCGGCCGCCACCCGCGCGAGCCGCGGTCCCGGCTTGGACCACACGATGGTGCCCGGGTTGCGGCCTTCCATGCCGATGCCCATCATCGTCTGGCGGCACTGCTCCTCCTTCATCTGCGCGCCCTCCTGCCCGTCGAAGTAGGTGTCCAAGGGAGTGTCGTCCGCGCGGACGAGCTGCTTTATACCGGCATGCCTGCCCAGGCTGATGCACACCCCCTTGAAACCCTGATCGATCACCGCCGGCGCGGTTCCCGCGATGCGGCTCAGCACGGCGTCGGCGGCCTGCACTCCGAGCGGTATCGCGGCCTGGCAGCTCATCCGCAGCGGCTGCCCCGACGGTGAACCGGCGTCACCCGCCGCGACAATACGGTCGTCATCGACGCTGACCAGCGTTTCGTCCGTGAGCAGCCGACCCAGCTCGTCCACGCGCAACCCGCTGGCCGCCGCCAAGCCCGGCACGCCGAAGCCCGCCGTCCAGATGGTGAGGGCGCTCTGCCGTACCGCTCCATCGGTGAGGACGACCGCGTCCCGCCGGACCTCAGCCACCGCGCTGCCCTCCAGCACCGTGACACCGTTCTCGGACAGCCACGTCGCGACGGATCGGCGGCTAGGAGCGCTGAGGGTGGGGGCCAGGGTTCTCCCTTCGACCAGAGTAACCTTGCGCCCTTGTTCGGCGAGCTCCGCGGCGGTCTCGATGCCGGTCAGCCCGCCGCCGACCACGGTGATCGCGGCCTCGGCCGGCAGCTCCGCCAGCCTGGCGCGCAGCCGCTGGGCAAATTCGAGCTCGGCGATGGAGTAGGCGAATTCGGCCGCGCCCGGCACGGAGGAGGGGACTGCGCCGGTGCTGCCGACCGCGTAGATGACGTAGTCGTAGTCCAGCGCAGCGCCCGACGCCAGCCCCACCGTGCGGGAGGCGGTGTCGATACGGGTGGCGTTGTCGACCACCAGCTTGATGCCGTCGCCAAGCAGGGTGCCGTAGTCGACCGAGGGGTCGTAATCGCCGGCGACGAACTGGTGCAGCCGGATCCGTTCGACGAACGTCGGGCGGGAGTTGACCAGGGTGATGTCGACGTCGTCGCGCAACTGGAGGTGGTTGGCCGCGACCGTTCCCGCGTATCCGCCGCCGATGACCACGATCTTGTGTGAAGTGTTGTGTACAGTCACGCCCTCAAGACACCGGGGACCGCAGCGACGTGACCGGAGGCGACGTGACGTGCGTCACTCCACACATAGGCGCGGACCACGTGCTCGCGGCAGAGCCTTCGGCCCATGCCAGACTGTGACACAGAATATGTATTATCTGTCACACTGACCCTCGCGGCCGGGACGCGACTCGGCCACATTATGTGTCACATCGACGTGCAGGAGCTGCAGTGACGGTCGTCTCCTTCCTCGCGCCGAGCGCCGATGCTCCGGCAGGCGGGCAGAGTGTCGCGGCCGCGGTCGGCCGCTTCCTCGGCCCACCGCGAGCCTGAGGCCCGAGGACTACGCCACGGTGATGGAGTACTGGAACACCGCGGCGGCCGCTACCTGGAACCGGCACCTGTCCGCGCTGGTCTCCTTCACCGCCTGGGCCCAGCGCCAGGAACTGCTGGCCGCCAACCCCGCCCGCCGCCTGCAGCGCCGCAAGAGCGCCCGCCGCGGCGACCGCGCCATCCCGCGCACGCGACTGGAGGCCCTGTTCACCGACCCCGAGAGCGCCCTGCGCGAGCGCCTGCTGTGGCGGATGCTGTATGAGACGGCCGCCCACGCCGAGGAGATCCTCACCTTGAACATCGAGGATCTGGACCTGGAGTTCCGCCGCGCCCGCGTGGTCTCCAAGGGCGGCGCGATCGAGTACGTGCACTGGGGCACCGGCACCGCCCGGCTCCTGCCTCGCCTGCTCAAAGGCCGCACCGCCGGCCCGCTCTTCCTGGCCGACCGACGCGCCCCCGCCTCCGGCTCCCGGGCGCCCGCGGCCGCCGACATCTGCCCGGCCACCGGACGCCGCCGACTGTCCTACCCGCGCGCCGAATACCTGTTCAAGCAGGCCAGCGCCAAGCTCGACCCGCACCAGAAAGGCTGGACGCTCCACCGACTGCGCCACAGCGCCCTGCAGCACCTGGCCGAGGCCGGCCGCAGCGCGCCCGAACTCCAGGCCAAGTCCCGCCACCAGCACCTGGCCAGCCTCGGCCGCTACGTCCGCCTCGGCGAGGAGACCTCCGCCCGCCTCACCACCGAAGCCGACCTGGCCGCCCGCCGCAAAAGCGGCTGAACTGCGTCAAACGCCCCATGAATTGATTACGGAGAGTTACTTTTCCTCTGGTGGCATCAACCCGAGCGGTGGGCCTATGACGGCGCTGATCGTGCAGGCCCAGCGGAAGGGCTGGACCATCCACCACGACCTTCAGCACCTGGTCACCCTCGGCTGGTCGTCACCGACTTCCAGGAGCGGCAGGCCCGCCGCGTACCGCCGGAAGAAGCCGGCGGTCGGGGTGTCCGCGGTCGCGACGGCGTCCGGGGTTCCCTCCGCGATCACCGAGCCCCCGTCCGGTCCGGATCCTGGCCCCAGGTCGATCACCCAGTCCGCGGACGCGGCGACGGGGATGTCATGTTCGGCCACGACGACGGTGTTGCCCGAGTCGAGCAACACATCGAGCGCATCCACCACCTGCTGGACGTCGGACGGGTGCAGGCCCGAAACGGGTTCGTCGAGAACGACAAGGCCGGCCTTGCGGCCTGCGGCACCGCGCTGGATCGCGGACGCCAGCTTCAACCGCTGCGCCTCGCCGCCGGACAACTCCGTGGCGCTCTGGCCGAGCTGGAGATAGCCAAGCCCGACCTGGTTCAAGGCTCCCAGGATTTCCGCGAGTTGCCGGGGTTCGGAGAACCGCTCCACAGCCTCGGCGACGGTCAGGTCCAGCACCTGATCGATGGCCAGCCCCTGATATCTGATCTCCAAGGCCTCCGGCTTGTAGCGCCGGCCCTCGCACGCGTCGCAGACCACCCACACATCGGGCAGGAAGTGCATGTCGACCAGCTTGCGGCCATAACCGGTGCAGACCTCGCAGCGGCCACCACCCGCGGTGTTGAAGCTGAACCAGGAGGCGTTGACCCCGCGTCCGCGCGCCACGTCAGTTTCGGCGAACAGCTTGCGGACGATGTCGAACGCCTTGCTGTAGGTGGCCGGGTTGGACCGCGGCGTGCGCCCGAGCGGTTCCTGATCGACGACGGCGACCCAGTCGAACCCCTCCAGACCGGTCACCTGTCGCACCGTGTCTGTCGTCGTCCCGTTCAGGGCGGCCGCCACGCTCGCCGCGAGCGCGCCGAGCAGACTGCTCTTGCCGCTGCCGCTCACCCCGGTCAGGCAGGTGAGCCGACCGGCAGGGAATCGCACCAGGTTCGCGGTCACGTTGTGCGCGCGCAGGCCGTGCAGCTCCACCCATCCGGTGTCACCCCCGATCGGACGGCGGGTCCGGCGCAGCCGCGGCCCCTCACCGGCCAGATAGCGTCCGGTCAGCGACGTCGGGTGGGCGGCCGCGTCGGAGGGAGGGCCCGACACCAGGATCTCACCGCCGAGACGGCCCGCGCCGGGGCCCATGTCGATCACCCAGTCAGCCCGGGCGATCAGTTCGGGGTCGTGCTCGACCAGGAGCACCGTGTTGCCGGCCCCACGTAGCTCCAGGGCGATGTCGAGCAGGTGCGCCTTGTCCGCCGGATGCAGCCCCGTCCCGGGCTCGTCCAGGACGAAGACTATGCCGCTCAGCTCGGTGCTGAGCTGCGCGGCGAGCCGGGTTCGCTGCAACTCGCCCCCGGACAGCGTCGCCGCGCTTCGCGACAGCTGGAGATGGGCCAGGCCGAGCCGGTCGAGTATCCCGAGCCGGCGGCCCAGGTCCTGGAGCAGCGGCTCGCCCACCTCGCGCTGCCGGGCGCCCAGGCCGCCGGCCACCCGCTCCGCCCAGCTGCGCACATCCCGTACGTCCACCTCGAGCAGGTCGGGATAGGTCAGCCCGCCGAGCCGCACGGACCGGGCCACCTGGTCGTACCCGCTGCCGCCGCAGGTGCCGCACGGCTGCTTGCGCATGTACGGCAGGTAGCGCTGCTTGGCGCTGGAGGTCTGGGCGTTCACGAACACCCGCTCCACCTCGGCGAGTGCGCCCCGCAGCGGCTGGCTGGAGGTGTAGGTCACCTGGGCCGTCTCGTTCTTGTTCGTCATGTTGACGGTCGCCTCGATCTTCTCCTCACCCGTGCCGTACAGCACGCAGTGGCGGAACTCCTCCGGCAGCGACTGCCACGGCCGGCCGAGGTCCACGCCGCGTTTCTCGGCGAGCGCCGGTACGAACGCGTGCTCCCCCGACCGCCACTTGGCGTACCAGGGCGAGGCCCCCTCGAAGAGCGGAAGCTCCGGATGGGTGATGACCAGGTCCTCCTGTGCCTGCCAGTGCCCTCCCACCCCGTGGCAGTCCGCACAGCTCCCTTCCGGCGTGTTACGGTCGAAATGAGCGGTCGTCAGATGCCCGTCCCCGCTTTCCGCCGCCGGGTCCGCGCCGATCCCCGGCAGGCGCGAGTACAACAGCCCCAGATGCCCGTCGATGCCAGTGATCGTCGCGACCGTGGACCGAGGATTGCGGTTCAGGCGGCGCTGATCGACCGCGAGCGTCGCGCCGAGTCCCAGGATGCGGTCGACCTTCGGCCGATTGCGCTGGGTGATGTACTGCCGCACGAACGGCGAAAGCCCCTCCAAGTAGCGCAGCTGGGCCTCGTTGTGCAAGGTGTCGATGGCCAGCGAGGTCTTGCCGCTGCCGCTCACCCCGGTGAAGGCGGTGAGCCGCCCCTTGGGGATGCTCACCGACACGTCTCGCAGATTGTTGGTACTTGCCCCCACCACCTCGATGGCCTCACAGCCCATGCTCACGACATCCCGTACAAACGCGGTCAACCTTCCTCCACCCCTCTCGCGACACAGCAGAACATGGGCGGGCGGACGGCCCGCCCATGCCGAATGAATCGATCACGCCACTACGCGGCGTGCGTGGTGAGCTTGTCGATGTCGGGGGCGTAGACGGTCATCCAGTGCGGATGCAGCCGGTAGTAGACCACGTCGTTGTCCCAGTCGAAGAGGTCGTCGCCGTAGAAGTCCTTGAAGTAGGCGAGCAGGTCCGGCCAGTCCGCGGCCGGTTCGCCGTGCTGGGGGTTGAGGATCTCCACCGTGCCGTGGGTGAAGACGCCCAGGTCCTCACCGCGCATGTGCGCGGCGCTGACGGCGGGGCGGGCGGCGAGGTGGCGTGCCTTGGCGGCGCCGCGCGCCGTGCCGAAGCACCACTTCCCGTGCAGGAAGTGCCCGTCCACACCGCTGATCCGCGGCTCTCCCTTCGCCGTCACGGTGGACAGGGCGAGGGTGCACATGCCGGTCAAGATCCGGGTGACCTGCTCCGCGGTCAGCGTGTTCTCGGTGACGATCGAGCGGAGGTGCGAGGTGGAGCGGGAAAGGGAGGCTTCGAGGAGGGCCTGGAGCTCCTTGAGCTCCTCGGGCGTTTCGCGCATGGAGATCCTTGTCTATCCGTGATGCGTCGGTCCACACCCACGTCGGTGCCGACCGGTGAACCCATGCTCGATCTAAAACCCGACGTCTTATGTCATGTTTTTTCATCCGTCCTGAGGACGCCGCCGAGCCGCCCGGCCAGCGTCCTTCGCCTGGGCTTGTCCCCAGCCGCCCAGATTGGCGAGCGCTCGGTCAAGTGTCTCGATAACGGCCCCTAGTCTTGTGGCTGGGGTGCGGCCGCTCGTGGGTGTTCCGTTTGGGGGGATCGCTCACCGGAACATCGGCCCTCCGGATGACCACGCCAGGTCGGGGTGTTCCGTATAGGTCTTCCGCGATCTGTTCCGGTGAAGCCCTCCTATTCGGAACACTTGTGTCGGCTACGCCCGCTGCTCCACCGACGAGCAAGACGTGATCATCCCTTCGTGTACGCGAGATCGATGACGATGAGGGAAACCGGCCTGGTGCGCATCGTACGGCGCGGCACTGGCTCGGTGGTGACCTGGCGGCGAGCGTAGATGGTGCTGCTGTCGGCTCAGGGCATGACCATCAGGCAGATCGCCAAAGTGGCCTTCACCAGCGAAGACCGGGTCCGTGATGTGATTTACAACTTCAACGCCGATGGATTCGACTCGCTCTCCCCAAGTACAAGGGCGGCCGGAAGCCGGTGTTCACGCTCCCGGGAGCGTGTGGATATCAAGAAGATCGCCAAGTCTCGTCCTGCCGAGCGCGGGTTGCCGTTCTCCCGGTGGAGCCGGGCCAAGCTGGCCGATTTTTTGGTCGCCGAGGGGGTGGTCGAGGACATCAGCCATGAGGGCCTGTGCGAGCTTCTACGTGCGGAAAATGTCTCCTTTCAAGCCATGAAGACCTGGAAGGGCTCCCGTGATCCGGACTACGCCATCAAGAAGGCCCGCATCGAGCACCTGTACGCGATTGCCGACAGCAAGGTCGTCCCCGAGCCCGGCGAACCAACGGTGATCTTCTGCATGGACGAGTTCGGGCCGCTCAACCTGCAGCCCCGCCCTGGCCGTCAGTGGACCGACGTCGGCGGCAAGGGCAAGGATCCCGATCGCGAACCTCGGCCCAGGATGCGCGCCACCTACACCTGCACCCAAGGGGTACGGCACCTGTTCGCCGCGTTAGACCTGGGCAAGGACAAGATGTACGGGCACGTCAAGAAGCGCAAGCGGCGCGGCGAGTTCCTGGAGTTCTGCCGCTACCTGCGCAGCCTCTACCCGCCAGAGGTGCGCATCGCGATCATCTGTGGCAACTTCAGCCCGCACCTGACGACCAAGAAAGACCAGCGGGTCGGCGAGTGGGCAGAGGCGAACAACGTCGAGATCGCCTACACGCCCACCAATTCCTCGTGGTTCAACCGCATCGAGGCGCAGTTGACCGCATTGCGCGAGTTCACCCTCAACGGCACCGACCACGCTGGCCACCGCGAGCAGGGCAGCATGATCCGCCGCTAGGGCCTGGTCATCGCGGTGGTGGTGCTGGCCGCCTCCGCGCACGAGAACGCCGCCGGGACCGCTCTGCTGGACCGAGTCGCAGCCCAGGCCTCCGGCACGGTGACCAAAGCCTTGGTCGATCAGGGGTTCAAGAACACGGTCGTCGACCATGGGGCCGGGCTCGGGATCGACGTGCGTCCGGGATCAGCCTTGGCCGCCCAGTAAAGCGCATACTGCAAGGCACGGACCGGATCACGCGGAACCCGGGGCTGCGCGGCGCTTACCGAACGTGACGCCCTGGGCAGGAAGGCACGGAGCGCTAGGAGGGATAGGGGCGGCCGTCGCGGGCGGCCTCAAGCTGAGCACGGGGTGAGCACCGTCCCCGTCACCCGTGATGGTGCATAGCCCTCCCGGTGGCGTGGTTTTGCAGCGCTTCTCCTAGTGTGTGGCTCTTGTGGCTGGTGTTGTTCTGATGCCAGTTGGAGCGAGGAGATCGATGCGGGCATTTGCTCCGCGGCTCCCAAACCGAGACGAACCTCATTCGGAAACCCCTGAAACGACAAGATCCCGCCTGATCTCGATGATCAGACGGTCCAGCCGTCTCATGAACGGCCTAGCAGGGGCATGGGTGGATTCCAGAGGCGCTAGGAGATCACGAGCGGGACGGCGCCGCTGGAATCCCGGACGCAGCAGATGATGGTGCTGAGCACGTCGGCCAGCTCGGGGCTGATGACCAGCAGCCGTTCGGCGAACACCTTGGAGGCCGGGGCGATGAAGCCCACTCCATCGGCGGTCATCACGGCGAGGTTCGCGTAGGAGATCAGCTTGGAATCGCCGACCATCAGCACCTGGTGGCCCAGGTGCTGATTGCGGGACCGGACGGCGGCCAGGCTTTCGTGGGTGCCTTCCACAAGCTCGCGGATGAACTCGGCGAGCGCGGCGAAGACGTGGAAGACGGGTTGGCCGCTGGTGGTGGTGTCCAGCGCCAGCAGGCTGCTCGTCGCGCACGTCGGCGAACAACTTCCGTCGACCGGCGGGACGGGTTAACGCTCGGGCGTCCATCGGCTCCTTCTTCACAGCCGAGGAATTCGGGACTGTCGAGAAAGGGGAGCCATGAGCCTGATGGTCGCCGGGATGTTGGCGAGCGTGGCGGGCAGCCTGCTGGCGCTGGTCACGACCTGGGTGCGCGAACGGTACAGGCAGCGAAGGCTAGCTGAGGTCATCGCGCGCCTGCCGAGGGGCAGCGTGTACGTCGACCGGGCGGACGGCGTACGCGTCCACGTTGGTTCCGCCGAATCGGCGGCCCTGGCGGAGGCCGGTGATGGATGATGTGGACGACACCTCGCAAGGCAGGAGCAGATCACCGTGACGCCGCCTCCCCGGCCTCCAGCCGAAGACGACGGCACCGAGTTCGCGGAGTGGTACCGCCGGGAGTTCCCCGACCTGCTGCTGTTCGCGCACCGGCTGGGCGCGCGCTGGCACGAGGCGTTCGACTTGGCGCAGGAGGCGTGCGCCAAGGCCTTTCCGCGCTGGCCGGAGATCGGCAAGCCCCGGGCCTACGTGCGGGTCGCGATCAGGAATGCCTACTTCAAGAAGGGACAGGGTGTCAGGGAAAGCGAGCTCGGCGAGGCGGGGACGGACACCGTCTCGCCCGGGGACCAGGAGTTGCTGCGGGTCGAGTTCCAGGATCAGGAGCGCGCGATCTTCGCGGCGATCCGGCACCTTCCGCCCGTCCAGCGGGAGATCATGGCGTGGACGATCGACGGGTACACTCCAGCCGAGATCGCCGAGCTGCTCGACAAGAGTCCGCCGGCCGTACGCGTCAATCTCTTCAAGGCCCGCGCGACGCTCCGGATCGCACTGGCTGGCATGGGAGGCGAGGATGGCTGAGGTGAACCCCCGGCGCTCACTCGACGGGCCCCGACTTGACCGGCTGCTCGCCGAGTCGCAGCGGCGGGCCAGGTCGGCGGTCGAGCAGGCGGTGGACACCGAGGCGGGCCTACAGGAGATCGCCAGGCCGCGGCCGACCGTGCTCGTGGTCGAGGACGACCCCTCCATGTCGGAGGCCCTCGCCCTCATCCTGGCCAGGTCCGGGTTCGAGGTCGTGGGCGTCGCGATCGAGGGCGGGGAGGCGGTGGCCGCGGTCCGGCGGACGCGTCCTGACCTGGTGACGATGGATCTCATGTTGCCCGGGATGGACGGATGGGTCGCTACCGAGATCATCGCCAGGGAGCACCCCTCGACGCGAGTGGTTTGCGTCACCGCGAAGGACGAGCGGGCGGACCTGCTGCGCGGGCTGGCCGCCGGCGCGGTGGGGTTCCTGACCAAGCCGTTCAGCGTGGACGAGCTGGTGGCGACGCTGCGCGAGGTGCTGCGCGGCGGCTATCCCATCGCCGCGGCGATCATGGCGTCGCTGTCGCCGCCGGGCACGGCGCGGACCGCGCCGGTTCCCGCGATCAGCCTGTTCACCGAGCTGGAGGCCACAGTGCTCCGGCACCTGGCCGACAACTTGTCCACCCCGCAGATCGCGGCGGCCACCGGCTTCACCGTCCAGGAGGTCACTGAGCTCCAGGCGCTCATCGCGGAGAAGATCAAGCTGCGCACCGCCCTGCAGGACAGGAGACACCGGCTCGGCTCCTGACAGACGCGGCCGGGCCCCGGGCGCCGGCACACGCACCCAAGTCGACCGGCGGTCTGGAGACGGTGGCCGTGCGGGTGCCCGCCCATCCTGTCGCGCTCGCGCTGCTGTCGGTCTTCGGCGGCGCCGGCTCAACTGGTAGAACAGCAGGCCCAGCAGGATGTTCTTCCACCGTAGGACCGGATAGGCAATTCTCGCAGGCAGCACGTCAGCGACGTGGTCGGTGGACGGCAGTGACAGGACATAGCTCGGTGAGCGCGGCACCATCGTGACGTGCTCGGCCGCCTGCGCCATCGCCGGAACGAGCGTCACCGCCGTGGCGCCGCTGCCGATGACCACGACGCGCTTGCCGGCGTAGTCGAGTTCCCGCGGCCAGTGCTGGGGATGCACGATGGGGCCCCTGAAACGGCCGGCGCCCGGGAACTCTGGGGTGAAGCCCTGGTCGTAACGGTAGTAGCCGGTGTTGACGAAAAGGAAACCGCAGGTGAGCTGCATGTCTCGCCGGTGTCGAGGCGCTTTGCCCGAACGGTCCAGCGTGCATCGGCCGTTGACCATTCCGCACTGATGACGCGGTGGCGGAACCGGATCCGGTCGGCGACGCCATGCTCTCGCGCGGTGCGCCGCACGTACTCGCGGATCGACCTGCCATCGGGAATCGACCTGGCCTCTGGCCAGGGGTTGAACCGGTAGCCCAGGGTGAACATATCGGAGTCGGAGCGGACACCGGGGTAACGGAACAGGTCCCACGTGCCGCCGATCGCTTTCCGATCCAAGGACGCGGTGCTGCTCACTCTGCTCGACCGTGTGACCGAAGAGATCGGCGAGGCCGTGGCAGGAGAGTTCGACCGGCTCCGCGAAGACCCGGTGCGCTACTGGCGTGAATGCCTCGTCGCAACCCACACGACCTACGGTGCGCACCGCTCGGTGCTGGCCGCCGCTGTCGAGGCCGGGCGCACCAGCGCGGAGGTCCGTCGCTGGCGGTCCGACATGAAGGAGATATGGATCACCAGGACCACGTTGGCCATTGAGGCCGAGCGTGCCCGCGGCACCGCGCCGCCCGGACCGCGCGCCCGCGATCTCGCCATCGCGCTGAACGCCATGAACGACTTGGTGTTCTATGCGACCTTGACCGGCGACGAGCCCGCAGTGCTGGCATCCGACCTCGTGGAGACGCTGCTCCACATCTGGCTCACCACCATTTACCAGGCCGCGCGCCCCGCCTCGACCGCCTGATCACGGCTGGTGAGCAGATCACCGCGGTCCTGACCCGCCGATGGCTCCTTCGCCGCGCCGGCTGGACGCGCTCCCGCGGGATGCGGGCGCCGGAGGAGGTCGCGGTGGTGGGCTTCGACGATGTCGAGAGGGCACGCTTCGCGACGCCCTCGCTGACCTCGGTCTCCGCTGACGTGGAGGCGCCGGCTTCCGATGCCGTCGCGATGCTCCACGAGCAGATCGCTGGCAAGCCCGGTGGACGCGGGCCGCGCATCACGGTGGATTTCGAGCTGAACGTGCGCGAGCCGAGTCAGTGAGGCTGGACCTCGAAGAGAGCCCGACGTCTCTGATCACCACGGGTCAGCCAGGAGCGCTGCGTGCTCACGTCCAGCCGTCCATGTGCCGACCGGGCGCGCGTCCCGGCGTATCCCGTCACGTGTCGAGCAGTTCCGCGTCGTCCGGGTTCAGGGCGGCGCCCAGCTCGAACTCGGCTTCGAAGCCCGCTTCTCCGAGTGCCGCGCGTAGCGCCGCGGCGATCCGGTCCACGTCACCGCGTTCGGCAGCGGGCAGCGGCGCGTCCACCGAGGCGCGGGCCGCGGAGGCCACACCGAGCAGGCGGGTGGCCCGCAGGGGGTGACCGGCGAGTGCCCACGCCCCGGCGAGCCCCTCAAAGGCCAGGGCGATCGCCCTCGGATCGCCGGTGTCCCGGGCCGCGGCCAGCCCTTCCCGATGCAGCTCCAGTGCCGTCTTCGCCTCCCCGCGCAGCTCCGCGACGAAGCCGAGCTCGGCCAGGATCAGCGCCGCCCCGTACTCCGCGTCGAACTGCCGGTTCCACTCCAGCCACCGGCGCAGATACGACTCCGCGCGGTCGAGCCTGCCCTGCCGGCGCGCCCCCAGGGCGAGCCCGAGCTCGGCGTACTCCTCGGCCGGTTGGTCTGCCTGCTCAATGGCGAGGAGCCTGGCCCGCTCGTGGAATTCCTCGGCCCCGGCGTGGTCGCCGGTCAGCAGGGTGATCCTGCCGAGCTCGGACCAGCGCATCGAGGCGTCGGTCCACAGCCCGAGCTCCTCCGCCATCCGCGCCCCCTCCCGGTGTAGCCGGGCGGCCCGCGGGTAGTCGCCCTCGATCTCCGCCAGCCGTCCCAGCACGGCCGTGGCCTGCAGTTGCCCCCATCGGTCACCGGCCTCGTGGAAGAGCTCGAGACTCTCCTCGCCGTCGCGCCGGGAAGCCTGCAGATCGCCGCAGACGTACGTCTGCATGCCTCGGGTGCTGAGCCCCGCGGCGAGGGCCCAGCGATCGTCGAGCGCACGGGACTCGGTGAGCATCCGGTTCAGCAGTTCCGTGCCCACCGCGGAGTCGCCGAACCTGGTGACCGCGTAAGCGAGCAGCCATCCCGCCCTGACCCGTTCATGGGGGTCGCGGATGCCGTCGTACACGTCGAGGACGGCCTGGCTGTGGCGTGCCGGTCCGTCCGGGGCGCCGGACAGCAGGCTCATCCCGGTGTGCCAGGCCACGGTGCCCGACCGGTCCGGTACCCGGCCGGCCGCAGGGTCCGCCTCTCCCCCACCGCCGCCGGAGGCATCGCCGGGCAGGGCGAGGGCCATGGCGAGGTAGCGCCTGGCCTCGCTGAGACGGCCGCGCAGGAACCAGTACCAGGCCATCGCGTGGACGAGCCGGCGCATCAGGTGGCCGTCGCCGTCCGCGGCGGCGCTGTCGAGCGCGCTGCGGATGTTGGCGGTCTCGGCGTCCAGAAGCCGCAGCCGGCGCTGCTGGTCGGCGCCGCGCAGGAAGGGATCCGTCCGTTCGGCGAACGCCACGTAGTAGGACGCGTGAGCGCGCCGTACCCGCTCATGCTCGGATTCCCGCAGCCGCTCCAGGAGGTACGCCGACACCGACTCGAGCAGCCGGTACCGGGTGCCGTCCGCATCGTGGGAGACCAGCACAAGAGAACGGTCGACCAGACGGGTCAGCAGGTCCAGGACCTCGGCGGGCTTCACACCGGCACCGGCGCAGACGGCCTCGGCGGCCTCCAGCGTGCAGCCGTCGGAGTGGACGGCGAGCCGGCGCAGCACCGCCTGCTCGGCCGCGGTGAGCAGTTCCCAGCTCCAATCGATCATCGCGCGCAAGGTCCGCTGCCGTGCGGGGGCGCCCCGACGGCCGCCGGTGAGCAGGCGGAACCGGTCGTCCAGACGCTTGGCCAGCTCACGCACCCCGAGGACGCGGACCCGGGTCGACGCCAGCTCCAGGGCCAGCGGAATGCCGTCGAGCCGGCGGCAGATGGAGGCGATCGCGCGGGCGTTGCCGTCGGTGAGGGCGAAACCGGGCGAGGCCGCCGCGGCGCGGTCGACGAACAACCGTACCGCGCTCGACGCGCGCAGTACCGTCTGATCATCCGAGTCCGGGGGCGGATCGAGCGGGGGCACCGGCCAGACCTGCTCGCCCGAGATGCTCAGCGGTTCCTGGCTCGTGGCGAGGATTCGTACACCCGGGGCGACCCGCAGCAGCGCCTGGGCCAGGCCGGCGGCGGCCTCGATGACGTGCTCGCAGTTGTCGAGGACCAGCAGCAGGCGCTGGGTGCGGAGCGCGTCGGACAATCGGTCGAGCAGCGTGCGCGGCACCGGGCCGGAGCGGCCGGCGTCGTCGCGGACCCCCAGCGTCGCGGCCACGACCTCGGCCAGTTCGTCACCCGTGGTGGCGCCGGACTCGGTGGAGAAGGTAGGGGCGGCCAATTCCACCAGCCAGACACCGTCCGGGTGCGAACCGGTCAGTGCGGACGCCACCTCTACCGCCAGCCGCGTCTTGCCGACTCCGCCGGGCCCGGTCAACGTCACCAGGCGGCCCGCCGCGACCAGGGCGCGAATCTCTGGCACACAGTCCTCCCGCCCGACCAGGGCGGTGGCCGGGACAGGCAGGTTGGTGTGGCGGCGCGGCCCGGACATGGGTGCCGGGACGGCCCGCAGGGTCGGGTCCTGCCGCAGGATCTCCTGGTGCAGGGCGGCCAGTTCGGTACCCGGATCGAGGCCCAGTTCGTCCTTCAGGCGGCGGCGTAGGTCCTGGTAGCTGTCGAGGGCCTCGCTCGCCCGGCCCGCGCCGTACAGGGCTCGCATATGGGCCGCGCGCAGCCGCTCCCGGAGCGGGTGGCGGCGGGTCAGGTCGCCGAGCTCCCCGGCGAGAAGACCGTGCTCGCCCAGTTCGAGGCGGGCCTCGGCCTGTTCCTCCAGGGCCAGCAGGCGCTGCTCCTCCAAGCGCGTGACGGCCGGGCGCGCGAACTCCTCGTCGGCGAAGTCGGCGAAGGCGGGGCCGCGCCACAACGCCAGAGCCGCGGTGAGCAGTTCGGCGCGTTCGCGGGGGTCCGTGGCGGTACGGGCCCGTGTGGTGAGTGCGGTGAACCGGCCCGCGTCCACGGCGTCGTCCGCCACGTCGAGGACGTAGCCGAGGGCCCGGTGCACCAGCAGGCCCTGACCCCCGGCACGGCCGAGCACCCGCCGCAACCGCGACACCAGGGTCTGCAGAGCACCCGTTGGGTTCGCCGGCGGCGCCTCGCCCCACAGTTCGTCCACGAGCCGATCGGCGGAGACCACCTGCCCCGGGGCCGTCAGCAGAGCAGCGAGCAGTGAGCGCACCTTCGTCTCCGGCACCACCACGGCATCACCGTCCGCCGACCAGACGGCCAGCGGACCCAACACCCCGAAACGCATGCATTCACCGTACGGCCACGCGGTCGTCCGCCGGCGTGTCAGCGCACCGCAAGCAGACCGACAGAAAACCGCGAGCCCAGGCCCGCACTGTCTGTGGTGCACCGGCCGGGAACCGGCGCACCACATCTTGTAGGAGTCAACGATGAGCAAGTTCGCAGGTAAAAGGGCTGTCGTCACGGGCGGTACCCACGGAATGGGCCTGGCCATCGTCGAAGCGCTTCTGGACGGCGGGGCCGAGGTCGTCCTCACGGGCCGCAATGAGACGAAGATCGAGGAGGCGCGTACCGGGCTGAAGCCGCACCCCGCGCACGTCGTACGCTCCGACGCGGCGAGCATGGCCGACATCCGAGCCCTCACCGGCACCGTGCGGGACAGGCTCGGCCGGATCGACTACCTGTTCGTCAACCACGGCATCGCCGAGGTCCAGACGCTCGAGGAGGTCACCGAGGACTCCTGGGACCGGCACTTCGCCGTGAACGCCAAGGGCGCCTTCTTCACGGTGCAGAGCCTGTCGCCGCTGATCAACGAGGGCGGGGCGATCGTCTTCACCACCGTCGCCAACGATCTGATCTTCCCCGGCCTGAGCGCCTACTCCGGCTCCAAAGAGGCGGTACGGGCGATCTCCCACGTCCTCGCGGCCGAGTTCCTGCCTCGCAGGATCCGCGTCAACGCCGTGGCCCCCGGCTACATCAAGACCCCGACCATGGGTGTCGCGGGGCTGACTGAGGAGGAACGCCGCGAGTTCGAGCGGCAGGGCAGCGAGACCACTCCGCTCAAGCGCAACGGCACCGTCGAGGAGGTCGCGGCGGCCGCGCTCTTCCTGGCCGCCGACGCGACCTTCACCACCAACGCCGAGTTCCCCGTCGACGGAGGGTTCGCCCAGGGCCTCAGCAGCGCGCACTGAGGCAGGCCCCGCTTCCACCGCTGCCCCGCCCATGTGCGGGACAGCGGCCCATGAACGAGTACCGAAAGGTCAGATCCATGACGTCGAGGAGTGCCGTCGGCAGCACGGCATCAGGGCGTGAGCTCGCGGCCGATACGGGGTTCGCCCAGGGTATTACGGCGGGAGACCGGTGATGTGGGACGACGCCGCCGACAGCCCCGACCGCTCGGTCGCCGAACATGTCCGCCGCTACCTGGCCACGGACGGCCGTGACGGTTACCTGGAAGGAGGGATGACCAACCTCGTCCTCACCGTCAAGGGCAGGAAGTCGGGCCGGTGGCTGCGCACGGGGCTGTTCTTCGGGGAGGACGACGGCCGCTACATCCTGGTCGCGTCCGGCTCGGCCGTCACGCAGACGCATCCCGCGTGGTATCTCAACATCATGGCCAACCCGGAGGTCGGCGTGCAGATCCTCGGCGAGCGTTTCACCGCCCGCGCGCGTACCGCTGAGGGGCCGGAACGGGAGCGGCTCTGGCGCATGATGACCGCGCTCGCGCCGGTCTACCACACCTACGAGGCCAGGAGCCGCAGGCAGATCCCCGTGGTCGTCCTGGAGCACATCTGACCGAGGCAGTGAGCACGATCTTTCTTTCCGGTGGTTCGGTTGGTCTCGCCGAGCTCATGTGCCTGGGCCGCCTGCTCGAACGGCAGGACAGTGCCGACCTCGACGCCCAGCTTTCCCACCTTCACCAGCTCGGCGATCGTCGCCATCGCGGCGTTGTCCGCCGCGCCAGCGGGCGTGGGCATGATGGGGCGCGCTTCATGCTGATCCTCCCGTAGGGATGGGCGAGCGTCGTGGACGGGCGGGCGGCGTCTTGACGTCAGCAGGTGGAAGGGGAGCCGCCCGTCGTCGCCTCGTTCCTCTCCAGCGGCCGGATCCGCGCTTCCCCAGGCGGCCTCGGTGTACAGCACCCTGAAGGCAGGGCTGAGGATGTGGTCGCGGTGGATCTTGCTGTCCATCCACGCTGAGACGGCCGCGCGAGGAGTGACATAGCCGCGTCCCCACCCGACGAAGGTGTTCTCGGCAACGGAGAAGGAGGTGCAGCGGCGGCCGTAACCCACCGCTCGGGCACGGCTGGGGCGGGGTCGAGCGGGTCTGTGGATTGATGTGCGAGCTGGGGCAGACGTGGTTCGACACGGCCGAACCGGCCGGCGATCCGGGCAGCTCGTTGAAGATGACCGTCCAGCCGTCAGGGCCTACGCTGTGGCTCGCGGCCACCGCATGATCTTTTGTTGTCTTCACAAACTCCGAATGATCGCGCGGTGGCTCCGCGGACACGGCCCCGTCCGCCGGGGAGCTCACATCCATCAACATCCGTTGCGGATTTTTCCACACACCGAATCCTTATTTATGCACAGAACAATCACCGACGCGCTGACAGCATGTCGAACCAGCAAGCGAATCACCCACAGCGGGGGACGGGCCGGGTGAGGCCGTCAAATACAGGCCCGCCGCTGGAACATGGCAACAAACTCCACTGCCTGGACCAGGAAAATCGTTATGGCAGGAGCCGGGGCAGCACTCGCGGGCGGCCTCATGGTCACGGCGCAAGGCCCGGCCGCCGCCCAGGAAACGTCGGCGGTCGCGCTCAGCACGGCCGCGCAGGCCGGTGCCGCGACCGCGACCGCCGCACGCTACCCGGTCCGCTGCTCCGTCTTCGGAAACTGCACGATCTACTTCCCGAAGAGCGTCACCCGCACACTCAACCGCTTGATGCAGTCCTATGGGCGTGACGCGCAAGGATTGATTGAGGCCGCGTGCGGTGACCTGCAGAGCGGCCAGAGCATCTGCAAGTGGGGCGCGAAGCACCTGCCTCGGTCCACCTTCACGCACCTCCAGCTCGCGGTGAAGGAGGGCGGGTGCTACGTCGGCCGCATCTACCCCGCCGCAGCGACATTGGGCGCTGGCTTCCGATCCGACCGGGTCGGCCCCCGGCACACGCTCTGCCGCTGACCGCCGTACGACCCGAGGTGGGTGCTCCGGTCTCCACCCAGACCGGAGCACCCGCCTGCGCCCGCACCCCGTTCCATGCCTCAACTCATGGAGCCAGGTGAGATCAGCGGTGATGCGAATTCCGGTTGTTGGCCTCGCCGGCAAGAGCTCGGCCCGACGTCATGCCGTTGAGCTGCGGTATCGCTTATTGACAGCAAGCGGCTCTCAGCGTGCGCATGCTGAGAGCCGGGGCGCTGTTCAGGTGTCATGGGGGCGGAACCCGTCGATACCGGCCGCGACCGGGTCGGGGCGGGCGCGAGATACTCGGCGACGGCCCGGCGGCACCAGGCGGTCACGTTGAGGGCCCGCTCCGCTTCGATCTCGGTGTCAAGCTGGGCGGCGGCTGGGCGCGCCGGTAGCCATCGGTGAGCGCGATGCCGAGATAGCCCAGGCCGATCCCGTCGGGCAGTGTGGGGTCGATGACGTGGTCGCTCGCGGCGGTGCTGCACCAGGCGTGATCGAAGGCGAAGGGCAGGTCTTCGGTAATCACCATGCCTTCCACGGACAGCAGACCGGCATGTTCGTCGGTCAGGCGGCACGCCGTTGCGAAGCAGGTTCCCGACGGGCCGGGAACGAATGCTGCTGGCCTCGATGCCGGTGTGAACAGGCGGCCGTGGGCCAGCAGCATCTCTGCCAGGCTGGCGTATCTCCAGTCGTCGCGTCGATCGGTGTGAGCGGCGCGCCATAGTCCGGCGATGGCCTCGACCTGCTCCAGCAGGAGTCGCGTCGCCGGGCGGACATCGCTCCTCATGAGGGCCGCCACGGCGGCGGTCTCGTTCTGGGCTTGGGCCCGCAGCGCCTGGTCGGCCTGCTTGCGGAGCCGGTCGCGGTCGTCGGCGAAGCGTTGCCCTTGACGGGCCTTCACCGCGAAGTCGGAGACGTACCGTACCGGCACGCAGGACAGATGCGAGACGGCCGACCTGTCATAACGAAGCTGTCAGTTCGACCCGCGCGACGAGACATCGAGTACGCACACCGGCGTCCCCGTCGAGCCGCACCTCTACCCAGCACGTTCCACAGCCGACCGTGATGGCCGGAGCCGCGGTCTCCCAGGTGGTTGATCCAGGACTGATCGCCGTGTTCCGCCGCGCGCTGATGGCCAGGCGGCCCTGCTCAGCCGAACAGGTGCGCCGGCCCGGATGTCCTTGAGCCGCTGAAGGCCGACGTTCGGCGGGTATCTTCGATGGTGGTGCCCACCTTGGCCGCGCTGCACAATCGAGCCGGTCAAGGAGCCGCCAGCAGCTGAGGGGGACGATCGATGGGCGCGGGCTATCCGAAGGGGCGACGGCGACGTGCCGAGATCGTCGAGGTCGCGTTCGCCAAGTTCGCCTCGGCCGGGTACCGCAACGCGAGCATGGTGCGGATCGCCGCGGACTGCGGGGTGTCGCGGATGGGCCTGGCGCATCACTTCCCGACGAAGGAATCGCTCCTGGCCGCGGTTCTCGAAGAACGGGATCGGGTGAACGGCGAGTTGTTCTTCGCCGGAGCTGGATCCCTTGGGTGATGCCGATCTGCGGAGTGAACACGAAGGTCTGCAGCCGCGCGCACACCGCGTAGGCGGCCAGCGCGAGCGCGCCGGTCGCGGCGAGAGTCGTGTTGATCAGCGCTGCCAACAGCGTGGCACCGAAGCCGGCGAGGAAGGAGGGGGCGCCCACCGAGAGCACGGCCCCGATCGTTGCCGGGTGCGGGCGCAGGTCAGCCGGCCGGATCCGGTACGGACGATCGCGCTGGACGAAGAAGAACCAGACCGCCATGCCTGCCGACACGGCCTGGCCACCGACCGTGCCGAGAGCCGCGCCAGCGGCGCCCAGGCCGCAGACGAAGATCAGCAGCGGATCGACGACGATCTGCACCAGCACGGGCAGAACCCACAGCATCGTGGAGAATCGCAGCCGTCCTTCCGCGCGTACCAGAGCCGAGAACCCGGTCGAGAAGATCGCCCCTGCGATGATCACTGCCGCGTAGGGCCGCGCGTACGCCATCGTCGGCCCGGACCCACCCAGCATGGCCAGCAGCGGATCGAGCACGAGCAGACCGGCCACGGTGACGGACAGCGCCACGAGCCAGAACACCACGAACGCGTTCCCCGCTGCGCGTGCGGCCTGATCGGGCCGGCCGGCACCGAGGCTGCGCGAGACCACGGACGCGCCGCCGACGCCGACGGTCGTCGAGACCGCGCCCAGCATCAAGAGGATCGGCGCGACGAGGTTGACCGCCGCCAGTGCTGACTCGCCGACGCCTCGGGCGACGAACCAGGCGTTGGTGAGTGCGTAGATCCCGTAGACACCCACCGAGAGCGTCGTCTGCGAGCAGGCCCACCACAGCAGCGGCCCGATCGGGCGGCTGCCTAGCGATTGCGCGTGATCGCGTACTGCCGGACCGCGCCGGCCCATCAGCGCGTCACCGGGTGCGGCCGAACTGCGCCATCAGCAGATCAAGCTGCGCGCGGCCGAAGTCGTAGGTCGTGGTATCGGTGTGACCGCGGTACTCCGTCTCGACGATCATGATGACGGCCAGGTACAGCGAGTACAGCCGGCGGCGCACGCGTTGCGCCTCGGATAACTCACCGAGCCCGTATCCCCGCATGAAGTCGGTGGGATCTCCGAAGACCGGCAGGTCGATCCCGGTGAGTCCGGCCTCCATGAGCGGATCGCCGTAAACGGCACGCTCGTGGTCGAGGATGGACACGATCTCACCGTCGCGGATCATCGAGTTCTTCGCCCAGAGATCGACCTCGACGAAACGGGGCTCGGTCACGTCATCGAGCGCGCCCGCGTTCTTGGCGAGCACCGCGCGGATGTCGTCATGGTCCCAGCCGATGTCGACCTGAACGCGGGCGCCATCGGCGAGCGTGTCCTCGATCATCGTGGTGGACGCTTCGCGCCAGGTCACCGATCCCGGGCCTGCCAGCGGCCCGAAATGCGGCCCCACGATGGAATTCAGCTCCCGGTTGAGCGCACCGAGCTTTCGTCCGCCCGCCGCGATGGCCTCGGCCGTCAGACGACCCTCGGCCGCCGCGAGGCCGAAGTTGTCGGCATCGACGTACTCCATGAAGAAGTAGTCCGCATCGATCAGCTCCCGCGACACATCCGCGTGATCGACCCGCGGCACCGGAACCCTGGTGCGATCCCGGACCAGTGCCATCGCGGCAAGCTCGTTGCGCATCATGTCCCGCTCACGGGTCAGCACGGCCACATCCCCCGCAGGGGCGATCTTCAGCACCACCTGCTGCCCGTCACGAAGCCGCATGCGATACACCACATTGAACCAGCCATGCGTGATCTCCTCGGCGAAGTCGTCGCCGTCGGGCACCTGAGCGGTCCCATAGGCTCGCTCGATCATCGCCCGAAGCGTCTTTGGCGGCTGCCGATTCTTCGTGATGCTCTCCATCGGAACTCCCGTCCGGCCGCCATTGCCGTGCCTCGGCTCGATTGTCCGCCGAGGGATCCTCCAAGAAACCGGCAGAGATGACGGAATTGCTTCTTGGCCTGCTTCACGCTGTCGTAGACGGCCGGCTTGTCGGTCACGTCCAGCTCCAGGTGATCCCACCACGGCGCACCATCTGCGCTACACGCCGGTTCGCGGCAGGACCACCTGGTCCTTGTCGCCGAGATCCTTGGCCACGCCCGCCTGGAAACCACCCGCTGGTACAAGAAAGACGCCCGCACTCGGACAGCGCCAATCAGCGACGTGTGTCACTCTCGATGCTCGCTCGACGGACGATCGCGGTTCCGGACCATGCTGGACGCGTAACCCAGCAGAGGAAGGAAGACTTCGTCGGTGACCGCGGCCAGGTCGGCGTCGGATGGCCGGATTCCGAAGACCACGAAGTCGTCCCGCAGCAGGCTGATCGGCAGGGTTATCACGCGTCGCGGCCAGGGGCCGGGCGGGATCTGGCCGCGTTCGGCCGCGCGTTCCAGCACCGTGGACATGGCGTCCGACAGGGTCGAGCCGGCGATGAGGTCCCGCAATCGCTGCGCCAGTCGCGGGTCGTGAACCGTGTCCGCGATCAGTCCGGAGACCGTGTCGCGGCGGGTGTCGGCGAGGTTCGCCTGCGCCTGGCGCAACAGGGCCAGCACGTCGTCGCGCAGGTCGCCGGTGTCGGGGACCGGCACGTTGGCGAACCGGCTCCCCAGCGTGTCCAGCACCAGCTCGGGCAGGCTGTTCCAGCGGCGGTACAACACGGGTTTGCTGGTGCCGGCCCGGTTGGCGATGCCGCTCATGGTGGACTTCGCGTAACCAGTTCGGCCAGTTCCTCGCGAGCCGCGTCCAGGATGGCGTTCTCGAGCTCGGCTCCCCGGCGGCGCTTGCCGCAGCCGCCGATCAGGGACACCAGCGGAAGGTCGGCGTCGAAGGGCGCTCGCTCATCACGTAGGCGCTGATGGTCGCTAGTGTCTCCGGCTCGTGGAGGCCAACGGCTCGTTCGGTTCGGGACTTGGACCGCGCACCATTGGGATGGTCGTCGCGATGTCGAACGGTCACCCGGCGGCGGCCGTAGGCGATGTCGTCCAGGTACAGGCCCAGTACCTCGCCGGGGCGCAGCCCGCCCTGCAGCATAAGCAGGACGATCGCCCGGTCCCGCAGGTTGACCTGGGCTTCATCCAGCGGCAGGGAAACCTTCTGAACTGTCTTCACGCGGACGACGCGACGGACCGGCCGTTGCCGGCTGGCAGGAGCGGCGGCACCTGCCCATGAACGGCTGATGCCGCTGTGGCACCCGCTGCAACGCTGGGTCAGGACGCTTCTCGATCGGGTTCACACCTTCCAAGAAGCCCCGACACGATGGCGTACTCGTAAAAGGAGGACACTGCGGCCAGGATCCGGTTCACGGTGGTCGCAGCGAGCTTCGTGCCCGGTCCACCCGCGTCCACGGTTGCGACGGTCAACGTCATCCGTTGGCTGACTTCCGGGCGGGAAGTGGCCCCATCTCGCTGCCGAGGATGGCCGCCGCTCGCGGGTCCACGTCAGGACGGCTCCGGCCAGGCAGCGATGGCCTCGCTGTGCGGGAAAGTGCCGACAACTCCGTTCAGGAACCGTTGCCCGACCCGCAGGTGAAGAGGCTCTGCGTCAGCGCGGGGTGAGGACGCAGAACTCGTTGCCTTCCGGGTCGGCGAGGACCGTCCACGGCACGTCGCCCTGGCCAATGTTGATGTCGATGGCGCCCAGAGCTCTCAACCTGGCCACCTCCGCCTCTTGGTCGTCACCGGGGTATGGCCGGAGGTCCAGATGGACTCTGTTCCTCATGGTCTTCACGTCGGACGTGCGGTGGAACTCCAGATAAGGGCCGACACCCTTGGCGGACCGGAGCATCGCGTGATCGTCGGTCACCTCGTGCAGGGTCCAGTCCATCGCTTCGTCCCAGAACCGGGCCATGGCCCGCGGATCCGCGCAGTCGACCACTACCGCGGCGATCGGCCCGGTGTCCTGGTTGAGCGGATGAGGCTCCAGCACGCAGAACTCGTTGCCTTCCGGGTCGGCGAGGACCGTCCACGGCACGTCGCCCTGGCCCACGTCGGCGGGCGTCGCGCCGAGCTCCTGGAGGCGCGCGACCAGCTGTGCGTGATGGGCCGCAGAGGTGGTGGCGAGATCAATGTGCACGCGGTTCTTCACCGTTTTGGGTGCCGGGTCGCCAACGATGTCGATGACGACGGCGGAGGGGTCGGGATAGACGAAGCCCATGGGCTCGAGGCAAGTTATGCCGGTGATGCCGGGTTCCTCGCTGTCAATACCCCAGCCGAGCACCTCCGCCCACCACCGGCCGAGCACCGAGTGATCCAGAGCCTTCATATGGATCTGAATGAGCCGCGTCGCCATGCCGTCGATCATATGACCAGGTGGATGATGCTTTGTTCGCGTGATCACTTAAGGCGACTTCGCTGATCGGCCGGGTTGCACCGCGTGTTGAGGCTTTCCTCTACCGCGCCCAGGCAGGAGGTACGGCGGGAGGGGAAAGTCGCCGGGACTCGTTCAGCGACAGTCTTGACGTCATGAGTGTTTGTGACAACGAGCAGTGCGACGCGGAGCCCGACATCGGGCTCCGCTGCTTACGGCTGCGCCACCGGCCGGACGGCTCTCTCGCCGTGACGGACGAGTCTGGTCCAGCGAGACGTACCAGGCCCGGTGCGTGGACGGAGGCGACCGCGTGACGGACCCCTCTGCCCCCGCCGCTGTCTCGTGGCGGGAACTGTTGAGCCCGGAGTACGCCGGCGTGGCGATCGTCCTGGCCGTCGGGGTGCTCGTCGGTGCGATCAACATCTATCTGGCCTCGAGCCTGCTGCCGACCGCGGTGGCCGAGATTGGCGGTCGGCGATGTACGGCGTGGGCAATTTCGTCGGACCCGCGCTCGGCGGGCTGTTCGCCCAGTTCGGGGGCTGGCGGTTGGCGTTCGTCTCGATGGCAGTGATCGCGGCGCTGTGCGGCTTGCTGGTGCCCCGAGTACTGCCACGCGGCGACCGCGGCGACGTCCGGGCGCCGGTCCCGGTGGTTTCGCTGCTGCTGGTCACGGCGGCCGCCGCCGCGGTCAGCGTGGCCGGGGTGTTGTCCGGGGCCGCGGCCATCGCGGCCGGCATCGCGGTGGCGTTGCTGCTGGTGGCCGTCTTCGTCGCTCATGAGCGGCGCAGTGAGCTGCGGGTCTTCCCGCGCAGCACCTACCGGCCGGGTTCGCCGCTGAAGTGGCTGTACCTGACGCTGGCGCTGCTGGCTTTCGGCGTCGCGGTGGAGTCATTCCTGCCGTTGTTCGGACAGCGGTTGGGCGGGCTGGCCCCGGCCGTGGCCGGGTTCTTCGGCGCGGCCATCTCGCTGGGCTGGTCGGCGACCCAGCTCGTCAGCTCCTCAGCGGTCAAGGAGCGCACGATCGGCCGGTTGCGCATGCTCGGCCCGCTGCTCCTGGCGCTCGGCTTCCTCGTCCAGGGCCTGCTGCAGCGGCAGGACGCCCCGCTCTGGCTGGTGCTCGTGTGGGTGCCGGTGCTGTTCATCGCCGGTGCCGGTGTCGGGCTAGCCTATCCGCACCTGTCGGTGGCGGTGATGTCCAGCACGCAGGACCCCAGCGAAGGAGAGCGGGCGGCCGCTGCGATCGCCACGGTGACGAGCCTGTCGATCGCGTTCGGGACGGCGGTGGCCAGCGCCCTGGTCAACCTGGGCGGTTCCTCGATGCTCGACGCGGCACGTTACATGCTGTTCGGGTTCGCGATCATCTGTGCGTTCGGTGCCGTCACCGCCCGCGCGGCATCTCGTACCGGCTCTCCGGCGTCAGCCGGCCGGCCTGGCTCGTGAGCGTCACATTCCGCCCTCGGGCCGTGAAGCCCAACCGCAGGCTCTCGGCCGTCTGCCCTGGCTCGACCCGTGGATGGTCAACCCGCTACGCCGACGTACGCGCGCTGCTCGCTGATCCGCGCGTCAGCGTCGACGTCGCCGAGCCAGGCTTCCCGCACACCAACGCGGTGAGCAAGGCGCGCGACGCGCAGATGAAGACGCTGATGCAGATGGACGCGCCGGAGCACACGGTGCACCGGCGCCGGCTGACCGCGGACTTCATGGTCAAGAAGATGGAGGTGCTGCGGCCCACGATTCAGCGGATCGTCGATGGTCTCATCGATGACCTGCTCGCCGGGCCGAACCCGGCCGATCTGGTGGAGGCGTTCGCGCTGCCGGTTCCCTCGCTGGTGATCTGTGAGCTGCTGGGGGTGCCGTACGCCGACCGCGCCTTCTTCCAGCGGGTGGCCGGTGAACTGGTCATGGACGAGGGCGATCCGGCCAAGGCCATGGCCGCCAGCGAGAAGCTGAACAGCTACCTGGAGAATCGGGTGGAGGAGAAGAACGCCGAGCCAGGCGATGATGTGTTCAGCAGGCTGACCGTCGAGCAATACCGCACCGGCGCGATGACCCGGGCCGAGATCGCCACGATGGGACAGCTCCTGCTGGTGGCCGGGCACGACACCACCGCGAACATGATCGCGCTGGGCACGGCCGCGCTGCTGACCAACTCCGAGCAGTTGAGGGCACTGCGCGACGGCGCCGACCCTGCCCTGGTCGCAGGCGCGGTCGAGGAACTCCTGCGCTACCTGTCCATCACCCACACCGAAGCCCGCCGCGTCGCAGCCGCCGATCTTGAGATCGGCGGGCAGCTGATTCGCCGGGGCGAGGGCATCATCGCGGTCAAGAGCACCGCCAACCGCGACCTCGCCGCCTTCCCCGACCCCGACGTGCTCGACGTCCACCGCAACGCCCGGCACCATGTCGCCTTCGGCTACGGCGCCCACCAGTGCCTGGGCCAGCCGCTGGCCCGCGTGGAGCTCCAAGTCGTCTTCGGCACCCTGTTCCGGCGCATTCCCACGCTGGCTCTGGCCGTACCACCGCAAGATCTGACGTTCAACCCCAACGCGGTCTTCTACGGGGTCCGCGACCTGCCCGTCACCTGGTGAAGCAAGCAGAAGAGGAGAAGGTAGATGAAGGTCACCGTCGACCAGGACGCCTGCACCGGCTCGGGGCAGTGCGTGCTCAGCGCACCTGAGGTGTTCGACCAGCGCGACGCCGACGGCATCGCCGTGCTGCTCGACGACAGCCCGGAGCCCCGGCTGCACGAAGACGTCCGTGAGGCCGCGCGGATCTGCCCGGCCCTGGCGATCACGCTCACGGGCCCGTGAAGCAATTGTCCCGCATCGTTGTCGTAGGCGCTTCCGTGGCCGGGCTGACCGCCGCGGAGGCCCTGCGCCACCACGGATTCACCGGCGACCTGACGATCGTCGGCGCCGAATCCTGGCCGCCCTACGATCGGCCGCCGCTGTCCAAGCAGATCCTGCGCGGCACATGGCAATCCAACCGCGTGACGCTGCGGCGCCCTGACGCGCTCGACGCCCTGGGCGCGGACTGGCGGCTCGGCGTAGCTGCCACCCGCCTCGACACCGACGCGCGCGAACTCACCCTCACCGACGGCGGTGTGCTGCCCTACGACGGGCTTGTGATCGCCACCGGAGTCACCCCCCGGCAGCTGCCCGCAGGACACGAACTCGGCAGCGTTCACCTGTTGCGCACCCTCGACGACGCGCTCGCCCTGCGGGCCGGGCTGCTGGCCGCCACCTCCGTGGCCGTCGTCGGTGCCGGTTTCCTCGGCTCGGAGGTCGCCGCGATCGCCCGCGAACTCGGCCGCAACGTCACCTTGATCGACCCGCTGCCCGCCCCGCTGATCCGTCAGTTCGGAGGTCACGTTGCCCAGTTGTGCGCCGAGTTGCATGCCCAGCGCGGCGTAACGGTCCGCTCCGGCACCATCGTGACCGCACTGTGCGGCCACGATGGTCGGGTCACCTGTCTGAACCTGGACGACGGCGATCACGTTTCAGCCGACCTGGTGCTGGTGGCCATCGGCTCGACCCCGGCCGTCGACTGGCTGACCGGCAGCGGGCTGAACCTGGACGACGGCATCCGGTGCGACCAGACGTGCAGGGCCGCCCCCGGCGTCGTCGCCGCCGGCGACCTCGCCTCATGGTCCCACCCGCAGTTCGGGCGCATGCGCGTCGAACACCGTATGAACGCCACCGAGCAGGGCACTGCCGCCGCGCGAACCCTTCTCGGCGCGGCAACCCCGTTCGCGCCCGTTCCCTACTTCTGGAGCGACCAGTACGACGTGAAGATCCAGGCCTACGGCCGCCCCAGCGGCGAGGCGAAACTCCACATCATCGCCGACGACCCGGCCACGCATCAGTTCGCCGCCCTGTACAGCACGGATGGTCGCGTCACAGGAGCCGTGACCTGGAACCTTCCCCGGCAGGCACGCGACCTTCGCCGCCATGTCGCCGAGCGAACCCCTTGGCGGCAAGCGCTCGGAGTCCGCCGCGGCTGATGGCGATGTGCGCCGGCTACCGGATTCTCGATCGCCGGGGTCGGTGACATCCAGGCCCAGGGCGCGGCCGCCGCCACGTTCGACGATGTCGCGGATCTGCGGGGGACCTGGCCACCAGGCCGCCCGCGAGCACTGCGCCGGTCTCTACCGACGACAACCTCGCCCTCCTCAAGGAGGCCGGTTTCACGCGTTACGGAACGATCCTGAAGTACCTCGCCTTCGAATGAGAATGGCCGCACCCGTCTCGGCGAGCAGGTTACGGACGCGATCGCCCTCCTGACCGCCGACGCGGTCAGGGACGATACCGAAGGACATCTTCAGGACCCCTCAGGTCGGGCGAATCCGCGGCTACTGGGAACCAGGGCCGCAGCGGCCGGGGCGAGGAAGCACACCAGCGCGCAACCGGCCAGGACCGGCTGCCAGCCGAAGGCGTCGATGGCGGGGGCGAGGAAGGCCAAGCCGACGGGAGCCAGGCCGTAGGAAACCAGAAAGTCGAGCGAGGAGACCCGGGCGAGCAGGCGCGGCTCCACCTCGCGCTGCGTGGCGGTGAACCAGGGCACGTTGAACAGCTCGATGCCCAGCCCGGCCAGCACGTAGGCGGCGAACACCACTGCCGGATGCACCGGTAGCAGCAGGCTGAGCGGCGCGAAGCCGTACAGGGCCAGGCCAGCCAGGGCGGTCCAGCCCTGAGCTCGCGGCGTCCAGCGGGCCACGAGGAGCGCGCCGGCCAGCGCGCCGAGGGTGTAGGCGGTGAGCGCCGCCGCGAGCATCGCCTCGGTGCCGTAGCGGTCGCGGCTGACCAGCGGGAGTGCCACGCCGGTGGCCGAGTAGCCGGTGAAGACGACGGCGGCCAGCGCGCCCAGCCCGGCGAGGAACCACGGGTGCCGGCGCGCCTCGCGCACCCCCTCGCCGAACTCCGCGAAGAACCGCGCGCCGTCCGCCGGACGTGCCGGGGCCGACAGTCCCCGGGGCGGCAGTACGGCGGCGGCCAGCCATAGCAGCCCGGTGCCGATCAGCAGCCACCAGGTGTTCAGAACGGCGGCCAGCAACGCCGTGCCCGCCGGCGCGACCAGGGTGGTGACGCGCACGGCCAGCGTCATGGCGGCGTTGGCCTGCCTGCGCCGCCCGGCGTCCACGACTTCGGCCGTGAGCGCCTGGAACGCGGGCCGGCACGCCCCCTGGCCCGCGCCGACGACCGCCGCCGCCGCGGCCATCAGCGGAATCGACCGTCCGAGCCCTAGCGCGATGAACGGCGTGGCGAGCGCGGCGGCCAGCCCCGCCCACAACACGACGGCCCGTCGCGAGTACCGATCGGCCAGGACTCCGCTGATCGGCACCGCAAGGAGGAAACCCACCGTTCGGGTGGCCAGCACGATCCCGAGAGCGGCGGCGGTAAGCCCACGGTCCAGCACGGCGAGCCCCAGCACGAACGGCAGCGCCCAGGTCGCCAGCCCTGAGGCGGTGGTGCCGCACCACAGCAGGAGGAACCGCCCCTCGCGCATGATGGACCGCGCCGCGGACGGCGACGTGTCCGAGTCGGTGGGCATCGGTGCGATCACAGGCGGACTCCTCCAGGGGACCAGGACAATCGAGATTTCTGATCCACAACGCGGCAGTGAAAACCACTATCATTCCACTTCTCTGAAGGCCTTTCCCCCGTTCCGTGAGATCAGCGTCTTCACCGGGCTTGTGCTGCTCTTGTCCTCGGCCGCCTGCGGCGGTACCCGATCCGTCTCCCCTTCGTCCGCTCCTGCCCCAGGTGCGGTGCGGGTGAGCAGTTGTGGCCAGGGCCTGTCGTTCTCCAGCCCGCCGGAGCGCGTCATCACGCTGGACCATTCCTCGACCGAGACGCTGCTCGCGCTCGGCCTGCAGGACCGCATGGCCGGAACCTCGAATCTGAAGACCATGGTGGCGCCGCAGTACAAGACCGCCTACGACAGCGTCCCCGTAGCCCATCGAAGGCGCTCGGCCGGACCGACCAGCTCGTCATCGACGCCGCGCTGGAACGCCTCGACCTGACCGAGCTGAGGGCCAGGGACTGGAAGACGCCCTCCGGTGGCGAACGCCAGCGCACCCACATCGCCGCGCGCCCTCGCCAGCAACCCTGGTGCATCCTGCTGGATGAACCCACCAACCACCTGGACATCAGACACCAGCTTGCCCTGATGGACCTGCTGGCGACCACCGACCAGACGATTCTGGTGGCCCTGCACGACCTGGCCCTGGCCGCCCGCCACTGCGACCGCCTCGTCCTGATGAGCGGCGGCACGCTGATCGCCGACGGGCCGCCGAACGAGGTCATCACCCCGGAACGGCTGCGGAACGTCTTCGGCGTCGAGGCCCACATCGCCACGGACGCGCTGGGCAGCCTGACGGTCGCCTTCGCCCGCGCCGGTGAGGCAGGAAACCTGCACGCGACCTGGTGAGCCGCCCCGGGCGGCGCTGCTCATCCGGTCATGTCTCGAGTTCGCGTAGGTATTTCGCGAATCCTTCAAGCCCGTCGATGTTGCGCGGGCCGCTGATGCCCTCGTTGTAGTCCAGGACATAGAAGCGGTCGTTCACCACGGCTGGCAGCTTGCTGGTGGTGGGGAACTCCTTCAAAAACTTGATCTTCTCCGCGGCGGGCTTGTCCCCGTAGTCCAGGATGACGATGACCTCCGGCTTGGCCTCGACCACGGCCTCCCAGGTGACCTCCCCCCAGCGGGCGTCCAGGTCACCGAACACGTTCCGGCCGCCGGCGAAGCGGATGATGTCGGTAGGCGGCACCTGGCTGCCCGCGGTGAACGGCTTGTCCGTGCCCGAATCGTAGAGGAAGACCGGGGTCGGGTCGCCCTTGGGCGCCTGCGCCTGAACCGCCTCGACGCGCTTGCGGTAGTCGGCGATCAGTTCCTGGGCCTTGGCCTCGACGCCGAAGATCTGGCCGAGGCGTTCGAGGTCGGTGTAAAGGGCCTCGAACGGCGCCACCCGCTCAGGGTAGCCGGGGTAGTTGAAACATGACTCTGAGTGCATGAAGCTCTGAATCTTCAGCCCGTCGAGGATCTCGGGGGTGATGCCGCGCTGGTCGCTGAAGCCCGAGCGCCAGCCGGCGACCACGAAGTCGGCCTTGGCGTCCACGACGAGCTCGCGGTTGAGCAGGTCGTCGCTGAGGAACGTGACCTTGGCGTACTCGGCCGCCCAGGGCGACTCCTCGACGGACGGGTTGGCGGGCGGCATCACGTAGCCGTGCACATGCTGGGTCAGGCCGAGAGCGAACATCTTGTCGGCGCTGCCGCCCTCGTAGACGATGGCGCGGCGGGGCGTGGTGTACTGGACGTCCTCGCCGCACCTCTTGACCGTCACCGTGCTCGCGGCGGCGCCGTCACCCTCCACCTGCGCGCCGCATCCGGCGAGCAAGAGCGTGCTCGCCAGGAGCACGGCGATGGTAGGTCTCTTCACTCGGGGTTTCCTTTCATGATCGTGGCCGCACCCAGGTCGTAGAGCACCTGGGGGACCCCGGTGAGGGGATGAGGGACGACGCTCGCCTCGACGCCGAACGCCTCGCGGAGCAGTTGTCCAGTGAGAACCTCGGCGGGCGGGCCGCAGGCGACGAGAGCGCCGTGCGACAGCACCGCCAGCCGGTCGCACGCGGAGGCGGCCAGGTTGAGGTCGTGCAGGGTGACCAGCACGCTCACCCCGGCGCCCTTGAGCATCGACAGCAGCCGGATCTGGTGGTGCAGGTCTAGATGGTTGGTGGGCTCGTCCAGCACCAGCACCCGCGGCTCCTGCACGAGCGCCCGGGCCACCAGGACCCGCTGGCATTCACCGCCGGACAGCGACAGCACACCGCGGTCGGCCAGGTGCAGCACCTCCATCTGCGCCATCGCCTCGCGGCACAGCTCGCTCTCGCGGGCGCTGAGCGCCTGGTTGCCGCGCAGGTGGGGAGCGCGGCCGAGGGCGACGACCTCCGCGACGGTGAAGTCGAGATCCGCCCGCCCCTCCTGCGTGAGGGCGGCGATCACGCGGGCGCTGTCGCGCAGCGGCATCCGCGACAGGTCCTGCCCGTCGATCCGCACCGCGCCGCCCGTCGGCCGCAACGCCCGATACACGCACCGCAGGGCTGTCGTCTTCCCCGAACCGTTGGGCCCGACCAGCCCCACCACTTCCCCGTCCTCGACGGTGAGCGCCAGATCCCTGACAATGGCGGCGCCGTCGATGGACACCGAGAGATCGTCCAGCAGCAGGCGGGTCATCAGCGACCTCCGAACAGGTAGCCGCGGCGGCGCAGCAGCACGACGAACACCGGCACGCCCACCAGCGCGGTGATCACGCCCAGTGGCAGCTCGCGCGGAGCGACCAGGGTCCTGGCCACCAGGTCGGCCCACACCATGAAGATCGCCCCGGCCAGCGGCGCGATGGTGAGCACGCGTACGTGCGCCGCGCCCACCCACAGCCGCACCAGATGCGGCATGACCAGTCCGACGAAGCCGATCGCGCCGCTGACCGCGACCATGGCCCCGGTCGCCAGCGACGTCAGCACGAACAGGCCCCGGCGAAACCTGACGGTGTCGACACCGAGGCTCACCGACGTCTCGTCACCCAGCGCGAGCACGTCCAGGCTCCGCCCGGAACGGCGCAGCACCACGACGGTGACCACGGTGACGACCGCCACGACCGGCAGCGCTCCCCACGTGGCCGCGCCGAAGCCGCCCATCGACCAGAACAGCACCGTGCTCGTCGACTCGCCGTCCGGGACGAAGTAGACGATGAGGCTCATCACCGCCTGGAAACCGAACGCCATCGCCACTCCCGTGAGCACCAGCCGCAGCGGCGCCAGCCCGCCGGCGCCACGGGAGGCCAGGTAGACCAGACCGGAGACGAGCAGCGCCCCGAGAAACGCGCCGGCCGAGACCGCGTAGATCCCCAGCGCGGTGAGCGCGCCGGTGGCGCTGACGAGCACCGCCCCCGCCGACGCGCCCGACGACACGCCGAGGACGAACGGGTCGGCCAGCGCGTTGCGCACCATCGCCTGGATCGCCACCCCGACCACGCTGAGCCCGGCCCCCACCAGGACCGCCAGCAGCACGCGCGGCGTCCTGACCTGCCAGATGATCTGGTACGCGGTGACCTCGTCGGCCCCGATCGTGCCTCCGGTCACGGCCGCCCAGAGGAAGCGCAGCGTCTCCCCCGGTGGCACGGTGGCCGCGCCCAGCCCGATCGCCAGCAGCACCGACACCACGAGAACGCCGGCCAGCAGAACGACGATCAGCGGCATGGCCGGCCCCGTCACCTTACCGGTGGGCGAGTCGCCAGTTCCCGGGACCGCCGGTGAGGATGCCGCGCCGGAGCCCGATGAACCTGACTCACGCAACGTTCTCAAAGACACTCCAGAAAATGAGAATCATTTCCAACAGACCGTATCACCACGAATGACTCGCGCACTATCGGAGCGAAGGCGTGGAGACAGCCGGGTCAGTCTGCTGCCGCGTACCTGCGTGGGGCTGGGGAGGGCGATGTCGCAGCCGAGTACGGCGGATCGGCCGGTTCCGGAGCGTGGCCGGCCGCCGGAGTCCGGGTCACCACAGGGCTCGGCCGGGTTCCGGCCGCCCTGGGCGTTCACCTCGTGGCCCTGCTGGTGACGGGGCGGTTCCTGCTCGCGCCCTACCTGACGCATCCGGCGCTGCGGACCTGGGCGACCGTGTTCGCGGCCGTGTGCGTGCAGGCCCTGCCGTTCCTGGTGCTGGGGGTGGCGTTGTCGGCGGCCATCACCGCGTTCGCGCCCGCCTCGTTCTGGACGCGGGCGCTGCCCCGGCGCACCTACACGACGGTGCCCGTCGCGGGCATGGCCGGGGCGGTGCTGCGACCTGCTGCATGCCGGCGGGTTCCTGGTGGTCGGCGCGCTGGCGGCGGCGACCCTGAACGTGGCGATCCACGCCAGGCCTGATCTTCTGGAAGCAGCGTTCGACGGTGTTGCGCCGTCGGTAGCGCTCGGGGCCGGCCTTGGCTCACCAGGCGAAGATTGCGCGATGGTGCGCCTGGAGGGCACGACGTTCAGGTCAGGACCCCGGGGTCGTGGTCGTAGAGCCAGGCGGTGGCCTTCTCGTAGAAGAGCGGGACGAACACTCGCATCACGGCGGCTTGCAGGCTGCGTTTGACGGGACCGGCCTTCTTGGCGTCGCGGTTGTCGTCAGCGGCGCCCAGAAGCTTGATGATGCGGGGACGGCGCCGGGCGTCGTAGGCGGCCAAGGCGTCGGGGATCGCTGGGGTGGTGCGCAGAGTTGCGGCAAGAGTGAGGGCGTCTTCGATGGCCATGGACGCGCCCTGCCCGGCGCCGACGGGGTGGGCGGCGTCACCGATGAGAACGATCCGGTCGTTATGCCAGGTGGAGACCGGGTCAACGGCGTGCATGATCACCGTAGGGTGCAGGCGGGTGGTGGCCGCGATGACCGCCGACGGAACGCTCTCGTGCCGGTAGAGGTCGGCGGTGCGGCGCAGCCATTCGGCGTCGGTGACGCCGGTCCTGTCCGGTTCGGCCGGGTCGGCGATCTGCGCGGACCACCAGACCTCGCCGTCCCCGGCACCGAGGTGGATAAAAGCTCCGTTGCGGGCGAACGTCATATTGAACACGCCCGGGTCGACGCTCGGCGCCCGCGAGACGCCAGAGACGGCGTACAGGCCAGCGTACTCCGGGCGGGGCGCGGCCGGGTCGAGCACCGCGCGGGCCGCGGCCAGTCCCAGTTCTCGGCACCGCTGCAAGGACCGCCGCCCCGCTCGCCGGCTCTCCGCCAGATCACCGATCTGGTGACGGCGAACCCCCGCGGGGACCACTCGCTCGGTGAACTCGCGAAACACCTCAACGTGAGCACCCGGCACCTCACCCGGCTTTTCCACGGCGAGCTGTCCACGACACCGGCCCGCTACGTGGAGAACATCCGATTCGACATGGCCAGGGCACTGCTCGACCAAGGGCACACCGCGACGCAGGCCGCGACCCTCGCCGGGTTCCCCAGCTACGAGAGCATGCGCCGGGTTTTCGCCAGGAAGCTGTCGATCAGCCCGGCCGCCTACCAACGCCGGTTCAGCACGGCTCGCCGCGCCAACGCGGTTTGATCCCGCGCCCACAGGGCTCAGGTCGCGTCAGAGCACCGGTGCGAGCAGTGACTAAATCTTCAACTAATATCGCCTCGCCACACAGGCGGATCCAAACCATGAAACGAGTGATCAACGTATGCCCGTCATGGCCACATCGGAGAGCATGCCGAACAGCACCCCCACGGCGGTCATCCTGATCGACTCCGAAGGCATGGTGATCGGGTGGACGCCGGGCGCGGAGGAGCTTCTCGGCTACCGCGCGGCCGAGGTCCTCAACCGTTCCTGCGCGCTGCTCATCATGCCGGAGCGCGCGGCGGCCTGGGACGCGGTGTACGGCGGCCAGGAGGCCTGGCCGGGATTCGCCGAGTTCCGCCATCGTGACGGCACCAGGGTCCTCGGGCACGTCGAGGGCTCCCGGCTGGTCACATCGGGAGAGGAGCCGGCCTGGCTGGTGGCGGTGACACCGGCCACCGCCGGCGCCTCGGGTCGGGCGTGCTCCTGGGTGGAGCCGCTCATCAGGCGTACTCCGGTGGCGATGGCGATCTGGGACCACGACCTGCGCTGCGTGTGGCTGAACACGGCGGCGGAGCGTCTGCGGACGGTCTTTCCCTGGTACGAGCTCGGCCGCTCCCTGGCCGAACCCCTGCCGGGCAGGCACACCGAGGCCATGCAGGAGACGGTGCGCCAGGTACTCACCAGCGGTGTCCCGCATCTCGACCGCGAGAACCGCTGGTCCTCGTCCGACCGGCGCGAGGACCGTATGTTGTCGACCTCGCTGTTCCGGCTCGAAGGCGTGGACGGGCGGCCGCTCGGCGTGTGCACGCTGACCATGGACATCAGCCACAGCCGCTCGCGCGACCGGCTCGCCCTGCTCCGCGAGGCCAGCGTCCGCATCGGCAGCACGCTCGATGTCACGAAGACGGCGCAGGAGCTGGCCGACCTGGCCGTGCCCGTCCTCGCCGACTACGTCACCGTCGATCTCGCCGAATCGGTCTTCCCGTACGCCGAACCCCTGCAGCGGCTGGCCGCCACGGAGGTGAGCGTTCCCGTGTTCCGCCGGGCGGGCGTGGCCTCGATCCACGACGGGAGCCCCGAATCCCTCTGGCCGCTGGGGCAGGCGGTGTTCGTGCCCCCGTCGTCGCCCTTCACCGAGGTCCTGTCCTCGGGCCGGGCCCACTTCGAGCCGGTGCTGGACACCTCCTCCGGCACCTGGCTCGACCAGGACCCGGACCGGGCCGCGGTCATTCACGACACCGGCATGCACACGCTGATCATCGTCCCGTTGCAGGCCCGGGGCGATATTCTGGGCGTGGCCGTGTTCGTCCGCACCGACAACCCGGAGTCGTTCACGAGGGACGACCTGCTTCTCGCGGAGGAGCTCGGCGCGCGTGCCGCGCTGAGCCTGGACAACGCGCGCCAGTACACCCGTGAGCGCACGGCCGCGCTCGCGCTGCAGCGCAACCTGCTGCCGAGCAACCTGACGGGCGGCGACGCCGTCGACGTGGTCTCGCACTATCTGCCCTCCGACGTGCACGACGGCGTCGGCGGTGACTGGTTCGACGCGATCCCGCTGCGTGACGGCCGGGTCGCGCTCGTCGTCGGGGACGTGACCGGGCACGGGATCAACGCCGCCGCGACCATGGGGCGGCTGTCGCACCGCCGTGCGCACCCTCGCGTACCTCGGGCTGCCGCCGGACGAGCTGCTGGCCCACCTCGACGATCTCGTGGTACGGCTGGCGGAGGAGGACGCCGGCCCCGACGGTTTCCCGGACGCCGCGGGAGCCACCTGTGTGTACGCGGTCTACGACCCGGCCACCCGGCGCTGCACCCTGGCCGCCGCCGGGCACCCGCCCCCCGCGACCGTCGCCCCTTCCGGCGCCGTCACCTTCCACCGGCCGCCCAGCGGCACCCCGATCGGCCTGGGGCTCGGCTCCTACCGATCCCTCGACCTCGAACTCGCCGAAGGCAGCCTGATCGCCCTCTACACCGACGGCCTGATCGAGACCCGCGAGGCCGACATCGAGGCCGGCATCGACCGTCTCGGCGGCGTCCTGGCCGGTGCTGCCGCGCTTCCGCTGGACCGGATCTGCACGACGGTCATCCAGGGCATGGTGGGCGACACCAACTCCGAGGACGACGTCGCGCTCCTGGTGGCCCGCACCCGTTAATCATTCGGCTCTCCGGATGGCGCCGAATCTCAGTCAGCCCGAGGGGTTCATGTTCAAGATGATCGAGGGTAGCGGTCTGACCTCTGCCTGCTGTCAACGAGCTCAGGTGGGCAAGGGGCCTTCGAGAGGGTTTGCGGCGCTCCGGGTGGCGAGGTCGTTGCGGACCGAGGCGGCGGTGGCGCTGCCCGGCTTGCGCCTCGCCTGGTCCTCGAAGGACGCCAGGAAATCCCTGCCGAATCCCAAACGGGGATAGCGGGCAAGCATCTCTGCTCGTGCGTCCGCCGAGAATTGCTCGGCATGCCGCCCTACGGTCTCCCAGCTTGTGGCGACCTGCAGCAGATGTGCCTCGGGGTCGGTGGCCGCGGGCACGTCGTCGCGCATGTGCAGCACGATGATCTTCTCGGCTCTGGCGGCTCGTTCCGCCGGCCAGCCGGCCACCGTACCGAAGACCCAGGCCAACTGGCCTCCCGCCTCCTCGAACGGCACTGTATGGCTGTCGAACGCCTCCGTCAGCCCGATGTCGTGGAGCAGCGCCGAAACGTAGTACAACTCATCGTCGTAGGCGATGCGGTGCGCAGCACCGTACATCGCTCCCCAAAGGTAGGACCGGACGCAGTGGTTGAGCAGCGCGGGTGAGCAGAAACGCCTGACCACCGACAGTGCCGCCGCAGCAGCGGGAGTCTCCGGAAACATGAGCTCAGTCTCCCGTACACCCGGCCTCGTGCTCCGGTCCTGAGGCGCGTGTCGTGAGCACGATGTCGTCCGTACCAGGCAGGCATCACCCCAAACGGCGGCGTCCAAGGCGAGCACGGCGAACGTGGCGAGCCAATGATCGTTGACGAAGTCACCGGCGATCACCTGCGACAGAGCGGCCTTCAGCTGCGCTTCGGCGGCAGCGGTAAGCCCGGACGCCGCCCATCGTCCGCCGGGAGCGCGGCGGCGATTACCCACAGCGCCGCGGCGCCTGATCGCCCGCCCGATCAGGTGCCCGATGCGCGGATCGCGACGACCGGACACCATCGGCGGCCCCAGCAGAGTCTGTGACTCACCATGTGTCAGCCCGGGCAGGAACGCAGGCAGCCACGCCGCGAACCCCAGGAAATCAGCGCAGGCCTCGAAGGCGTCCTGCTCCCGAAGGCGACCCCAGCCCCAAAGTAGCGATGAGCTAGATCACGGTTGCGGTTCGTAGTCGTCACGAATCGCGCGTACCGGGGCGTAGGGGATGTTCCCCGTTCGATCGTGTGCCCTGTTCTCGGGGGTCGGTCGGGCGAAGGGAGCGGCGGGATGCGTCGGGAGTGGGAGCCGGAGGAGCTGATCGCGGCGTGGACGCTGCTGGACAGCGACTGGGAGCTGGTGGGGAACAAGACGGGGGCGACCCGTCTGGGCTTCGGTCTGTTGCTGAAGTTCTTCGAGCAAGAGGGCCGCTTCCCGCGACATGCGGGTGAGGTGCCGCGGGCGGCGGTGGACTACATGGCCGGGCAGGTGAAGGTCGACGCTGCGCTGTTTTCGGAGTATCGGTGGTCGGGGTCGACGATCGAGTACCACCGGGCGCAGGTGCGGGAGGCGCTGGGATTTCGGGAGTCGACCCGGGCGGATGAGGACGTGCTGGCCGGGTGGCTGGCGAAAAAGATCTGTCCGATGGTGTTCACCGACGAAGGGCTGCGGGCGGCGCTGCTGCCTCGCTGCCGGAAGTTAAAGATCGAACCGCCGGGCCGGATGGACCGGATCGTGGGCGCGGGCCGGGCCCACTTCGAGCGGAAGTTCTGCCTGCATGTGCTGAACGGGTTGTCGGCGGGACTCGGCGCGGGCGCTGTGGGAGCTGGCTACGGGCGAGGACGGGTTCCTGCTGGAGCTGAAGTCCGACCCCGGCCGGCTGGGCCTGGAGACGCTGCTGGAGGAGATCAGGAAGTTGCGGCGGGCCAAGACGCTCGGGTTGCCGGCGGATCTGTTCGGTGGCTATTCGGACCGGCTGGTGGCCTCTTGGCGGGCGCGGGCGATGGCCTCGCATCCGTCGGACTTCGCGGCCAACCCGCCGGCGATCCGGTTGACGTTGATGGCGGCGCTGGCCTGGTCGCGGACGACGGAGATCACCGATGCGCTGGTCGATCTGCTCATCGCCTGGTATCGAAGATCAACACCAGGGCGGAGCGGAAGGTCGAGCGGGCGATAGCGGCGGAGGCCAAGAAGGTGCACCGCAAGAGCGAGAAGCTGTTCTCGATCGCCGAGGCGTCGCTGCGCCGGCCGGAGGGCACGGTCCGGCAGGTGGTGTTTCCGGCGGTGCCGGGCGGGGAGGCGACGCTGCAGGCGCTGGTGACCGAGGCGAAGGCGGACGCCAAGACGTTCAAGGCCCAGGTGCGTACCGTGCTGACCAGCTCGTATTCCTCCTACTACCGGCGGATGCTGCCCAAGTTGCTGGCCGCGCTCGAGTTCAAGTGCAACAACACCGCCTACCGGCCGGTGATGGACGCGCTGGACCTGCTGCAGCGCTACGCCGATATCCCGAACACGACCCGCCACTACGACGCTTCGGAGAACGTCCCGATCGAGGGCGTGGTGCCGGACGGCTGGCTGGAAGCGGTGGTCGATGAGAACGGGGTCATCGAGCGGGCCTCCTACGAGCTGTGCGTGATCGTGTCGTTGAAGGACGCGCTGCGCCGCCGCGAGATCTACGTCGCCGGCGCCCGCCGCTGGCGCAACCCCGACGAGGACTTGCCGACCGACTTCGAGGACAACCGCGATGTCCATTACGAGGAACTGCGTCAGCCGCTGGACGCCACGGTGTTCATCGAGACGTTGAAGGAGGCGATGCGCGCCTCGATGGCGGCGTGCGGGGAAGCGGTGGCCAGGAACAAGTCCGGCGGGACGAAGGTGAAGACGCACCGCGGCGAGCCGCGCTGGCACATCCCCGACCTGGGCAAGCTGACGGTGCCGGAGAACCTGCGGGCTCTGCACACCGAGGTCGCCGTCCGCTGGGGGATCATCGACCTGCTGGACTTCTTGAAGGAGTCGGACTTCGTCACCGACTTCACCGACGCCTTCACCACGGTCGCCACCAGGGAGGCGACCCCGCGCGAGGTGATCCGTAAACGGCTGCTGCTGGTCTTGTACGCACTGGGCACGAATGTCGGGATCAAACGGGTCGCCGACGGCGGCCACCACGGCGAGACCGAAGCGGCCCTGCGCGCGACCCGTCACCTGTTCGTCAACCGCGACAACCTGCGCAAGGCGATCGCCACCCTGGTCAACGCCACCCTGAAGATGCGCGACCCGCTGTGGTGGGGCAACGGCACCGCATGCGCGTCGGACTCCAAGAAGTTCGGGTCATGGTCGTCGAACCTGATGACCGAGTACCACGCCCGCTACGGCGGGCCCGGCGTCATGATCTACTGGCACGTGGACCGCAAGTCGGTGTGCGTCTACTCCCAGCTGCGGACCTGCAACGCCTCCGAGGTCGCCGCGATGATGGAGGGTGTGCTGCGGCACTGCACCGATGCAACCATCGACCGCCAGTACACCGATAGTCATGGCCAGTCGCTGGTCGGGTTCGCCTTCTCCTACCTACTGGGCTTCAAGCTGCTGCCGCGGATGAAGAGGATCGCCCACCAGAAGGTGGTCAAGGCCGATGCCAACGACCAGGTCCCGTCCAGCCTGAGCGGCATGGTGTCCGACAAGCCGATCGACTGGAAGATCATCGCTCAGCAGTACGACCAGATGGTCAAGTACGCCACCGCCCTGCGGCTGGGGACGGGCGAGGCCGAGCAGGTGCTGCGCCGCTTCACCCGCGGCGGCCCCAAGCACCCCACTTACAAGGCCATCGAGGAGCTCGGCAAGGCGGTCAAGAGCGTGTTCGTCGCCGAGTACGTCGCCTCGCAGGAGCTGCGCCGGGAGATCCACGAGGGCCTGCAGGTCGTGGAGAACTGGAATTCGGCCAACACCGACCTGTTCTACGGCAGCGCCGGCACCCTGCCCGGCAGCGACAAGGAGCACCAGGAAGTCTCCATGCTGAGTCTGCACCTGCTGCAGTCGGCGCTGGTGTTCATCAATACGCTGCTGGTGCAGTCCGTCCTGAAGGATCCGGCCTGGCAGGAGAAGATGACCGACGCCGACAAACGCGGCCTTTCGCCGCTGTTCTGGTCCAACGCCAACCTCTACGGGCGGATCGACATCGACATGGACCGCCGCCTCGACCTCGGCCTGGCCGCCTGAGAGCCCGGCGTCACAGGAGGGCGCCGCCAGAGACCTCGATGCGCTGGGCGGTGACCCAGCGCAGTCCCTCGGAGGCCAGCGTAGCGATGGCGTCGCCGATCTCCTCAGGTTCGCCGACGCGGCCGAGCGCGGTCTGTCCGGCCAGAACCTGACGCATTCCGGCGTCGTCCCGCATCGCGCCACCGTTGAAGTCGGTGGCGGTCGGCCCCGGGGCGATGGAGTTGACCCGGATGCCGCGAGGTCCGAGTTCTGCGGCGAGGGTGCGGCTCAGAGCCTCGACGGCGGCCTTCGATGCGGAGTAGACCGAGGTGGCGGGGCTGGTGTGGCGGGTCAGTGACGTCGAGACGTTGATGACCTGGCCGCCCTGGACCAGCAGCGGCATGAGCGACTGGATGAGGAAGAACGTGCCCCGGACGTTGGTGCCCATCACCGTGTCGAAGTCGTCGATCGTGACAGTCTCCAGCGGCCCGAAGACTCCCACTCCCGCGTTGTTGACCAGGATGTCGAGCCGCGAAGCACCCCAGCGCTCCAGCTGCACGCCCAGTTCGGAGGTGAAGGACGCGAAGGAGGAGACGTCACTGATGTCGAGCCCGAGAACAGCGGCAGCCCCACCCACGGCCTGCACCTGTTCCGCCGTCTTCTCAGCCCCGGCCACATCGCCGCGGTGGGTGACCACGACCCGCACCCCGCGTGTGGCCAGGGCGATGGCCGCGCTGCGCCCGAGGCCGCGATTCGCACCGGTCACCAAAGCGATCTTGTCGATTGTCATGAACTTCCTCCACCGTGCGACAACCAGGATGCGTCCAGGTGCCACAGATCAGATGCGAGTCACTCGACTCGCCTTGCTGGTGCACTGTAAGCAGCCCCCCGAGGCGAGTCAAGTGACTCGCCTCGGGACTGCGGCATACTCTCCGCATGGCAGCAGAACTCACCGCGCATCACCGCAGGCTCGCCCAGCAGAAGCGCGAGGCGATCACCTCCGCGGCCACAGAACTGTTCTTGGACCGTGGCTACGACGGCACCTCCCTCGCACGGATCGCCGAAGCGGCCGGGGTCTCGAAGTCCACCTTGTTCAAGCAGTTCCCCACCAAGGCGGCCCTCTTCGAGGCCATCGTCACCGAGTCCTGGCAGCGTGACGCCGGCGATACCGCCGCGCGGCCACAGGCGGGAGATCTGCGCTCTGGGCTGACAGCCATCGGCCACCGATACGCCGACCTGATCGGCCAGCCCCGCATGACAGGCCTGTTCCGGATCGTCATCGCCGAACTGCCTCGTTTCCCCGAGCTGGGACGGATGCAGTTCCAGCTCGGCAAACTGCCCTACTTCGCCTCCGTCCAGCAGTACTTGGAATCCGAGCATGAGGCGGGCAACGCTGATGTGCCCGACGCTGAGAGCGCCGCGAACCAGTTCCTCGGCATGATCGCTAACTACGTCCTGTGGCCCCGCATGCTGCTGACCGGCTGGAATCCCGCAACCTCCGACATCCACAATGCCGTCGAAGAGGCCGTCCAGACGATGCTCGCCAGATACACCCCCGACCCGCCGGCCTGACCCGAAGCCGGAACTTCGACCCTGACGCGCAATGCCAAAGACCGCGACGCCTTGACCCGCGATACCTGTCGGGAAACCGCGGTTTCCCGACAGGTCGCCCGACCAGCTCCCGACGCCTCAGAAAACCGGACACCACGGGATGAAATATCGCTCTGGGCGGCTGATTGTCAGCGAAGATTGACGACAGGATTTCCTGACAGATAGAACGGGGCGCCACGCCCCCTTTCCGAGGAGTCCCGGTGCAGATCGTCTACTCCCGCGTCTCCACCGCGTCCCAGTCCCTGCTCCGCCAGCGGCACATCCTGACCGAGGCCGGCCTCCTCGTGCGAACCGAAGGAGTCGCCGAGGGATTCCACCCCGCAGACGGCGTCCTCCTCTTCGAGGACCCCGCCACCACTTCCAAGATCCCCGCCCTGGACCGCCCCGCGTTCGGCAAGATCGCCGCCAAGGCGCACCCCGGCGACACCCTCACCGTCTCCGAACTCTTCCGCCTCTGCCGCGATCTCATCGACATCCACAACGTCCGCGGCTGGTGCCAAGCTCGCGGCGTCACCCTACGCGTCCTGTCCGGCCCGCTGTCGAACTTCCAGAACCTCGCCGCCAACGACGCCACCACAGACCTGATCATCAACGTGATCACCGCCGTCGGCCAATTCCAGCGCGACCTGCAGAACGAACTCACCGACGAAGGGATCGCGGCAGCCGAGGCCGAAGGCCGCTACCGCGGCCGCCCACCCGCCTCAACGCCGACCAGCGTGAAGAAGCCAGGAACGCATACCAGGAACGGGGCACCTCGATCGCCGCGCTCGCCCGCGCCCACGGCGTCAGCCGCGCCGCCATACGAACCGCCCTCGCCGATCTCCTTCCAGATCGCCTTTGAAGGCCGGCTCACCCCCACCAGCCACTAACACCCACAACAATCAAGATCAGCCGTTAAGTTGACAGTCCCGCTGGGGGGGTCGCCTTCGGGAGGAGGACGCCTTGCAGGGTGCGCTGCGGCTGGAGCGGGACGTCGGTGGCGTCGGTGGCGGGCGTGGGTTCGGTGGCGCGGGTTTGCTGTTCGACGGGCCGCGCCGGGCTGGGGGCACCTGGTGGGGGGCTGTGCGGGCCGTCGTCGTGCTTGGCCAGGAGGCCGGTCAGCCGGTTGTGCAGGGGGGCGCGCACTACGGTGGCGGGCCCGGGGCCGGCCGGGGGCTGTGTGGTGTCGGTGGTGCGCGCCGCGGCGATGGCACGGGCCCGTTCGATCAGTTCGGCCCGGCGGGCGGCGTTGGCGGCGTTGGCCGCCTCGTTGGCGGCCAGGAGCGCGGCGTGCCGGGCGCCGTCGTCGTCCACCGCGATGGCCGGCGGCGCGACGATCAGCACATCGCGCCTGCCGCGCCGCCGAGGCCGGTCGAGGTCGCCGTTCTCGGCCGGGTCGGACCGACGCCCTTGGGAGGGGGGTTGCGGGGCGCTGGGAGCCGCTTGTGTAATAACCCCGGAGTTCGTTGAGTAGTTCAGCATGGTCATAGCCGCAGGACCTGGGCATACCTCCTGGGATCCCTGATTCTTTCGAGAATGATGAGACTTCAGGGATTCTGAAGGTCTATCGTCCTCGTTGTTCGTCTTGCATAGATGGCGAAGACGAGGAGGCCGGAGTTGGCGCTGGCTGTGGTGAAGGATCTTCGCGTGGCCCGGGCCCCGGCCACAGCCGAGGACCTGGAGGCGCTGGAGACCGATGTACTGGCCGGGTTCGTGCTGGCTCGGGCGGCGGCGGGGCTGTCGGACGGCACGATCTCCTCGGATGTGGTGCATCTGGAGCAGGTGCGGGCCTGGTTCGGGCGGCCGCTGTGGGAGATGGAGCCCGCCGACGCCGACGCGTACTTCGGCAAGGTGCTGCGTGGCGCCGCCAAGGGCACCCGCCTGGCCAGGGTCCAGGCGATCAAGACGTACTTCCTGTTTCTCGAGCTCCGCCACAAGATCGAGATTCATCAGATGACCGGCCGCGTTGTCGAGTGTCCGATCGATGAGATGAACCGGCCGCGCGGCCGGCAGGAGGGTCGGCTGCGGATCCCGCCCACCGCCGATCAGGTGGGCCGGTTGTTCGCCGGGTGGCGCAAAGATCTGGTGCCCTGCCGTAAGTTCGCCCCGGGCGCTCGCAACTACACCGCCGCCAAGCTGATGAGCGAGGTCGGGCTGCGCGTCAACGAGACGTGCAAGCTGGATTTGACCGACATCAAGTGGGACCTGGGCCGGTTCGGCAAGCTGCACGTCCGGCATGGCAAGGGCGCCCGCGGCTGGGCCCGCCACAAGCTGGCCTGCGCGCTCACGCTCGGCGCCACCGGGCTGCCGTGCGTCCAGGCCGGAGTCGAACTGCTCATCGACACCGGCATCTGGCTGCACCGGCCCGACTTCGTCGAGCAGTTCATCACCATCGACGCGAGCGTGGCCACGGCGTTGGCGTTCATCGACTGGGACGCCGCGATCGCCGCCCTGGACGCCGGGCGGTTGCCCTGCAGCGGTGGCGAGCGCGCCGTCCTGCGGATCGCCGCCGGCATGAGCGGCGGCATCCCGCTGGACCTGCACGACGCGCTCACCAGCCTGGATCAGATCAACCTGGCCCCGACCGCGGCCGCGGTCGAGCACGCGGCCGGACTGCCAGCGTCCGGAAGGGAGCACGCATGAAGTGGAACCTGCGCCTGGCCGCCGCCCACCGCGGCATCTGGAAGGCCAGCGACCTGCAGCGCATGCTCGCCGAGCATGGGCTGGTCATCAGCGCCGGGCCCTGATCGCGTTGCGGTCGCTGTTCTCCCGCGCCAAGAAGAACGGCACAATCTTCCGCGACCCCACCCGCCGCCTCAGGGTCGGTCAATACCCCTACGGCGTTCTGCAACCGCTGCTCACCGGTGACATCGATCGATCCGTCCAAGCCGCCACCACTCCGGCGGCCCGGGTCATGGTCGCGCTCGCCGGAGTCCACGCCGCCCGCGCGGCCGACATGCTCGCGCTGCGCCTGGACGACGTCGACCTCGGCAACCGCCGCATCGTCATCGCCAGCCGGGCCCGCCCACTCGACGACCTCACGCACCGGCTGCTCCTCGACTGGCTCCGCCATCGCGCCGCCCGCTGGCCCAACACCGCCAACCCACACCTGCTCATCAACCACATCACCGCCACGACCACGGCGCCGGCCAGCGGCCAGGGAGCCTCGCTGATCCTGCACAAACAGGCCGCCACCCTGGAACGCCTGCGCATCGATCGGATCCTCGAAGAAGCCCTCGCCTGCGGCGGCGACCCACTGCATCTCGCCTCGGTCTTCGGCCTCGACACCAAGACCGCCATCCGCTACGCCGACTCCGCCCGGCAGCTCCTGATCACGGCTGCTGAGGAACAAGACCTCGCCGGTTCCGGCGAACCCAAGGGTCGAAACCATCCCTAGAACGTGAAGACCCTCGGGTTCATCCTGAAGACCCTTCAGTTCGCACGAACTCTGGGAGATCTAGGGGGCCAGACCAAGTACGAGAGAAAGGGGCAGTGTCCTGCCCTACCTGAGAGATCGCCTGATCAGTGGGTACGGCGGCGGGGCGCCAGGACCTCGGTGACCTTGGCGATCGCCTCGGGTCCGGGGTTGACGTAGCGCATGGCGGTGCGGGGGTTCTTGTGCCGGGTCTTGCCCATGATCAGCTGCAGCGGCACGTCGGCCTCGCCCAGGTGGGTGGCCGCCGAATGGCGTAGCTGGTGCAGATCGAGCCCGGCATGCTGGCCGAGTAGGACACGGGCGCGGTCGTAGCCGAGGCGGGCGCGGCCGGTGTGCGGGCAGATATCGGCGGCCGCGGGCCGTCGGGCGGGCACGGGCCTGCGTTCGGCGAGGAAGAGCGGTCCGTGAGTGCGTGAGGATCCGTCCGGCAGCCGCAACAGGCGGGGTAGCAGGTGGGCGGTGCCGGTGTCCCAGTACACCCACTCGATCGCGCCACCCTTCGAGCGGACCGGGGCCCGCCGGTTCTCTAGGTCGAGGTCGTCGACGTTGAGCGCGAGGATCTCGGCGGCGCGGGCGGCGGTCTCATACAGCATGCGCCACAGCGTCTTCTCCCGCAGCGGGATGTCTCGACGTGACAGCAGCCGGTGCAGCGTGGTCTTGGCCACGGCCCGGGTTCCGTCAACGTGCTCTTTGCGGCATTCGGCCTCGGCCGGCACCGACGGCGCCACCCACCGCTTCACGCTCCGGCACCACGACAGCCAGGAGGAGACCGCGGCCCGGTTACGGTTCCAGGTCGCCGGCGCGCGCCCGCCCCACAGCTCGATCAGCGCCTGGCCGACCTCGTCATCGGAAATCTCGCCCAGCAACCGGTCCCGGCCAAGGACTCCAGCCGTGCGGTCGATGGCGGAGGCGTAGGCGCGGTGGGTGTTCGGGTTGGCCAGCCGGTTGGTGGCCAGGAACGCCTCGGCGGCCGCGGCCAGGTCGACCCCATCACCACGTAGCGCGGCGACCTTCCGTGCGCCGGCGGCGCTCACGCCGACCACCGTCCGATGGAGCCGAGGGCGAGCGGACCGCCGGGCTCGGGGCGACCCGCCGCTTCGATGTACCGGATAACGTGCCCGAGTCGCGCACTCCCGCCGGAGACGGTTCCGCAGGTCGGCGCGCGGCCATGATCGCTCATGTGCGTGATAATAGACTTTTATCACGTACATGAGTGATCACTTTTCGTGTCGGTGGATTAGACGGTGAGGACCACCTTGCCGCGCACGTGGCCGCTCTCGACGAGGCGATGAGCAGCGACGGCCTCGCGTAGAGGGAACGTCCGGACGGGCAGAGTCAGCCGACCGGTCACCGCCTTGCCGACGATCTCGCGCAGGGCGGGAAGCGAGCGGCCTCCGACTCGCCGCACCCCGTGTTCCTCGACGGCACGCTGGTCGACGGTCGTCCCGATGCGGTGGCGGTCCTGGACCAGGGCGAGGCTGGTGGTGATGGCTTCACCGCCGATGAGGTCCAGGACGACGTCGACTCCGTCCGGTACGAGAGCGCGGACGCGGTCGAGCAGTCCAGGACCGTAGGTGGTGGGGGTAGCGCCGAGGCTACGCAGGTAGTCGTGGTTGTTCTCGCTGGCGGTGCCGATGACCCGTGCCTCCAGCTCGCGCGCGAGCTGGGTGGCGATGGTGCCGACACCGCCGGCCGCGGCATGGATCAGGAGGACATCGCCGGGTCCCACACCCAGCTGAGACAGCGCGGTGTGGGCGGTTTGCCCGGCGGCGGGCAGGCCCGCGGCCAGCTCCCACGGGACCGATGGCGGTTTCACGACCAGGCCGGTGGTGTCGACGACCAGGACTTCCGCATAGGCCTGCGCGGTGGCCGAGCCCACCACGTCGGTGCCGACGGCGACGACGCTGTCGGCACCGACGTCGGGGCCGAGGGCGATGACCGTTCCGGCGAACTCGTTGCCCAGGCGTTGGGGGAAACTGGCGGGGTGGGTGCCGGCGAAGTCACCGCGGCGGAGCTTGCAGTCGACCGGGTTGACTCCGGCTGCGCGGATCCGCACGAGTGCCTGGCCGGGTCCCGGCCGGGGGGTCTCGATCTGCAGGGGCTGCAGGACTTCCGGGGGGCCGAAGCGGGTCAGTGCGATGACGGTCGGCATGGAGGGGGCTCCTTGGGGCGCGTGGTGGTCACCGGCGCTCAGCCGGTCAGGGCGTAGGGGCGGGCTGTGCGGGCGGCACGCAGGGCTGTCCCCCACCAAGTCAGCCGGTCGAACAGGGTGTGCGCCGCGGCCTCGGCGGATTTGGCGGTGGCGGGGTCGGTGACGCGTCCGTTCTGGTCCACGTGGTCGTGCGGGGAGTGGAAGCTGACCGTGTCGCGCAGGGTGACGGCATGGAGCTCGGCGAGGACCTGGCGCAGTTGTTCGACGGCGCGCAGCCCGCCGGCGAGTCCGCCGTAGGAGACGAATCCGACGGGCTTGGCGGCCCACTCGTTGCGCACGGTGTCGATCGCGAGTTTCAGTGAGGCGGGGTAGCCATGGTTGTATTCGCAGGTCACGACGAGGATGGCGTCGGCGTCGCCGATGCGGTCGATGAACTCCGCTGCGTGGGCCGAGCCGCTGAGGTCGGCGGGCAGGTGGAGTTCGGCCAGGTCGATAACGTCGGTGGCGAACTCCGGCCGCCCGGTGGCGATGCCGGCGGTCCAGTGGCCGATGGCTGCGCCGAAGCGGCCCTGGCGGGTGCTGGCGATGATCAGTGCCAGGCGCAGAGGCTGGTCGTTCACGGGCGGGTTTCCTTGTCCTCGTGGTGGGCGTCCTCGTGGCGGGCGCGTGCGGCGTCACGCACGGCGGTGAGGCCGGCCGCCAGTTGCTCGCGCTGCGGGTGTGAGAGCCGGCCGAAGGAGAGTCGTTCCAGTTCGGCCCAGGCGGTTCGGATGCGGGGGCACAGGGCGCGTCCGGTGCTGGTGAGATCGACGTTCATTGCGCGCTGGTCGGTCTGGGAGGGTGTCCGCACGATGAGCTCGGCGCGTTGCATGGCCTGCAGGGTCGCGGTCACCGTGGAGCGGTCGCGGCCCAGGAAACGGACGAGCTCGGCCTGCGGCGTCTGGCCGTGGTCCTGCAGGTACAGCAGGACCACCTCCTGTGGGGCCACCAGGCCCAGGTTGGCCAGGAGCGAGGCGGCCAAGGCGGCGTGGGCCCGCACTGCCTGCAGCAACAGCGAGCCGAGGGGGGCCTCGGCGATCTGAACTCCCGGGTGGGACCTCGCCGCCTGCTCAGAGCTTTTTGTTGGCATGCCAACATCGTAACGCGCATACTGCTGGCATGCCAACAAAATCTGGTGCCCTCGATCCGTTGGAGCCGGCTCTGATGCGTCATGCCGTGATCTTGATGATCGGCGGCCTGGCGTCCCTGCTCAACACCACCATCGTGGGAGTCGCCCTGGAGGATGCCCGGATCGCCCTGGCCGCCGACACCGAGCAGATCCAGTGGGTGGTGACCGCCCACCTCCTCACGCTGGCCGTGGTCGTCCCCGCGATGCCCTGGGCGCTCAGCCGCGTCGGCCCCCGGACACTGTGGCGGAGCAGCCTGCTCATCTTCGCCGTGGCCTCGCTGCTGTGCGGAACTGCATGGTCCACCCCCAGCCTCATCGTCTTCCGCATCCTGCAGGGGATCGGCGGCGGGCTGATCCTGCCCGTGTCGCAGACGATCCTTGCCACCATGGCGGGACCACGGCGGCTGGGCCGGGTGATGGCACTGGTCGCGGTGCCCGGCCAGCTCGCGCCACTCCTCGGACCGGTCCTCGGCGGCATATTGATCGACGGTCCCGGATGGCGGTGGGTGTTCTGGGTCAGCGTTCCGCTGAGCATCGCCGCTCTGGTCCTGTCCTGGCATGGACTTCCCGACACCGTGCCCGCCGACCCGCGGCCCTTCGACCTGCGCGGACTGCTCCTGTTGTGCCCTGGACTGGCGGTCCTGCTGTACGGCGGCACCCGGCTGACGGCCTCCACCGACGTCCTCGGCGCCGGGTCGATCGCGCTCGGTATCGTGCTGCTGCTCGGCTACACGCACCGAGCCCTCCGCCGTCGTCATCCCCTGGTGGACCTACGGTTGTTCGGCGATCGTGCATTCGCCCTGTCCTGCGGGCTGATGATGCTGGCCGGCGCGTCAATCTTCGGCCCCATGGTGCTGCTGCCACTGTTCTACCAGCAGGTACGCGGTGCCACCGGCGTGGAAACAGGCCTGCTGCTGGCTCCACTGGCACTCGGCACCATGGCCGCGCTGCCCCTGGCCGGACGGCTTACCGACCGCTTCGGACCCCGCGTGCTGCTCATCGCCGGCACGGTCGTGGCCGCCGCAGGCACTGTGCCCTATGTGGCCGTGCCCGGCGCGAGCGATCCGGCGCTGAGCGTCGCTCTGTTCTTGCGTGGTGTCGGGCTCGGCCTGGCCACCGTCCCCATCGCCGCCGCCGCGTACATGCGGTTGTCACCTGAGGCCGTTCCCGAGGCGACCACCCTGCTCAGCGTCATTCAACGCATCGGTGGCTCCTTCGGCACGGCTTTCCTTCTCGCCATCGTGGCCCGCCACCTCGCCACCGGTGGCTCTGCCCCGCAGGCGTACGCGATTGCCTTCGGCGCCACCCTCATCCTCTCCCTGCTCGCCCTCGCTCCAGCGGCGCTGTTGCCACGGCGCGATCCCGTCTCCCCAGACTCCGACACCACGGGCGCAGCCGCTGGGCCAGTTCGTTGAGCTGGGCTTTGTGCCATCGAACGCCGCGGCATCGTGATCGAAACCTGAGTCGCCGCTCAAGCCCTCCGGCGGGTAGCGCAGGGCGAACAAGCTCACGGGGCGCCGGCCACATGATCTGGCGGCTTCGAGAACCTCAGGCGGCCAGGTCGACCGCAGCGAAGTCGACCTCCTTCAGGAGGGGATCGAACGGGTCGGGCTGGCGGTGTAGGTCGTCGGTGGCGTAGGCGCCGAAGCGGCTGATGTGGGCCCGCAGGTAGGGGGCGATCTGGCCGAGCTGGTCGGCGGTGATGTTCCAACCTTCGGCGACCAGCTGCCGCACGATGTCGGAGATGTCCAGGGCGTTGTGGAAGACGACCAGGTTGGCCAGCAGGGTGTTGAACTTGATCAGTTTCTCCTGCTCTTCGGGGTCGTTGTCGGCCAGTACGCCGCCGAAGCCGAGCCATTTGGCGAAGCCGTTGTAGGACTCGACCTTGTTGGTCGCCGCGGTGACGCGTGCCCGGAGCGCCGGGTCTGCCAGGTACCGGAGCAGGGCGACGGTGCGGACGCTGCGGCCGACCTCTCGAAAGGCCTTGTAGATGCGGTTCTTGCGGGAGTTGGACCGCAGGCGGCGCATCAGCGTGGCCGAGCTCAGTCGGCCCTCGCTGATGGAGATCGCCACCTGCATCAGGTCGATCCAGTGCTTGTCGATGAGCTTCCAGTCGATGACGTTGCGGCCGCTCTCGCCGAACAGCTGGTCGATGTGCGGGTAGGCGATCTTCTCCGAGGCGCGGAAGAAGATCAGGTCCTTGAAGTTGCGGATGCGCGGCATCAGGTCGAACCCGAACAAGGTCGCCAGGGCGAAGACCGGGAAGTTCTGGCCTTGGGTGTCGGCGTGCACGGTGGAGGGCTGGATGTCGGAGGTGTTGGCCAGCAGCCCTTCGACCAGGTACACCGCCTCCCACACCCCGCACGGGATGAACCGGGAGAACAGCGCCACGTAGGTGTCGGAGATGTAGTGGTAGGCGATGCCGCCGAATCCTCCGTACCGGATGCTGGTCTCGGCCAGGAGATTATCGATGTAGGTGTCCACTTGGGTGCCGTCGGCGGCCACCGTGCTGCCGTCGCCCCATGCCTTGACCACGTCCAGTTCGGCGAAGGCGTTGACCACATCGGCGATCGCGGCGTTCAGCTTCTTCAGGGTGATGTGCCGGTTGCGTACCATGGACAGCTCGCGGGCGGTGACGCCGGCGATGTGCTTGGCCGCCTCGTACGGGCCGATGTTGATCCCGCCGCTGAACACCGCCAGCGAGTACCGTCCCAGCTTGTCCTTGATTTTGGGGTCGGAGCCGGAAGCGGGGCCGAAGTGGCGATACCAGCTCAGCCAGTAGGCAGTGCGGGCGACGATCGACAGCAGCGAACGTTCGGGCATGCGCCGTTCGATCTCGGCCGCCAGGCGCTCGGCGTCGATGCTGGCGTCCTTGCCGCGGCGGCGTTTGAGACTGGGCACACCGTTGTCGTCGATGACCAGGTCGGCGTTGTCGAGGTAGCCGGCGTCCAGGTGCGCGGCCGCGGTCAGGTGGGCGTTCTTGAGGTGGGCGACGAAGCCGGCGGGGGTGTCGGGCAGACCGACCTTCTCGCAGAACGCCGCCAGCCGTGGCTGGCATTCTTCCCAGGGCAGCAGGTGGGCGCTCCAGTCGGCGTACTCGCCTGAGCCGAGCACGGCCACGTCGCCGGTGCGCAGTTCCTCGGCCAGGTAGCAGAACACCATGGCCTCGAAGTGCCGCCGCGCCACCATGCCGGGGCGGCGCCGGTCGGTCACCGCGCGCCGCCAGTTGCCCGAGGCGAACGCGATCCCTGACTCCGGTGAATCCTCCTCTACCGGTGGTGGAAGCGGGATGAAGTCGCGGCGCTGTGGTGAGTGCTCGCGGGCGTGCGCCAGCGCGGCCAGCACTGAATCGTCACTGGAGGTGGCCTTCAGCTGCAGCTTGCCCGCCAGCTCGAACAGCGCCGGCCGGTCCTTCTTGTAGAACCGGTACACCAGCAACTCGTAGGCGTAGCCGTGGAAGGCGGCGACCTCCTCGATGTCGGCCAGCTGCGCGGCGAACCCGCCGGCCTGCTCCACCGCCGCCCGCACCGCCTGCACGCTGTGGGTCTGCACCACGAGCGCTGACAGCATCTCGCCGAGCGCCTGAACCTGCCCGGCGCCCGCCGCGCAGGAGCTCACCGCCTCCATCGCCCGCGCCACCGCCTCGCGCCCGACGGCGGCGGTCTCGCTGCCGGGGTCCAGGCGTTCCAGCACCTGACGGTAGGTGCCGATCAGCCGCTCGCTGGTCGCGCGCTGGCGGGCGCGGATCTCCTCCAGCTCCGCCTTGGCCCGTTTGACGTGGGAGGCCATCCGCTTGCACAGCATCTCGGCCAGGTCATCACGGGCCCGCATCCGTGCGGTGTGCGTCAGGCACGCCAGCAACGCCACCTGCTTGACCGGGTCGTAGCGCGACAGAATGTCGGCGTCCTGAGCGTCGGCCTCCCCCGCGAAATCCGCAATCTTGGATGGCGCGATGCCTTCCAACCACGCGTCGGTGTCGCCCAGCGCGTCCACCTGATCCAGCCACGACACCTGCTCCCTGAACCGGGACCACGTGGCTCGCTGGGCGGGCTTCTTGAGCCGGTTGAACGTCGATTTCCCGTCCGGCCCGACGACCAGCAAGCCCTCCATGCGGGCCCGGCCGGCCTCGCCCATCCGCTCCAGGATCGTGGCGAAGATCACGGCGTTCACCTCAGCGCGGATACTGGTGGCGACGTCCTCCAACGTCGTGTACCCGAGCAGTTCCAGCCGCAGCCGGAGCAACTCCTCGATCGCCACGTTGATCAGGTCCGCCGGGTTGTTCTTGGCTCGGGCCGCCTTCCGGATCGCCGCCGCGGCGATCGCCCGGGCCCGGCCCGCGTCGTACTTCACGCCCTGACGCTGGCGCACCAGCTTGCGATGCGCCTTCGCGCTCCGTGAGGAGCCATGGTCCGGCCAGACGTCGTCGGGCAACTCCAGGCAGCGTCGAACATGGTCGATCACCACGTCAGGGACCTCGTCCGGAGAGGGGAATCGCGCCATCTTCTGGAAGCACTTCAACGCCAGCACCAGCGCGAAGCACGACTCCCGGCTGCCAGTGCGCTGTTCGGCCCAGGTCACCTCTTCGGGCGACGGCGTGAAAAAACACGTGCAGCACCCTCGCCGACGTCAACCGCTTGAACTGCGGATAGGCGGTGCGCTCGATCCACGTCATTCCAGGCCCGTTCCTTGCCTCGGTCCCCGGCGTCTAGGCCGTGTTTCGAAAGATCACGTGTGAGGCGTGTCGATGATCGTTGAACGAAGAGGTCTCCGGTAGTTGGTTCAACGACCAAGAAGAACGAAATACCGGAGACCTCGTGGCCAGCGTAGTGGTGGCGAGGCGGCACGACCTCGCTGACGCGCAGTGGGCGGCGC
>NZ_JBQQCC010000027.1:0-97500 GCF_052245635.1 Nonomuraea sp. KM88 | reverse complement strand
ACTACGGTGAGCACGGGTGTGCCTTCCCGACCGACGTTGGCGCGTCGGCCTTATCTCGAAACCTTGATCAGATGATTCGGGAAGGTACACCCCTTCCCGTCAGATCCACAGGTTTCGATCATTGCTCAGCCGGCTCGCGGCTTCCGACTACGACGGCTGGCTGCGGCGGTGCACGGCTCACCTGCCCGTCAGGAGCGTGGCGCTCACTGGTGGCGAACCCTTGCTCCGTCCGGACCTCGTGGAGCTGGCGGCTGTGGCGCGCCGGCACGTGGACACGGTCCGCGTCTTCACCAACGCCGTACGCGTGACCGACGAGATCGCCGAGGCGCTGTCGCGGCTGGGATGCGGCGCCGACGTGAGCATCGACCATGTGAGTTCCGACGCGGCCGACCAGGTTCGCGGTGGCACGAAGGCGACCCTGGCGGGCATCGAACGTCTCGACGCGGCGGGCGTGCCGCTGCAGATCGTCATGGTGGTGACCAGTCTCAACTGGAGGGAGGTCGAGGAGCTCGTACGCCGGGCGCGGGAGCGGAAATGGCAGGTCGAGCTGCTCGCGGTGTCGGTGCCGTCCCGCCATCCGCTCAGCATGAGCACCCTGACCCCCGCTGAACGCACCGAGCTGCTGCGCGTCATCGACGAGTCGGCGGACGCCTTCAAGAGCCGGGTCTATTTCGAGAGGCTGCGGCATTTCCTGATGTCCGGCCGGATCCCCATGATCCGGTCGTGCGTGACGGGCCAGGAAGGCGTGTTCGTGAATTCCGACGGCGAGATCTGGGTCTGTGCCCATCGCGGTGACACGTCGCTGGGGAACGTCAGGGACGTGTCACCGCGGGAGCTTCTGGCCGGCAAGGGCGCGGTGCTCGCGCGCCGCCCGGCTGGTCCGTGCGCGAGCACGGGATGCCTGTCGCTCACCTGATCGCGGGCTCGCCGCCCCCGGTGATCCGGGCGGACTGATCAGCCAGGCGGCTGGGCGCATGGTCGCTCGTAGAATGCTCGTGGCGGGGCAGGGCCGGCCTGTCGGGCGGGCGGCATCGAAACCATGCACCCGGAGTCGAAGGGGCGAGGGTCGCGGATGGCCAGACGGCAGGCCCGATTCACCGCACAGGACTTGGCGGACGATCCCCGGCTGCGAGACCATTCCCCCGACCTGTGGAGGCAGGACCTGGGGGAGGTGCAGCGCCGCCTGTTGTCGTCGGCGGTGCGCTGCTTCGCCACGAACGGTTTCCACGCCACGACCACGCGCGACATCGCCGGGGGCGTCGGGCTCAGCCCGGCCGCCCTCTACGTGCACTTCCCCTCGAAGGAACTCGTCCTCTTCGAGATCATCCGGGTCGGTCACGAGCGGGTCCTGGAGCGCGTACGCGACCCGTCCATCCTGGCGGTGGAGAGCTCGGCGGACCGGCTGCGGGCCATCGTCTCGGCGTACACCGTGTGGCATGCCCGCCACCACGTGACCGCGCGGGTGTGCCAGATGGAGCTGAACTCCCTCACGGCCGAGCACTACGGCGAGATCGTGGAGCTGCGCCACCGGACCAACGGATACTTCCGGGAGGCGGTCGCGCGCGGCGTGGCCGACGGGACGTTCGCGCAGGTCGACGTCAGGCGGGTCACGCGCGCGATGTTGTCGCTCAGCATCGATCTGGTCCGCTGGTACCGCCTCGACGGCCCCGACTCGCCGGAGCAGCTCGGTGAGTTCTACGCCGGGCTCGCGCTGAAGCTGGTCACCCCTGCGGGCACGTAGGCCCCGCGCGCGCTGCGGAGGGTCACTGGTTGACAAGTGACCCTCCGCACCTGACTATGCGCTTAGTAACCTCCGTGATCAGACAAAAGGCCCCCATAGCGCCTTGAACCACGCCGGTCTGCGCATCGGACCGGACCCCAGGGAGTCGCACATGCCCCTTCTCCTTCGCAGATCTGCTGTCTTCTCGGCCCTGCTGGCCTCGCTCGTTGCGGTCCCTCTGGTGCCGGCGGCGTCGCCCGCGCGGGCGGACACCCGCTGCTCCCGCATGGGCAAGGTCCACGTACCGGGCGCACAACACCAGGTCGCCACCTGCCTGGACGACCTGACCACCGCCGGTACGGTCGCCTCAGGGCACACCGACGCCGCCGACTGGGCGGGGCTGCACGCGGCGGCCACCCGCAACCCGAGCGGAGTGCCGGGGATCCAGATCGACGGCTACTTCCCGGACGACTCCACGTTCAACCCCACCCACGGCTGGAACCACGACTCCCAGTTCGTGATCCGGCTGCCGAAGAAGTGGAACGGCGGGCTGGTGGTCGCGGGCGCGCCGGGAAACCGCCGCCAGTACGCCAACGACTTCACGATCTCCGACTACGTGCTGGCCAAGGGCTACGCCTACGCCGCGACCGACAAGGGCAACGGCGGCACAGAGTTCTACAAGGACGGCAGGCGGCCAGGCGACGCCTACGTCGAGTGGTACCACCGGATGACCCAGATCACCATCGCCGCCAAGGCCACCGTCGCCCGCCACTACCGCAAGCCGCTGCGCAGGACGTACGCGGCGGGCATCTCCAACGGCGGCCAGCTGGTGCGCTGGGCGCTGGAGAACCACCCCGAGCTGTACGACGGCGGCGTCGACGCGGAAGGCACGTACTGGCCGCCGGACAATGGCCCGAACGCGCTGGTCTACCTGCCGGTGGCGCTGCGCAACTACCCGAAGTACGCCGAGAACGGCGACCCCGAGGCGCACGCCGCGATGCTGCGGGCCGGTTTCGCCCCCGGCTCGGAGTTCCTGTGGGAGTTCAACTACCGCAACATCTGGGACGGCACGCAGCGCCGCGCCCGCGAGGAGATCGACCCGGAGTACGACGGCGACCTGGAGGCGGGCATCCCGTTCTGCGAGAGCGGCACGCCCAACTGCGACGCCGACTACGACTACTACGCGCGCCCGAAGAGCGTGCACAAGGTGGTGCGGCGGGCCTCGATGAGCGGCCGCATCGGCAAGCCGCTGATCACCGTGCACGGGACGCTGGACACTCTGCTGCCGATCGCGGTCCACGGCGACCCGTACGCCGAGCTGGTGCGCAAGCAGGGCAGGGCTGCCCTGCACCGCTACTACAGGATGGAAGGCGCCTCCCACCTGGACATCGAGTACGACATGTTCCCCGACCGGATGCGGCCGCTGCTGCCCTGCATGCGGACGGCGTTCGAGGCCCTCGAACGCTGGACGGCCCACGGCGGCCACAAGCCCCCGCCCAGTGCCACCATTCCCCGCCAGACCTCCGGGGACGTGGTCAACACCTGCTCCATCAGCTGACCGGGCCGCCGGCCAGCTCGCCGGCCCTGGCGCGGATGAGCCGCTGGACGATGAGGGCCGACGGCGAGGGCCGGCTGTCCTGACGCTGGGTCAGGCACAGGTGGACGGGCTGCGCGTCGGAGATGGGGAGCCAGACCAGGTCGGTGATGTCGGCCGAGGTGTCGAAACCGGCGAGGACGCCGAGGCCGACGCCCTGGCCGACCATCACCTTGACGGTCCGCGCCGACATGGCCTGCACGACGACGTCCGGGGCCACCACGTGCCGGTGCAGCGTCTCCCACATCACGGTGCCCGCCCGCATGGTGACGATGGGCCACGTCTCGAGATCACGCCAGTGGATCTGCTCGCGCCCGGCCAGCGGATGGTCGGTGCGCGCGTACGCCCCGAGGGGCGCGGAGATGAGCGGGATCCGGCGCAGCCCCGGCGCCGCCGGGGCCAGCGGTGTGGTGATCACCCCGAAGTCCAGCGCGCCGTCCAGCACGGCGGTCTCGACGGCCGACGACGCCCCCTCGCGGACGGCGAAGCGCAGCCCCGGATGGTGCCGGCGCAACCGGCCCACGACCGGCGCGATGATGGTCTCGACCGTCACCGTGACGCCGCCGATCTGCACCCGGCCGCGGTAGGCGCCGCTCGACCGCATCGCCGACTCGCGCACCGCCTCCTCGGCCTCCACCAGCCGGCGCAGCGCCTCGATCAGGGCCTGGCCGGCGGGGGTCGGGCGCACGCCGTGCCGGCTGCGGGTGAGCAGGACGACGTCGAGATCCTCCTCCAGCAACGCGATCTGCTGCCCGACCGTGGGCTGGCTGACGCCGCACCGGGCGGCCGCCGCGCGCAGCGATCCCGTCTCGACGGCGGCCAGGAAATAACGTGCCCGTTCCACCCGCACCGCGCCACCATAAAGGCAAAACCTTCCACCTGTGAACTCCATCCATGTCTTCCCCGCACGCCGATGGCACGGCATGGTGACGACAGTCACATCGATCCCGCTATCGACGCTCCCCAGGTGAAAGGAATATCCAGTGGCCAACGGTCCGCTCAGCGGAGTGCGCGTCCTGGACGTGTCGACGATCCTGGCCGGCCCTCTGGCGTCCTCGCTGCTCGGCGAGTTCGGCGCCGAGGTGATCAAGGTCGAGCACCCCGCCACCGGCGACCCGGCGCGCCACTACCCGCCACTGGAGGACGGCGAGTCGGCCGCCTGGGCGATGCTCGGCCGCGGCAAGCGCAGCGTCACGATCGACCTGCACCACGCCGAGGCGGCCGGTCTGGTCGGGCGGCTGGTCGCGGCCGTGGACATCGTGGTGACCAACTTCCGCCCGGCGACGCTGCGCCGGTTCGGCATCGACTTCGACGACCTCAGGGCGTACCGGCCGGATCTGGTGATGGTCCAGGTGAGCGCGTTCGGCCGCACCGGCCCGTACGCCGACCGGCCCGGCTTCGCCCGCGTCGCGGAGGCGTTCGCGGGTCTGACCTACCGCACGGGCGCCCCGGAACGGCCGCCGCTTTTCGCCGGCTATCCCGTGGCCGACGGCGTCACCGGCATCTACGCCGCGTTCGCCGCCATGCTCGCGCTGCGCCAGCGCGACCTCACCAGGCAGGCGCAGCTGGCCGACATCCCCCTCTACGAGCCGCTGCTTCGGATGATGGAGGACTTCATCGTCGAGTACGGCGCGACCGGCGAGAACCGCGAGCGCCAGGGCAACCAGAACCCGCACATCAGCCCCAACGACCTCTACCGCACCCGTGACGGCCGCTGGCTGGCCCTGCCCGCCTCGACCGAGCAGATGTGGCGCCGGCTGGTCAAGGTCATGGACGCCCCGGACCTCGCCGTACACGACTCCATGACCGCCCGGCTGGAGCACCGCGAGCAGATCGAGGCGCGGGTCGCCGCCTTCGTCGCGGCGCACGACCTGGAGCCGCTGATGGCGCTGCTCGTCGACGCCGGCGTGGCCGCCGGGCCGGTGAACTCGGCGGCCGACATCTGCGCCGACCCGCACATCCGCGCCCGCGGCTCGGTGGTGGAGGTGCCGGACGACAGGACGGGCCGCCCGCGGCTCATGCAGGCGCCCGCCGGACGCTTCTCCGGCTTCGACGCCACGATCGGCCGCACCGCGCCGGCCCTCGGCGAGCACACCGCCGAAGTCCTGCGCGACCTCGCCGGGATCGAGGAGCAAGAGATCCATGACCTGCGCCACCGAGGAGTGGTCTGACCGAGAAAGAGCGTGCTCATGACCGTCGCGACTCTGTCCATCATCGTGCTGGCCGCCCTGCTCGCGGCGACCCTGATACCCGGCTTCGACCTCGGGCTGGGCGCCCTGGCGGCGGCGTTCATCCTCGGGCTCGCCGCCGGCGTGCCGGCGAACGACGTGACGGGGTTCTTCCCGGCCGACTTCTTCGTGCTCATCGTGGGCGTGACCGCCCTGTTCGCCGTCGCCCAGCGCAACGGGACCCTCGACTGGTTACTGGACCTGCTGCTCCGGCTGGCGGGCGGCCGGCTGGTGCTGATCTCCCTGGTTCCCTTCGCCATCGGCGCCGTTCTCACCGCCGCCGGCACTCTGCCCGCGGCCGCGACCGCCATCGTCTCGCCGATCGCCCTCGGGTTCGCCGCGCGGTACCGGACCTCGCCGCTGATCGCCGCCGTCCTGGGCGTCACCGGGATCATCAGCGGGCTGCTGTCGCCGCTCGCCGTCTACGGCGTCACCGCACGCGAGCTGAGCACCAAGCTCGGCATCGGCCTGCCCGGCTCGGGCCCGGTGGCCTTCCTGGCCGGCGGGCTGCTCGCCGGCCTGGTGGTGTGCGCGGGCCTGCTGGTCGTCGGCCTGTGGAGCGGCGGCATCCCACGCGGCCGGGTCGCGGTCTCCGCCACGGCCCACCCTGCCGGGCCGGGCGCCACCGTCCAGGACCCGGGACCGGGCACCGCCGCGCCGGAGCCGGCCGGCACGGCATCCCCGGAGCCGGAGCCGGAGCCGGAGCCCGCGTCCGGCGGTGGCGGCACCCGGACGGCGACGGTCGCCGCACCACCCGCGCCCGCCACCCCGCAGACCCGGCCCGGAGCCCGTGGCTTCACCCTGCTGTGCATGCTCGCCGTCGTCGCCCTGTCCGTCGGCTTCGACATGAACGTGGGCTATCTCGGCCTGACCGCCGCGCTGGTCCTGCAACTGGTGTTCCGGCTGCCGGTCGACGCGATCGTGTCCAGGATCCCGTGGAACGTGGTCCTGCTGATCGGCGGCCTGCTGACGTACGTGGGCCTGATGCAGCACCTGGGGGCGTTCAAGCAGATCAGCGACCTGCTCACGATCGAAGGGTCGCCGCTCCTCAGCCTGCTGGTGCTCTGCTACATCGCCGGCGTCACGTCCTTCGCCGCCAGCTCCATCGCGGTGTTCGCGACCGTCATGCCGCTGCTGCCCCCGCTGGTGGCCGCCGGCGTCTCCCCGGTCGGCGGCGTGCTCGCCCTCGCCCTCGCGTCGGTGCTGGTCGACATCAACCCGCTCGGCATCACCGGCGGCCTCATCCTCGGCGCCGCCGAGCCCTCGGTCCGGCCGCGCCTGTTCCGCCAGCTGCTCACCTACGGCCTCGTCTCGATCGTGGTCGCACCTCTCCTCGCCTGGCTCGCCTTCGCCTGGTGGTGAAGGGTGCGGTCCGCCTGGCCCGGCTCGCCTGGAGGTGTCCCCCTCGTGTCGGAAGATCACGACACCAGGGGGACACGCTTCGCGTTCGGTGTACGGAGCGGCCTCCGGTTCCGGGACGCTCCGTGGATCAGCAGACGGAGCTACGAGGCGTAGGTCTCGAACTCGGCGACCCTCGGCGTGCCGTTCGCGCCGGTGATCCTGAAGGTGATCTTCTTCAGCGAGGTCGGGGTGAAGGTGATGGCGCCCGCCCCGCTGCCGGACTTCAGGACGGCCCCGGTGCCGTGGTTGACGAGCTGCCAGGATCCGATGGCGCCCGAGGAGCCTGACGCCTCGCGGATGACGACCCTGCCGACCGTCGTGGCGGAGCCCCACTTGACCGAGATGTCACCGGTCGAGCCGGAAGGCGACCAGTAGGTGCTCATGTCGCCGTCCCGCACGTTGCCGTAGCTCGTCCCGCTTGCCTTGCCGGAGCCGTCGGAGCCGGCTCCGATGCTGAGGTTGGTCCCGCTGGGCGGCGGCGTGGTCGGCGGGTCGGTGGGATCGGTCGGGGGCGTCGTGGGCTCCTGCGGGTCGGAGCAGTTGCCGGGCGACACCAGCATGCCCTTGTTGGCGCCGGCCGTCTGCTGGACGACGTCCGGCACGCAACCGGCCTGGTCGAGGCTGTAGGAGTAGGGGATGCTGACCGAGGTGTTCGACTGCGGGTCGGGGCCGGCTGGGTTGTTCTCGTCGCCGCGGCTCGACCAGGTCACGTTGTCGAAGATGTTGCCGCCGACCTGCCAGTAGCCGGCCTCGTTGGTGTAGAAGGTGCCGAGAACGTCCTTGGAGTCCTCGAAGTAGTTGTTGTCCACCCTGGCGCGGCCCCCGGCCCGGGAGTTGATGCCGGATTCGTGCAGGTCCACGTAGTGGTTGTTGTAGATGTGGGCGATGCCGCCACGCAGCAGGGGGGTGCGGGAGTCGATGTTCTCGTACCGGTTGTGGTGGAAGGTGACGTAGCCGTTCGAGCGGTCGCTCTCGCTGGACCCGATGAGCCCGCCGCGGCCGGAGTTGCGCAGGATGCTGTAGGACAGGGTCACGTACTGGGTGTCGTTCTTCATGTCGAAGAGGCCGTCGAAGCCTTCAGACTCCCCGCCCGAGGCCTCCAGGGTGGCGTGATCGACCCAGACGTTGCGGACGCTGCTCTCCATGCCGATGGCGTCGCCGCCGTTGGACGTGGGCGAGCCCGACTTCTTCACGTTCCGGATGGTCACGTTCTGGATGATGATGTTGCGGGCCTCGCGGATGTGGATGCCCAGCTGGTCGAAGACGGCCCCGTTGCCGACGCCGATGATCGTGACGTTGCTGATCTGCTTGAGCTCGATCACGTCGTCGGCGGTGTTGCAGCTGTCGCCCGACACCTTGCTGGTGTTGCCGTGGTTGATGGTGCCCTCCACCTCGATGGTGATCGGGGTGGAGCTGCTGGCCCGGTTGCACAGCGCCGCGTGGATCGCGGTGCCGGTGGTGGCCCGCACCGTCTGCCCGCCCGCACCGCCGGTGGTCCCGCCGTTGCCGGTCGCGTAGCCGGTGGCGCTGCCGGCCGCCGCCGAGGCCTGGGTCACCGGTAAGGTCACACCGACCGCGGCCGCGGTGGCCAGCGCGGCCAGCGCCGCATGGAGTCGCAGCGCGACTGCTCGTCTCATCTCGTACCACCTTCGTCGTCGTGGACGCCCACACCGTAGGAAAGCGCTTTCCGCCTGTCAATGAAGGGTGAAACTTTCACGCCGTACCGGCCGGTCCCGGTCACGGCCGGGCGGGCGGGCGATGGCGAGGACCGGCGCATGGACGCCGATGCCATCGCCCTCAGGAAAGGTGCAGGAAGGTGCAGAAACGTTCGTCGAAATGCTCGCGCGTTCTTGCGGACGCGCCGCCGCCGCCCGTCGTGGGACACTGTGCCGCATGGCAGATCCGCCACCGGCCGGCGCCGCCGGCGTCCGGTTCACCACGCGCCTGCGGCTGGAGCCGGCCGGCCCCGCTCACGCCTCCGACCTCTGGCTCGTGCACGGCGACGAGGAGGTCTGGCCGTGGTACGGCGCCGGCAGGCCGAGCTTCGAGCAGGCGGAGGAACGGGCGAGGTTCATGGGTGACTCGTGGCGCCTCCACGGTGTGCACAAATGGGTCGCCTACGACCGCGTGAGCGGCCAGGTCGTCGGCCGCGGCGGACTTTCGCGCACGCCGGTCGACGACGACTGGGGTCAGCTCTACGCGTTCCTTCCGGCGGAGCCGTGGGTGCGCGACGCGCACGAGGCCCGCCACCCGTTCGTGGCGCACGCGCACTGGCTCGAGATCGGCTGGGCGCTGCGGCGGGAGTTCTGGGGGCGCGGGTACGCCTCCGAGATCGGCCGCGCCGGGCTGGCGTTCGCGTTCGACGTCCTCGGGGCGCGAGCGGTGGTGTCGTGCACGGCCCGCCACAACGGGCGTTCACGAGCGGTGATGGAGCGCATCGGCATGCGGTACGCGGGCGAGATCCGCACCCGCGGCACGGTCGAGGGGATGCGCGGAGAGCAGGACGACGCGCCGTACGCGGTGTGCGTGCGGCTACGCGACCCCGGCGCGGCCGGAAACGGATGAGCCGCTGGTAGTGGCGCCTGTGGGGTCCTGCCGCCAGGCGATCGCGCGCGTACGCGACGAGTTGGGCGAGGTCGACACCCAGGATCCGGCGCAGGTCGGCGCCGCGCTGCACGAATGGTTCGCTCGCACGCTGTAAGGAGCGGCGCGGCGTTATTTCTGATCGCGACGTCGCGCTGGGCGGTCCCCGATGGTTCGAAGGCCGCGGCGTGGCCTGGCGGCGGCTCCTTTCAGCCGGCCGGCGGCTGGTGCGTGCGCTGATAGTGCCGCCGCGCCTTCATCCGGTTGCCGCACACGGCCATCGAGCACCAGCGTGCCCGGTTGGTCTTGCTGCGATCGAGGAGGAACAGCCTGCACTCGCTGTTGGCGCAGGGCCTCAGCCGCCCGGGCCGGGTCCGCTCCAGCGCGTCCCAGGTCAGGATCACCCTGACGCTCATCGCCCGCCCGGCTGGGACGTCGAGTGACCATTCCACGCCCCGCTCCGACATGGCCGGGCGGTAGGTGGCGCCTTCGAGGAAAGGCCCCAGCGCGCTGCCCGGCAGGTCGCCGCGGAGGATCTCCTGCAAAGCGTCCCTGACCTGCCGGACGGCGTCGCGTTCCGGCGATGACCCGTCGCCTCCACGTTGCCGCAGCCAGGTGCGCGCCTCGGCCGGATCGGCGAGGAGGTCCTGGTGGATCCCGTCGACGACCGGAGTGCTGTTGAGCAGGTCCAACAGCACGTCTTCGTCCGCCCATGTCATCGTCTCGAACATTGCCTAACCCCTGATTGCTGCTTGACAGGTTATAGCCGCTTCTGCTTCAGTCTAACCATTCAATCAGATCAAAGGGGTTAGTTATGGCGAACGTCCACCACCGTTACGCGACCGTGCAGGGCCGGCGGCTGTTCTACCGCGAAGCCGGACCCGCGGACGCGCCCGCCATCGTCCTGCTGCACGGCTTCCCGACCAGCTCGTTCATGTTCCGCGAGCTCATCCCGGCACTGGCCGACCGCTACCACGTCATCGCCCCCGACCACCTGGGGTTCGGGCTGTCCGACGCGCCGCCGGCCGAAGACTTCGACTACACCTTCGACGCGCTCACCGGGCTGACGTCGGGCCTGCTCGACCAGCTCGGCATCTCCCGCTACGCCATCTACGTGCAGGACTACGGCGCCCCGATCGGCTGGCGGCTCGTCCTGGACAACCCGGACGCGATCACGGCGATCATCACCCAGAACGGCAACGCCTACGAAGCCGGTTTCGTCCCCAGCTTCTGGACCACCGTCTGGGACTACCACCGCGAACAGACACCCGAGACCGAAAAGGCCGTCCGGCAGGCGCTTACTCTGGACGCGATCCGCTGGCAGTACCTCACCGGCGTGCCCGACGAGACCCTCGTCAGCCCCGACACCTGGCACCACGACGTCGCCCTGGTCTCCCGCCCCGGCAACGACCGCGTCCAACTGGCCCTGTTCCTGGACTACGCCACCAACCCGCCGCTCTACCCCCGCCTGCACGAAGTCCTGCGCGAACGACGGCCACCGCTGCTGGCCGTCTGGGGCGAGGGGGATGAGATCTTCGGCCCCGACGGCGCCCGCGCCTTCGCCGCCGACGTGCCCGAGGCTGAGATCCACCTCCTCGAAGGCGGCCACTTCCTCCTGGAGAGCGCCCTCGACGAGGTGGCGCGGCTGATCAGGGATTTCCTCGGCCGGAACCTGCGCGCCTGATACCTGCCGGCAACCCCGGACACGGGCGGCGCCATGCGCTTGATCCGAGCGATGGGACGTGCGACCACCTCGGCATCCGTCGGCTTTCGAGTCACCGATAGCCTGCGTCACATGAACCGCGCATGGGTCCTGCCGACGGTGCTCGCGGTCTGCGGCACGCTGGTGGCGGTCGCCCTGGTGTCCAGGGGTGCTCCCGGCGCGGCCGTCGCGCTGTTGCTGGTGTACGGGCTCCTCGCAGGGCTGCACTCGTCGCTGGCCTTCCCGCGGCCGATCGCCGCGGCGGAGGCAGAACGCCGCAGCGCGGTCGACGGCCGGCCGATCGTCTACTGGAGGCCGGGGTGCAAGTACTGCCTGCGGCTGCGGATCCGGCTGGGCCGCGGCGCCCGCCGGGTGCACTGGGTCGACATCTGGCGTGACCCGGCCGGCGCGGCGGCGGTGCGGGCGGCCAACAACGGTGACGAGACCGTGCCGACCGTTGTGGTGGCGGGCCGGGTGCACGTCAACCCCGATCCTGCATGGGTGCGCGGGCAGCTACCCCCACCTGCGTGATCGGTGGCGAGGTCGTCAGCGCGACCCCGGCTTCGTAGCGGTGTGCCCGAGGCCCCTCACAGAGGGTTGAGGATGTCGGTGGTCCGGAGGAACCCGTCGGTGCCGTACCCCCGTCCGATGGCGCGGCGCGCCAGCCCTTCGGCCGCGCGCATCACGCCCGCGTCGATGCCATGGGACTCCGAGACGTGGACGATATGGGCCATGGACGACACCGCCGAGGTGATCGGGTTGATGTCGTCGGAGAACCTGCCGTGGTCGACATCCTCCGCGGCCTGGTCGAACATCGGCGGAAGGATCGTGCCGATGCCCTTGGCGAACGGTGCCAGTTCCCGCGCGGTGACCCCCTCAGCCCTGGCCACCGCCAGAGCATGTGCGTAACCTGCCATCGCGGTCCAGAAGATGTCGAGCAGGGCGATGTCGTACGCGGCCGCCCTGCCGACGTCCTCGCCGAGGTGGGTGTGGGCGCCGCCGAGGGCGTCCAGCGTCGGCCGGTGCTCGAGGTAGAGCTTCTCGGGGCCGCTGTGGAGGAACACCCCGGCGGGCGTGCCGATGGTCGTGGTCGGCGTCATGATCGCACCGTCCAGATACCCGATGCCGTGCTCGGCCGCCCAGGTCGCGGTGTCCCGGGCTCGGTCGGGGGTGTCGGCGGTCAGGTTCACGAGTGCGCGCCCGCGGAGCGCGTCGGTGACCGCGGCACGCCGCACGATGGCGTCCACCGCGTCGTAGTTCACCACGCAGACCACGGTCAAACTGCTCGCACCGACCGCTTCCTCGGGTGATCGAGCGCTGACCGCGCCCCGCTCGACGAGGTCCCGCTGCTTGCCCGGCGTCCGGTTCCAGACCGTGGTCCGTACGCCGGCCTCCAGGAAGGCGCCGGCCAGGGCCCGGCCCATCGGCCCCAGGCCGAGCACGGTGACGGCAGACTGGGCAGTGTTGTGTGAGGTCATGCTGCAACTCCATGGCAATGAGTGAACGGTGACGAAGGGGATGGCGATGACGCGCAGCCGCGCTCAGGACCCGAACGTGTGCGGCGTGACCGCGGCGATCGCGGTCATCGACGGCAAATGGAAAACGGCATTGCTCTGGCTTCTCGAATCCCGCCCGCACCGCCCCGGCGAGCTCCGCAGGCGGCTGCCGGGACTCACCGAGAAGGTGCTGACTCAGACGCTGCGGGAGATGGAGGCCGACGGGCTGGTCCACCGGGAGGTGTACGACGTACGGCCGCTGAAGACGGTGTACTCGCTGACCTCGTTCGGCCGTGAGCTCTCCGAAGCGCTGGAGCCGCTTTCCGATTGGGGCCATCGTCGCCTGGAACAGCTGGCCGAGCCGTCCCACGCGGTTTCCTGAAACACGGCCGGCCTCCCCGTCCCGTCTGGCTGTCGAGGGCCCTTTCGGCCCGCACGACCAAGCTTCGGCCCGGCCCGCCCCGATCTACAAGTACCCACAAAAAGGTGGCTATCGCAGGTAGCGAGGGCTGGGTGCGGGTGATCGGTAACCTGTACGCGTGCCGCCCACCGACCCCCGCCGAGACGCCGCTGCTCCGCGCGGTCCCGGCGTGGGCAGCCGGCCGAAGAGGGTCGCCTGGGGCGCACTGGCGTTGTTCCTGGCCGCGTTCGCCGTTTTCGAGAGCCAGAAGTACGGCGTGCCGACGACGGCCGCCGCGCTGGTGTTCTTCGTGTTCCCCGATGTGACGCGGTTCGCCGGCGTGCGCCCGCCGGGCGCTCTCCACCAGGCCGTGCACCGCGTGTGGATCCCCCTCGCCGTGCTGGTCGGCTACACCTTCGGGCCGGTCGTGTGGCCGCCGCTCTTCACGGCCGGTCTGGGCTGGCTCACCCGCATCGCCCTCGATCGCACGCTCGGGCGCGGGCTCGCCTCCTCGTGACGTGAGGGCGGGCCGCTGAACCGCGGTGGCGGACCCGCCACCGGATCCCCGTACGGCGACCGCCCGGTGACGTCCCCCGGGCCTGCTTGCAGCTGTATGCCGTCGGTTCCGTCCCCGGTGGCGTCGATACGGAACGGACCGCCGCTCTTCCCGTGAACTCCAGGCTGGACAACTGTCGTGCCGAACTGTATATCTAGATGTCGTCTCTAGTAATCAACTCTAGAAACAGGGGAACAGTGATGGATCTGGAACGCGCGGCGTGGTCGTACTTCAGCCAGGGAAGGGACGATGACGATGGCAGGGAGATCGCCGTCAAGGAGATGTTGCAGGCCTACTACATGTCCGGCAGGCCACCGTGGGACAGCGGCGTCCCGGCTCCCGAGCTGGTCGACACCGTGGAGGGGCCGGATGCGCTGCCGCCCGGGCGGGCGCTCGACCTGGGCTGCGGCACCGGCACGAACACCGTCTACCTCGCCCGCCACGGCTGGGACGTGGTGGGCGTGGACCTGATCGGCCGCGCCATCGAGCAGGCCAGGACCAAGGCCGACGCCGCCGGCCGGCAGGCGAAGCTGCTCTGCGGCGACGTGACCCGGCTGGACGAACTCGCCGTCGGTGACGGGTTCAGCCTGTTCTTCGACCTGAGCTGCTACTGCGGCATTCCCCACCACCGCCGGGACGCCTACGCCGCCGGGATCACCCGTCGTGCCCTGCCAGGAGCGCGGTTGCTGATGTTCGGGTACGGCCCGGAGGGCTTCGACGACGGCTGGAGCGGTGTCACCGCCGATGAGCTGCGTACGCGCTTCACCGGCTGGGACCTGACCGACGTCACGCCCGGCACCAACGCCGTGCCGACATACTGGTTCACCCTGCACCGCCGGTGACCGACCGCGCGGCACCCGGCCTTCGAGCCCGAGAAGTCGCGGCCCTGGGGGAGGACTTCACCCAGGGCCGCACCCTCACCGTGCGAACACCTCGCGAGGACGCTGCACGTCCTCGGCGGCGAGCGTCGGCTTCACCGGAGGGCCACAGGGGCGAGGCCGAGGCCGGCGAGCGCGGCCTGGCCGCGGGCCACATGGTCGCCGCCGGCGAGCACCAGGGTCCGCGCCGACTGATAGCGGCAGCCGGCGGCATCGAGCGCGTCCGCCGTGGCGAGCAGCCGCTCCTGGTCGCTGTCGAGCAGCGCCTGGGCCCGCTCCACAAGGGCGGTGGCGACCGGGTTGCCGGCCACGACGGTCCGGGCTTCGGTCACGGCGGCGCCGGCGCCGGAGCTCCCGGCGAGCACGGCGGCTTCGGCGCGCAGGGCGACGTACCAGTGGTGCCAGATCCAGGTGACCCACTTCCACACCTGCCTGGGCTCGGGGGCCATCCGCTCCAGCGCCTGCGGCGCCTGCCCGCGGTGCAGCAGCAGGATCGCGTCGAAGACCGCCCCGTAGCCGTAGGTGTGCTCCGGCGGGGTGCCGAGCCGATCCAGGATGTCCTGCCATTCGCGCCGGGCGTCGTGGTCGTCGCGGAGGCCGTGGATCATCGCCACAGCGGCCACCGCCGGGCAGAGGAGCGACACGGTGGGGCTTCCTGCCCGCCGCCATGCCTCGGAGAACCGGACGCTGCCGGCGAGCACCTCGTCGACGTGGCCTGCCATCGCGTCGACCATCAGCAGCCGGCACGTGGCGCGGTGACCGACCTCCGCCAGCGAAGGATGGTCGGCCAGCTGGCGTGCCCAACGGCGGGCGCCTGGCACGTCCCCCGCACCGAGGCCGGCCTCGGTGGCTATACCGAGCGCGTCGATCAGCTCGTGGGTGCCGGCCGGCGAGATCGGCAGGGATGACAGGAGGGCGATCCGGCGCCGGGCCGTGGCCGCGGTGGCGAACGTGTCGCCGGCCCAGCTCTGGGCGCCGGTTAGCGCGTCGAGCGCGGCCGACTCGGCGAGCGGGTCGCCGGTCCGGCGGGCGAGCTCGACCGCCCGCTCCGCGCGCGCCACCGTCTCCGGTACGGCGTTGCCGGGCGGGCCCTGGGCGGCGCCGAACGCGTCGGTGAGCACCGCCGCCTCGGCGAGCGCCACCGCGGCCTGCGCGGCCGGATCGTCGCCGGCCGACTCCCGCGCCTCGGCCATCAGCGCGAGCGCCTCCTCCCTGGGCGGGAGACGTACGAACGTGGTCGAGAACCGGAACGCGATGGTCGCGGCGCTCGCCAGGTCGGCGGCGGCGCCGGCGGTGTCACCTGCGCTGCGGGCGGCCTGCGCGGCCTCCCGGCGGAGGCGGTACATGTCGTCACCGGCCGTCCGGCAGCCGGCCACGGCCGCGGCCCGCCGGAGCATCGACGCGCCGGCGGCGGGGTCGGTCGCGAGCGCGGCCGCCTGCTCGTAGCGCCGCTGGGACTCGCCGGTCAGGTTACGGGTGAAGGTGAGCTCCGCCAGGCGCCGGGCAAGGTCGTACGCGTCCGTGCGCTGCTCCGGCCGGTCGGCCGCCCACGCCAGGGCCGCGCGGAGGTCGTCGGCCACCAGATCGAACCGGGCCCGCCAGTCCGCACGTACCTCCGCCAGACCGGCGGCCCCGGCCAGGCACCAGCGCAGGTGCCGGGACCGGGTGTCGACCAGCTCGCCGGCCTCGGCGAGCCGCTCCCAGCCGTACTGGCGGATGGTCTCCAACGCCCGGTACTCGGTCCCGCCCGGCGAGGCCGTCACCACCAGCAGGCTCTGCTCGGCGAGCCGGGCCAGTCCTTCGGCGACAATGCCCTCACGGCTCCCGGCCGCCTCCGCGGCACCTTCGCCCATCTCCTCCGCGGCGTCACCGGCCACCTGCGCGGCCGCCGCGGCGGTGAACGGCGCCACGAACACCGACACCCTGCGCAGCAGCGCCCGATCGACCGGCTCCAGCAGGGCGTGGCTCCAGTCCAGCGCCGCCCGCACCGAACGGTGCCGTTCATCGGCGCGGGAACCACCGGTGAGCATGCGGAGCGGGTGGGACAAGGCGGCGGTGATGCCGTCCAGCCCGAGCGCGGGATACCGGGCGGCGGCCAGCTCGATCGCCAGCGCCATGCCATCCAGCCGCTCGCAGATCGAGGCGATCGCCTCGCGCAGCAGAGGATCAGGCGGCCGGCCGACCGCCGCGGCCCGCTCCATGAACAACGTGACCGCATCCGACCCGTCATCGGCGGCCAGCGACAGCGGCGGCACCGGATACACCCTTTCGAAGGGCACCATCAGCCGTGCCCGGCTGGTCGCCAGCACCGTCACTCCGGGGCACGCCGCCAGCAGCCGCTCGAGAAGGAGCGCCACCCCGTCCACCACGTGCTCGCAGTTGTCCAGGACCAGCAGCGCATGACGGTCGGCCAGCGTGGCGAGCACGGACTCGGTGATGTCGCTGCCCGGCTGCTCACCGAGGCCGAGCGCCCCGGCGACCGCAGTGGCGATCATGCTCGGATCGGTGACCGGCACCAGGTCGACGAACCACACCCCGTCGGCGTACCCGCCTGCCGTTTCCGCGGCCACCGCCAGCGCCAGACGGGTCTTGCCCACTCCGCCCGGCCCGGCGGCGGTCACCTGGCGGTGGGCACTGATCATCTTGGCCAGCTCGGTCCGCTCACGCGCCCGCCCGACGAACGACGTCAGCGGGGCCGGCAGCACCGGCGCGGGGTGCGACGGACCGGCGCCGGTCACCTCGGGCGCACGCTGGGCAAGCGCTCGCCGATCCGGCACCTGCAGCTTGCGCAGCAGCGAGGAGACATGAGTCTCCACGGTACGTACCCCGATGAACAGCCGAGCCCCGATCTCGGCGTTGCTGAGGTGCTCCCCGACCAGCGCCAGCACCTCAGCCTCGCGAGGTGAAATATCCGCTCCTGCGACCACTGCCCCATTCTGCCGTAATCACTTCCCTGGTCCAGGCCTCCGCTTTCCGGCTCCGCTCCTGGCTTCGCGTCGGGCTGCGGGTTCGGCTCCGTGCCCGAACCCGCAGCCGGGCCCGTGGTCGGGCCCCGTGGTCGGGCCCCGTGGTCGGGTCCGTGGTCGCCACGGATCCGGGCCGGCCGTGTCGGCGGCCATGCTGTTGCACACACCGGAACCGCGACGACAGGAGTGACCATGACCGGCTCTTCCCCCCAGGCAATCAGGACCGTGCTGCACCCGGTGTCCGACCTGGGCAAGGCCACGGCGGTGTACGCGGCCCTGCTCGGTGTGCCTCCGCAGAACGACTCGCCTTACTACGTCGGTTTCGACGCCGGAGGCCAGCACATCGGGCTGGTGCCGGGAGGTGGACCGCAGGGCATGACCTCGCCGGTGGCCTACTGGCACGTGCCGGACATCGAGGCGAAGGTGGCCGAGGTCATCGCCGCGGGGGCCACCGTGAAGGAGGCCGTGCACGAGGTCGGTGGCGGCCGCCTGGTGGCCACCGTCATCGATCCCGATGGCAACGTCCTCGGGCTGATCCAGGACCGGTGAGCAGCGGACCCGCCCCTCCCGGGTCCGCGGCGTAGCGGCCGCCGACACGACGACGAACCCATCGCGCTCAGAGAAACCCACCTCACTCAAAGGACGTGCCATGACCTCCTTCAGATCCGTCACCCTGGAAGTGCCCGACCCCTCGGCCGCGGACGTCTTCTACCAGGCCTTCGGCCTGGGCTCTTATGTGAACGTACGCGCCTCGGATGCGCCGACGACCGGTTTTCGCGGGTTCGCGCTGTCACTCGTGGTGTCCCAGCCGGGAAACGTCGACGCCTTCATCGCCGCCGCCCTCGACGCCGGCGCGACGATGCTGAAGCCGGCCACGAAGGGTTTCTGGGGCTACGGCGGCGTCGTACGCGCCCCCGACGGGACGATCTGCAAGCTGGCGACCTCGAAGAAGAAGGACACCGGCCCCGCCGCGCGGCACATCGACCAGATCGCGCTCCTGCTGGGAGTGGCGGACGTCAAGGCGAGCAAGCGGTTCTACGTCGACCGCGGCCTGGCCGTGGCCAAGAGCTTCGGCGGCAAGTACGTCGAGTTCGACACCCCATCGGCGCCCGTGACGCTGGCCCTCTACCCTCGCCGGGCCCTCGCCAAGGACACCGGCCTCTCGCAGGAGGGCACCGGATCGCACCGGATCGTGATCGGCAGCGACGCCGGGCCCTTCACCGACCCGGACGGCTTCGTCTGGGAGACCACGTCCGCCTGAAACATCCCGGTCCCGAACATCGAGATCCACAAAAGGGGAGGTCCGTCATGAGCAGCACCGGCAAGAGCACGTACGAGGGATTCACGGCCGAGGAGCGGGCCGCGATGAAGGAGCACGCCCAAGAGCAGAAGAAGGCGGCGCGCCGCAGCTCACGCGCCGACAAGGCGGCACAGGATCAGCGGGACGTGCTCGCGAAGATCGCCGAGATGTCGGAATCGGACCGGATCATGGCCGAACGCCTCCATGCCGTCATCACGGCCGGAGCCCCGGCCCTCGCGCCGAAGCTCTGGTATGGGATGCCCGCCTATGCGAGGGACGGCAGAATCGTCTGCCACTTCCAGCCCGCGGCGAAGTTCCGGACACGTCATGCGACGCTCGGATTCAGCGACCTGGCGAATCTGGACGACGGACCCATGTGGGCGGCCGCCTTCGCCCTGACCGAGGTGACGGCCGAGGTGGAGGCGCGGGTCGGAGCGTTGGTGAAGCAGGCGGTGAGCTAGGGGGCGCTGCGGATGCCGGTCGTCCTGCTGATCCAGCCCTTGTAGGCTGCCGCGTCGGTCCACACCCCGGGCCCGACGCAGCGCGCGGCCCGCGTTCCAGCTCGTCGGCGATGTGGCGATCGCCGTGTTCCTGACGTTCTTCGCCGTGGTGGCCACCATCGAGGAGATACCGCCCGACGGGCAGGTCGAGCCGCTGCCCATCCTCGCCGGAGTTCTCATGGGGCTGCCGCTGGCGGTCCGCCGCCGGTTGCCCGTTCCGGTGCTGGCGGTCGTGACCGGCACCAGCATGCTGGCGGTGGCCATGCAGTGGGTGCTACCCCATGCGGCCCTCGTGCCCGACCTGCTCCTCGTCTTCGCGATCTACCGAACTGTGGGCCAGTGCTCCGGCGTTCACGCCGGGGGTGAAGGCCCACGCGGGAGTGCCCGCTAGGCGCGAGCGTGCTCTGACCTGGCAGCGTGTCCGTGGCCTAACCTCAGACGGGTCGTTTCTGCTGCTCGATGTACTGCTTGACCACCAGTTGGTACGGATGGCGCTGCGACTCGTCATCGACGGCGAGCCGGACCTGACCGTCGTCGCGGAGGCGGCCGACGGGGACGCCGCGATCACCGTGGTGGACGAGCAGCGGCCGGACGTCGTGCTGATGGACGTGCGCATGCCCGGCCGTGACGGTCTCAGCGCGACCCGGGAGATCCTCACCCGGCCGGCGCCGCCGCGGGTGCTCATGCTGACCACGTTCGACTCCGACGATCTGGTGCTCGGCGCGCTGCGCGCCGGAGCACTCGGGTTCGTCCTCAAGGACACCCCGCCGCCGAAGATCGCCGACGCGGTGCGGACGGTCGCGGACGGGAACCCCGCGCTGTCTCCGGCGGCCACAGTACGGGTGATCGCCGCAGCCACCGGTCCACAGTCCTCCGCCGCTCGCGACTCCTCCCGCGAAGCGGCGCGGAAACGGTTGTCGGCACTGACCGAACGAGAACTCGACACTGCTCGGGCCATCGCCGACGGGCTGGGCAATCCGGAGATCGCCGAGCGGCTGCACATCAGCGTCGCGACCGTCAAGGCGCACACCGGCAACCTGTTCGCCAAGCTGGCGGTCGCGAACCGGGTGCAGATCGCGCTCCTGGTCCGCGACGCGGGGGAATGACCAGCCTGGCGCAGGGGAGACGGTGACCGCGACCGGCGCCGCCGAGGGCCTTCACGATGCGGCCGTCCCAGCAAGATCCTTCAGGCTGGGCCGGGCCAGGACGTGCCGGACACGGCCCTGCCCGGGATCACACGGTCTCTTCTTCCTGCACCGCGGCGGGCATGGAGATCCGCCAGGTGACGAAGGCGGCTGCGGCGAGCCCGGCGATGGCCAGGGCACTACTGGCGAGGAACGGGTCGATGCCGTCCAAGGCGGGAGCGAACCCGATACCGACGTAGATCGTGATCCCGGTGGAGCCGCCCAGTTGGTCGGCCGCTCGCTGGACACCGGACGCGATGCCGGCGTCGTCTTCGGTGACTCCGATCACCGCGACGTACTGCAGCCCGACGATCCCGAACCCCATCCCGGCGGCGATGAGCATCATCGCCGGAACCATCGCCAAGGCGCCGGCGTGGAGGGAGGAGGCCAGAGCGATGGCCGCCATCGCCAGCACGGTGCAGCCGATCCCGGCCAGAACGCAGGCCCGGGCGCCCCACCGGCCGAGCAGCCGGGGAACCAGCACCGAGGCCGCGATCAGGAACACCGCCAGAGGCAACATCACCAGGCCGGCCTGGAACGGACCGGCGTCCAACCGGTTCTGCAGGTAGTAGGTGAACAGCAGGAACGAGGTGGACAGCGCCGCGCTCAGCAGGGCGGTGGCAAGGTTGGCCAGGACGCGGGGCCGGCTGCGGAAGAACCGCAGCGGCACGAGCGGGTTCCGTGAACGGCGCTCGACCCTGACGAACAGGGCCCCGGCCGCTACCGCGCCGGCCAGCGCCACCGGCGGCAGCCATGGCAGCGTGCCGTCCGTCTTCCCCGCCTCGACGACCCCGAGGGTGAACAGCAGCGGGGCGGCGACCAGCAGGAGCGAGCCGAGAAGGTCCACGGGGGAGGGCTCGGCCGGCCGTTCACCCGGCACGAGGAAGACCACCGCGGCGAGCACGACCGCGACGAAAGGCACGGACAGCAGGAAGATCCACCGCCAGCCCAGCAGCTCGACGACGATTCCGGAGAGCGCGAACCCGAGAACGAGGCCACAGCTCGCGACGGCCGCCCACACGCTGAGCGCCCGCGATCTGCGCGGCCCCTCGGGGAACATGAGCACGATCACTGCCATCGCCGCCGGAAGCGCGATCGCCTCGCCGGCTCCCTGCAGCAGCCTGGCCGTCACCAGGGGAGTGAAGGAGGGCGCGAGCCCGGCCAGCAGGGACGCGGAGCCGAAGAGGGCTGTGCCGAGCAGGAGGACACGTCGTCTGCCAAGCATGTCGCCCAGCCGCCCCCCGAACATCAGCAGCCCGCCACCGGTGATCGTGTAGCCGACGACTACCCAGGTCAGCGCGTGACCGTCGACGTGGAAGGTGGCGCCGATCGAGGGCAGGGCGACGTTGACGACGGTCACGTCAACCGCGATGAAGAACTGCAGCATGGCCATGCAGCACAGCACCAGCCACGCGCGCACCGGGGACGATCCGTCCCGGCGCGAGAAGAGAATGCCTGAAAGCATCGAGCGCTCCGTTGCTCAGAAGAAGTTCCGAGCAGCACGAACGTGCCGCTCCGGTACGACCGGGGAGCGACGGACCGTTCACCAGAAGTGAGACGAACGCCCCGCCGCTAGCGGAGCGTCCTCGTCACTGCGGCACAAGCGGCCGCGCACGAAGCAGACATGCCGGCGATACTACCGGAGCCGGCGGCAGGTGATCCCGTGCCCCTCCGCCGGCGAGTACGGCGGGTCCACCCAGCTCTGACCCGTCATCTCGCGGACGCGGTGCACACAGAGCGCACCGCCACCCCGAGCGCATGGCGGTGAAGGGCGTCCAGCCGCTCCACGGCCACCGCCGATCCAGTGGCCAGGGCGAGGTGCGCGGGGCAGGCGGCGGGGTCGTCGATCGGGGAGTCGGTGCCGAACTTGGACGCTGCCACGTCATCACTCACGCGGAGGCGCCCGACGACGAGGTCCGTCAGAGCGCCGAGCTTGCCGGGCGACGTGCGCGTTCCGACCGCACCGCTCGCGACCCCGGCATCCATGGACGCGGCCGCGGCCATGGTCTGGGGAGCGGTCAGTGACGTCGCGGCCACCACCAGTGCGGTCACCGTGGTGCCGCGAACAACCTTGGTCTTCACCTGCTTGCCTTGCCTTTCCGATGTCGACGTGGCCAGTCGTGTCCACGTGGTGATCCCGGCCTGTCTGAGACAGAACGTTCGGTCTTGACGGCGCAGCCGCGCGGCATCATGATAGAGCACGATAGAACGTTCGGTCTCGCGGCGTCGGCATCGCCGCCCGTTGTGCGCAAAGGAAGAGAACCATGAGCAAACCTCTGTATCTCGGCATCGCCACATCCACCGGCGACGGCAGGGCGGGAGGGCAGGTGAGGACCGACGACGGCCTGCTCGACATCTCCCTGGCGATCCCGAAGGACATGGGAGGACCTGGTGGCGCGACCAACCCGGAGCAGCTGTTCGCGGCGGGCTGGGCCGCGTGCTTCCACTCTGCGCTGAAGGCTGTCGCGGCACAGCAGAAGACCCGGATCACCGACTCCGCGGTCATCGCCGAGGTTCAGATTCATCCGACACCGGAAGGCGGGTTCAGCCTCAGTGCCGCACTGCATGTCGAACTGTCCGGTGTGGAGCAGGCGACGGCCGACAAGCTCGTCGACGCCGCCCACGCGATCTGCCCGTACTCCAACGCGACACGCGGCAACATTCCGGTGACCGTGGACGCGACCGTCGCCTAATGGGAGCTACCGGTTCCAGGGATGTCTGACGCCGGTGGCCGGGCCGATGCGGACCGTCGGCCCGGCCCTTCGACCGGCGGCTTCCCAGAAGACTGACCGTTCTATCTGGTACGCTCGCCTCGATGGTGGACAACACTCGCGTCCAGGTCTCCGAAGCGCGATCAAGGCTGCTCGCGACGGCGACTCGGATTTTCTACGCGGAAGGCCTGCACTCCGTCGGGATCGACCGGATCGTCGCGGAGGCGAAGGTCACCCGTGCCACGCTCTACCGGCACTTCCCCAGCAAGGACGCGCTCGTCGTCGCATATCTGCAGGGAATCGACCAGGCCATTCGCGACCAGGTCGGCGAAGCCCTGGCCAGCGGCCTGCCGGCGGTCGACATCCTGCGGGCCGTCGCCAGGTCGATCGCCGAGAGCATCGGGTCGGCCGAGTTCCGCGGATGCGCCTTCCTCAACGCGGTCGCGGAATATCCGGACCCCGAGCATCCCGTGCACCAAGCCGTCCTCGCCCACCGCGAGTGGTTCCTTGACACCGTCACGGACCTGCTCGCGCAAGTCGGGCAGACGCCGCCGGAGCTCGCGGGCCGGCATTTCGTGATGCTTCGCGACGGCGCGATGGCATCGGGTTGCCTGACCGATCCGGCGGGGATCCGCGACACGTTCCTGCAGGGGGTCGAGGGGATCCTGCAGTTCCGCAGCAACTCCGCCTCGGGCTAGCGACGACGTCTCTGGCCTGGATGCCCACCGCGCGCTGGAGCGCCGCTGACCGCGGCGGTCCCGTCAGCCGCCTGTCGCCGGTGAGACGTGAGCGTGCAGGAGTCCCTCGACTCCGCGAAGAAAGGTGTCGCAGACCAGCGCCGGGTCGGACAGGCAGCCCGATGCCATCGCGCCGTCGCGAAGCATCACGAAGTGCCGGGCGGCCGGCCCGGCGTGCGCTTCCCGGATCCGGGCCAGCAGTCCCGTGACGGTGTCCAGAAACCACCGCCGGTGCGCGATCACGGCCCGGTGCACCGGGTGGTCGGGGTCGGGGTATTCGGCGACCGCGTTGAGGAAGGCGCATCGCGGAAGCCGGGGGACTGGATGCTCTGGGCGATGGCTCTGCCGACTGCTCGAACGGTTTCGGCGGCGGGAAGCCCGCCGGCGATGGCGGCGTCGGTGACCGCTCGCACGGCCTGGTCGGTCTCGTTGAGGTAGGCGAGGATGAGGTCTTCTTTGCCGGGAAAGTGCCGGTAGAGAGTGGCTCGGGTGACCTGTGCCTCGGCGACGATGCGGTCGATGCCGACAGCGTTGATCCCCTCCGTGTAGAAGAGCCTGGTCGCCGTGTCGAGCAGGCGGGCCCGCGCTTCGGACCGTCGCCCTCCGGATTCGGTGCGCTCCATGGTGTCCAAGTTATCAGATAGAACGTTCTGTCTTGACAGTTCGGCGCCTCGTGGCCATGCTGAGTCGCGATAGAACGTTCGGTCTCATCATCGGCGTGGAAGCCGCCCGTCGCGGCGCCCGCCGTACACCATCGAAAGGATCATCGTGACCACCGTCGAGACACTTTCCACCAGCGGGATCGCTCTGGCGCTGCGCCGGCTCTACTTCGTGCGGTTCGCGTTCGCCATCGTCTGGGCGGCCTTGCTGTTCGCCACCATGTCGCAGCTCGGGCCGCTCAGTATCGCCCTGATTGTCCTTTATCCCCTGTTTGACGTCGCCGCGGCGATCGTGGACGCCCGCTCGTCCCGTGCCGCCGGACCGCCTTACGGGCTCTACGTGAACATCGCGATCAGCCTCCTCGCCGCAGCCGGCCTGGCCGTCGCCGGCGCCTCCGGCGCCCCGGCGATCCTGCGCGTGTGGGGTGTCTGGGCGGTCGTCTCCGGGCTCGTCCAGCTGATCGTCGGTGTCAGCCGTCGCAAGATGGGCGGCCAGTGGGCGATGATCCTCAGCGGGGGCATCTCCGTGCTGGCCGGGACGTCGTTCTTCCTGGGGGCCTCCGCGCCCAACCCCATGCTGACCAACGTGGCCGGCTACGCCGTCCTCGGCGGTGTCTTCTTCCTCGTCTCGGCACTGCGCCTCGGCCGCGCCGCCAAGGGGAACTGACGTGGACGCCACCACGTACGACGTCATCGTCATCGGCGCGGGCCCGGTCGGGGAGAACGTCGCCGACCGGGTGGTGCGGGGCGGCTTGAGCGCCGCCATCGTCGAGCGGGAGCTGGTCGGAGGCGAGTGCTCCTACTGGGCTTGCATGCCGACCAAGGCATTACTGCGGAGCGCGGCGTCGCTTCGGGCGGCCCGCCAGGTGCCCGGCGCACGTGAGGCGGTGACGGGCGACCTGGACGTGGCCGCCGTCCTCGGCCGTCGCGACGCCTTCGCCTCGCACTGGAAGGACGACGGCCAGGCCGCCTGGCTCGAGCAGGTGGGGGTTCCGCTGTACCGCGGACAGGGACGGATCACGTCCGCCCGGACGGTCGAGGTGACCGGAGGCGACGCCGGCAGGACCTCGCTGACCGCGCGGCACGCTGTCGTCATCGCGACAGGAAGCGGCGCGCTGGTCCCGGACATCGCCGGTCTGCGCGAGGCGGCGCCATGGACGAGCCGGGAAGCGGTCGCCGCGAACGAGGTCCCGCGCCGCCTCGCCGTCATCGGCGGTGGCGTGGTGGCCTCGGAGATGGCCACCGCGTTCGCCGGTCTCGGGGCGTCGGTGACGATGCTGGCCCGCGACGGCGTGCTGCCGCACGCGGAGCCGTTCGCCGGCGAGCGGGTCATCGAGTCGCTGCGGGACGCCGGCGTGTCGGTGCACCCGGGCGCGGAGGCCGGAGCCGTGAAGCGCGCCGGCGACGGGACCGTGCACATCACCCTCACCGACGGCGGGCAGATCGAGGCCGACGAACTGCTCGTCGCGACCGGCCGTACACCGAACACCCAGGACCTCGGACTGGACACCATCGGCCTGACCCCGGGTGCCTGGCTCGCGGTCGACGACACGTTGCGGGTCCTCGGGGACGACGGGGCGCCGATCGGTGACGGGTGGTTGTACGCCGCCGGCGACGTCAACCGGCGCGTGCTGCTGACCCACCAGGGCAAGTACCAGGCCCGCGCCGTGGGGGACGTCATCGTGGCCCGCGCGAAGGGGGAAACGGTCGAGGACGGCCGGTGGGGGCGGCACGCGGCGACGGCCGACGAGCGTGCGGTGCCCCAGGTGGTGTTCACCGAGCCGGAGATCGCCTCGGTGGGGCTGACCGCGGCCGCCGCCGAGGCCGCCGGGCTGCGGATCAGGGTCGTCGACCACGACCTGGGCGCCGTCGCCGGGGCCGCCCTGCAGGCCGACGGGTACCGCGGCCACGCGCGCATGGTCGTCGACGAGGACCGGAAGGTCGTCGTCGGCTTCACGCTCGCCGGCCCGGACGTCGCGGAGTTGCTGCACGCGGCGACGATCGCGGTCGTCGGCGAGATTCCGCTGGACCGGCTGTGGCACGCGGTCCCGGCCTATCCCACCGTCAGCGAGGTCTGGCTGCGGCTGCTGGAAGCCTACGGCCGCTGAAGGGCCGGCCCTGTCAGGCGGTCGGGCCGGCGCTGATGGCCGGCGCGATCACCGGCACCTTCGTCCAACGCCACCAGCGGCATCTTCCCCAGCTGACGATCGGAGGGTTCGAGACCCTTGCCCTGCCAACCGTCAGCAGGGTGCGCCACACCGCTCCTGTGACCCGGCTCACCCGGACGCAGGCGGCCTCCTGCTGTTTTTGGCTCTACCGTGGATCACGGTGCGCACGGAACGCCTGTGTCGGCATGGCCGTCCTGACTCAGCCCACATCGACCGGCAGGCAGGGCCGCAAGCCATGCCATGCGCATCCCGCCCTCAGGGCCGTCCGCCACCCCGGAGAAGGGAGAGGAACCAAGACATGACCCCCACCAGTGCCGCGTTCACCGAACGGTTGATGGCCCTGCCGGTGCCGGAGACACGCACGTACCGCCCGTCCGGGCCTGGCACCGTGCTGGGCCTGCGCATGCGGGACATCTTCGCACTGGCCAAGGAATCCATCGACATGGAGCCGGGCGAGATCGCCAAGCTGCTCGACAACGATGTGCACGAGATCAGGGTCGGCGCGTGCAGCATCATGGACAAGCAGGCCCGCCGCAAGCGCACACCGGACGCCCGCCGAGCGCAGTTGTACGACCTCTACCTCGGCCGCCACGACCGCATCAACACCTGGGACCTGGTGGACCTGGCCGCGCCGTACGTCGTGGGAGGCCACCTGTACGGCAGATCCCGCTCCACGCTGTATGAGCTGGCCCGCTCTGCCCACTGGTGGGAGCGGCGCACCGCCATCGTCGCAACCTCCTACTTCATCCGCCAGAACGATCTCGTCGACGCCTTCGGCATCGCTGAGATCCTGGTGGATGATCCGGCTGCCCTGGTGCAGAAGGCCTATGGCGGCTGGATCCGTGAGGCAGGAAAGCGGGATCGGGCACTGTTGCTCGGCTTCCTGGACCGGTACGCCGCCACCATGCCCCGCACGGCCCTGCGCTACGCCGTCGAACATCTCGACGGCGAGCTCAAGGCGCACTACATGGGCCTGGCACGGCAGTCTCCCCGACCTGACGGCCCGCCTCCCTGAGGGCGGGCCGTCGCTGCTCACCCCTGTGCCTGGCCGGAGCTGTCCGGTACGAGTGGCAGGAGGAACTCGTAGAGGTCGCGAAGCTGGTCGGCGTCGACGGGGGGAAAGACGACGGTTGCTCCGACCGCGAGCAGGTAGGGCAACAGGGCCGCCGTCCGGGCCTCCTCGTCGCTGGCGACGGCTGATCTCCACACCCGCTGGAGCGCGGACACCCTGGCCTCGTCCAGGCGAGCCTGAACGGCTCGCACATCCGCATCCCAAGTCGCCCACGCCCGCAGTGCGGTGTCGATCTCCGGGCGATAGAGTCCGGTGCCGCCAGGGCGGACGAGTTCTGTCAGCCGTGCGAGGACCACCCGGGCGCCGGCCGATTCCCCGATTTCGGCAATGGCATTCTCGAGCGCTTCGACCGACAGGTGCTCGAAATGGGCGAGAAGCGCTTTCTTATATCCCTCGGCGCCATCGAAGTGATGGTGGAACGATCCTTTCGACAGGTTGAGTCGAGCGGCGATCCGGTCGATTCGAATCCCTGCCGCACCTTCTTCCGCAAGGACCTTCAGGCCTTCGTTCAGCCACCGGTCTCGTGCCGTGCTCATCCGACGAACGTACCATTGGGTATGGAGTGGTCGGCGTTCGCCGAGGCGCGTGCGAGCTTCATGTCATGAAGCTGTAGACGCCGACTCCGATGCAGATCAGCAGCATGGCGGTGGCGTTGAGGAAGAGGTTGCGGCCGAGGTCTCGGGCCGCGATGTGCATCGCGATGGCGACCATGAAGTAGAGGACGAGCGCGACACAGGTCACGGCGCCGAGGTAGGGCAGCCAGATGCCCAGGATCAGACCGGCCGCGGCGGCGAATTTCACCGGTGGCATGATCCACCAGTAACGTCGCGGCCAGTTCACGTCTTCGAAGCACTGGGCGATGAACGGAACGGGTTTGACGCACATGACGGCGTCGCCGGCCTGGATGATCGCCAGGACGACAACCGGCCAAACCGGATCGGGTAATGCTGACATGTCTTTCCTCGGTCGTTGAATGGTTCACGCGTTACCATACTATACCGTATGGTATGGGTGTTCGCGTTGACGCGGGCCTGATCGCCGGAAGGCCGCTCGCGCGGCCTGCCCCGATCCGGCTCCATGACCTGATGAAGTGGCCCAGGTGTGACACGCGCGGGTCTCACGGCCAGCGAGAATTCATGGTTCCAGGCGGCTCAATGCAGGCCAGAAGGAGAAATAGACCTGGCGGTTCTCCCGGAACACCTTCTCGAACGAGAGGTTCCCGATGGTCTGTTCCTCAAGCTCGTCGCCCTCCTCCAGCGGGCGCACGTCGCACAACCCGGGCAACACCGCCGCCACACCCGGGCTGGATAGCGTCCGACGCAGAGAAGAGCCACGCGTAGCAAGGGAGGAAACACCATGTCCATCGACACGGTTCAGGTGGCCGATCCAACCGCGTTCGCCGAGTTCACGACGTCCGAGGCGCCTGCTCTGGACACAAGATCGCAGGACCCGGCGAACATCGCTCTCATGGACGAGTTCGACCTCGACATCCTCGTGTCGTCGATGCCCGGCGAGATCAGGGACGGCGAGTGCGACAGGTGGTCGAACTGCGTGTGCATCACCGTTTGCGCCACCCACCCATGGAGCTGCGCCTGAGCATGCGGGCTTGCGGACGGGCAACGGTCGGCCCCGAGCGGCCTGTCTCCGGGGACGAGGCCGGTTTCCCGTAGTCGGCTCACCATCGCCGAGCCGTCGACGACCGGGGATCGAATCGGATCTCGACGGCTCGGCGGTCCGGCGCTGCCGCGCACACCCTTTTGCCATGAGGATGCAGATGCTGATCGCTTATATCGGCTTTGGTTGCCGTATATTGCTCGCCTTGGTTTTCGTCGCCGCTGCCGGGAGCAAGGTGCGCGGGCGGCGGGGTTTCATCGAATTCCGTGCCACCGTAAGTGCGTTCGGCGTGAAAGCGCGCTGGAGTTCCGCCGTCGCCGGTGCGGTGATCGCGTGCGAGTTGGCCGCGGCGGCACTGATGCCGGCCGGCGTCACCGCGCCCGCGGGATTGGGCATCGGGGCCGCGCTGCTGATCGTCTTCTCGCTGGTGATCGCATCAGCCCTGAGGCGTGGCACGTCGACGAGCTGCCGGTGCTTCGGCACGTCGACGCAGCCGCTCGGGGCGCGGCATCTCGTACGCAACGCGATTCTCCTCATGACCGCCGGCGTGGGCCTGGCGGGAACCGTGCTGACCGGCCACATGGGGAGCGCCGGGTTCGACACGGCGGCCTTGATCGTCTCCGGGTTCGCGGCCGTCGTCGCGGCGGCACTGGTCATCGCGTACGACGACCTCGTGGCCCTGGTTCTACCCCGCTGAAGGAGGAGCGTGTCGATGGATGGTGTGACGGCCGCCGCGATCGTCGTCGTCGGTGTGTTGGGCGGGCTCAACCTGCTGCTGGTGCTCCTTGCGCTGCACCGGCTGCGCGAGTACACAGCCAAATGGGCTCGGGCGGGTCTCGACCAGCTCTTGGAGCGTGATTCTCTGCCCCGGGCCGGAGACCGCGTCGCCGATTTCACCGCGACCGCGACCGATGGCGAGACGGTGTCCCTGCGCGGCCTGAAGGGCCCGCTTCTCGCCGCGTTCTTCTCCACGGGGTGTTCCTCCTGCCGCAAGGCGCTGCCCCGCTTCGTCGACCACGCCAAGGCACTGCCGGGTGGACGGAAGCAGATCCTGGCGGTGGTCGCCGGATCGGCCGAGCAGGGCGCGGACCTCGTCGACGCCGTGCGCGAGGTCGCCCGAGTGGTCGTCGAGCCGCAGACGGGCCCGGTGTCGCAGGCGTTCGGTGTGCGGAACTGGCCCACCTTCGTCGTGCTCGACCAGGACGGCACGGTCCGGAAGAGCGCGGGCGACCTGCGCGAGGTCACGCCTGCCAGACCGTGACTTTCGCATTTCCGGCCTGCCGTACACGGCTTCGTCCGTGTACGGCAGGCCGGCGCTTCTTCACGACAGTTCGCCGCCCACGCATTCCATTGCACCATCGGGCTGCCTCAATTCGGCATCACGCTTGATCCGGAGGGACGCGAAATCTGAGGCGGATCCTATGCGCCTATGAGGACGGCCGGCCTTTTACTGATGTCGACAGTTCTCACGGAGAAATGGAGTCCCTCATGAAGTTCTTCGCACGGTTCCTTGCCGCGACCGCCGTGGCCGGGCTGGCGCTCGTGGGAGCGTCGTACACGAGCGCGGCCAACGCCTCGACCGGGGCCCCTTCGAGCGGCATCTTCGACCACGACTGCTGCAACAACTGACGGGACGGGTCGTGCACCGGGCGCCGCAGCCGCAGCCTCAGTCATCATGGCGAGGCGCGGCGGCGGCGCCCGGACGCCTACCCGTTGCGCTCGGCCAGGGCCCCTCTCGGAGGGCGGGGCAGGCCGATGAGCGGCATCGCTCGCCCCGTCGAGCCGCTGCCTTCTCCGGTCGCCAGCTCCGCGCCGTGATCGCGTATCAGGCCGTGGAAGGCGTAGCGGCCCGGGGCCGGCTCCTGCAGCAGGTTCGCCTCCATCAGGCCCTCCAGAACCCGCTCGGCCGCCAGGGTGTCCGCGTCCATGAGGGCGGCGGCCTGGTCGGCGCCGAAACTCTCGCAGGTGTGCGCGCAGAGCAGCCGGTAGGCGCGCTGCAGGCGCTCGGGGAGGCTCCGGTACGACATGTCGATGGCGACGGCGACGCTGCGCTCTCCGACCGCCAGCTCGGCCAGCCGCCGGCGTGCCGGGGTCAGCCGGGCCAGGAGCCGGACCACGCTCCAGGTGGGATGGGAGCGCAGCCGCGTGGCGGCCAGCCGGATGGCCAGCGGGAGAAGCTCGCACCGCGTCACGGTCTCGGCCAGCGTTCCGGCGGCGGTGCCGGCCACTCGATGCGGTCCGGCGACGCGGGTGAACATCGCGATCGCGTCGGCCGGCGGCGGAACGCCGAGCGTCAGCGTGCGCGTTCCGTCCAGACCTGTCAGGCGTCTTCTGCTGGTGACCAGGACACGGCAGCTCGCGCTGCCCGGCAGGAGCGGCCGGATCTGTGCTTCGCCGGCCGCGTCGTCGAGCACGAGCAGGACCTTCCGGTCTGCCAGCAGGCCGCGATACAGAGCCGCCCGGTCCTCCACGTGGGGCGGGATGCGGTCCGCGGGCACGTTGAGGGTGCGGAGCAGGCGATGAAGCGCGTCCTCCGGCGGCACCGGAGCGCAGCCGGGCGTGTGGCCGTGCAGGTCGATGAAGAGCTGGCCGTCGGGAAAAAGGGCGGCCACCTGGTGGGCGTGGTGGACGACGAGCGTCGTCTTGCCCACGCCGGCCATCCCGTCGACCACGATCGCCGTCGCCGGCTCCGCCTGCACCAGAGCGGCCAGCGAGGCGAGGTCGCGCTCGCGGCCGACGAAGTCCACCGTGGCCGGAGGGAGCCGTCGCGGTGACGCGGCGAAGAGCGATGCGACCCCGGCAGGGCGATCCGGTGGATCGCCCGTCGCCGAGGGACCGGCGACGACAGCAGCACGCGGGTGATCGGCGGGCGGTTCCGCGTGGGCGTTCGGGTGATCGGCGAGCTGTTCCGCGTACAACCGCTGGATGGCGGGATGGGGATCCACGCCGAGATCGTGCGCCAGCCGTGTCCGGAGCTCCTCGTACCGATCGAGAACCTCCGCCCGCCTGCCGTCCTGGCCGAGCGCCTGAAGCAGGCGCAGCCACAACGACTCGCGCAGGGGATGCCGGCTGGTCAGCCTCCTCAGGTCCGCGGTGAAGCGGCTCTTCCGCCCGCCGACGAGGTCCAGGTCGACGCGCCGCTCCAGCGCCGCCAGGTGCCGCTCGGTCAGGTGCGGCGCCTCGCTCTCCCGCAACCAGGGGGAATCCACGTCCTCGAACGGCTCGCTCCGCCACAGGGCCAGCGCCTCGTCGAGGAGCTCACGTTCGGCATCGGGGTCCCGAGCCTGCGCGGCCCGGTCGAGAATACGCAGGAAGCGCAGCGCGTCGACGTCATCCGCGTCGGCACGCAGCAGCAACCCTCCCGGGCGCGTTTCGATCAACCGATCGCCCATGGCGCTCCGCAGCCGTGCGGCGTAGTTCTGCAGGCTCCGCCGCGAGTCGGCCGGGAACCGGTCGCACCACACCATCTCGGCCAGCCGTTCCACCGAGACGACCCGGCCCGCCGACAGCGCCAGGGCCACCAGCAGCGTGCGCAGCTTGCCGGCTGTCAGCCGGACCGGCCGCCCTTCGACCGCGACGGACAAGGGACCAAGGATTCCGACCGTCAACCTCGGCAATGTCGTCCCCCCATGCGGTTCCTCACCGAGGAACGGCGTCACTTGGCTCGTCCTGGTAACCGGCCGCCTGCAACCGGAACAGCCGGGCGTAGAGACCGCCGATCGCGATCAGCTCGTGGTGGCCGCCCTCTTCGACGACGCGTCCCCCGTCGATGACGGCGATGCGGTCCGCGGCGGCGCGAACGGTGGAGAACCGGTGCGCGATCAGCAGCGTGGTGGACCGGGCGGCGGCATTCGCCAGGCGGGCGAAGAGCTCCGCCTCGGCGGCGGCGTCGATGGCGGCGGCCGGCTCGTCCAGAACGTTGATCGCAGCCGCCCTGAAGAAGGTCCGGGCCAGCGCCACCTTCTGCCATTGCCCGCCGGACAGCTCCCGTCCCCCCTCGAACCAGCGGCCCAGCGTGGTGTCGAGGCCGCTCGGCAATGGGTCGAGAAAGGACAGAGCGCCCGCGCGCTCCGCCGCCCGCCTGACACCGGGCCGGTCCGACATGCTCTCCACCCGGCCGAAGCCGATGTTCTCCCGGGCCGGCGCCTCGTACTCCATGAAGTCCTGAAACATCACGCTGACGTGCTCCCGAAGGTCGTCCAGGCCGTACGCGGCGAGCGGCACGTCGTCGACCAGGATGACGCCCTCGGTCGGCTCGTAGAACCGGGTCAGCAGCTTGACGATCGTGCTCTTGCCGGCGCCGTTGGCGCCGACCAGCGCCACGCACCGGCCGGCGGGCAGGAACAGGTTGAGCCGGTCCAGAACCGGCGTGTCCGTGCCCGGATAGGTGAACGACACGTCGCGGAACTCGATCCCCTTGCGCAGCGACCCCGGGAAGGGCGTCACGGCGGGCCGCCGCTGCGGCACCGGCAGGTCCAGGAACTCGAACAGGTTGCACAGGTACAGGGAGTCGTCGTAGAGCTTCGCGACACCCTCGAAGAAGGCGCGCATCGAGGTCTGGATGAGGACGACCGAGGTGACGTAGCCGGCGAACTGCCCCGCCTGACCGGTGCGCACCGCATCCTGCACCATGAGAAGGAGCGCCAGGCCGACGGCGACGGCCCCGCACATCGCGAGCAGCGCGCAGGCGACCGCGTGGCGCCCTTCGAGCCGCCGGTCGACGTCGTAGAACCCGTCCACGACGGCCGCATAGCGCCGGCGGAACAGCGGGCCGAGCCCGAACAGGCGGATCTCCTTGTACGCCTTGTCGTTCGTGAGCAGGTACTCCAGGTAGAACAGCCGGCGCTGATCGGCGGAGCGCGCGAACTCCACCCGCCAGCGCGCCCTGTGGTGGACGACCTGCGCGATCGCCAGGGGCGCCGGCGAGACGAGCATGAGCGCGGCGGCGAGCGGAGACCAGGACAGCAGCAGCGCTGCCACAGAACCGATCGTGACCACGCTCGACACCGTCGCGAGCAGGCCGGCGAAGACCTGGTGGGGGCGGCTGCGCGCGCCGGCCTTGGCGCGCTCCAGCGAGTCGTACACCGCGGCGTCCTCGAAGTGGCGCAGCTCCAGCGTCAGCACCTTGGCCAGGACCCGGTCGATGACCGCGTTGCCCAGCCGCTGCCGCAGCAGCGTCTCGTTGTAGCGTTGCCCGACCGCGAACAGGAACGTCAACGTCGACGCGGTCGCGAGCGCCAGCACGGCGACGGTGGCCCCTCCGGTCCAGGCCCCGGAGCCGCCGCGGGCCTCCTCCACGAGGAGCTGCAGCGACCAGCTCAGGATCGCCACGCTGGCGGCCGGCAGCAGCGCGCCGGCCACGGCGAGCAGCGCGGCTGCCAGCACCCTGCCCGGCGCCAGCGTGACCATCAGCCGCATTGTGCGCAGCAGGACCGTCAGGCGGTTCACCGTCGGGCTCCGGCCGTGGTGGCGGGGCGGTTGCGGATCGCGCGCCGGCTGAGCGACCACAGCGCCCGGCTCAGCCGCTCCTGGTCGCGGTCGATCCCGGCCAGCCGGATCGACTGGATGTGCGCGAGGCTCTCGATGACGTTGCGCTCGTCGCCGGTCAGCAGCCCGCGGGAGGCGAGATCGCGGACCCGCCGGCCCGCCTCGGCCAGCGGCCGCCGCTGCCGGGCGAACACCGGTTCCAGGGCGGCCCGATACTCCGGGGCGCGACGGTCCGGGCGGAGCTCTCCCGGCGTGAGGATCTCGCAGAGCAGGGGACGCACGTCACGGAAGCGCTTGCGGGCCGCGTCGGTCATCCACGCCGCCACCCCGTCGCCGTCGAGTGGCGGCAGGCCGCCGTCCCAGGCCAGGTACAGCTCGTGGAGCGCGGCCACGCGCACGACGTCCGGGTCGAACCGGCCGGTGCGCAGCAGGTGGAGAAGTTCGACCGCGGCCTGGCTGTCGGCCCAGAAGGCGGTCTCCACCGAGTCGATCGCATGCCCGCCGCCGTACCGCTCCACCTCGCGGTCGTAGCTGCAGAACGCGAGGTCGGTGGCCTGGCCGGCGTGTACGAGGCCGCGGGCCCAGGCCGCGCACCGCGACATCACCTCCGCGGCCGGCTCCTGGCCGCGGGCGTGGAAGCGCAGCCGCAGGTGAGGCAGGGGGTCGGCGTACCGGATGAAGAACCAGCGGTCCACCAGGCGGCCGAACCGGTCATCGGCCAGCAGCTCCCGCAGCGGCCCTGCGACGATCGCGTCGTGCAGCTCCGCGGCGGCGTACAGCTTCAGGTGGGTCCACTCGTCGCCGGCCAGCCAGCGGCGGGTCGTGGCGGGCGGCGCGGAGGTCCGGGCGGCGGCCGGCTCCGGCATCCGGGTACGGTCCCGCAACACCAGCGGCACCGCGAGCTCGGCGTGGTAGGGGCGCCCGGCACGATCGCGAAGCCACAGATCGCCAGGTCCCGGCAGCGCCTCGTGCAGGCGGACGGACGCGCCGGACCGGGCCGGCAGCCGGGTCACGTGGCGGTGCAACCTGTCCACCCAGGTCGGGTGCTCCAGGTCGAGCAGGAGCCGGTTGTCCAGTTCGACCAGATAGACGTACCGGGGGACCATCCACTGACGCCGCCAGGCGCGGCAGGCGCGGAAGAAGTCGTCCGGGTCCTGGCACGCCGGGAAGGTCGCCGCGGTGATCGTCCACTGGGCCGGCTGCACCACCACGTTGCCGCGGACCAGGCGCGGCAGGAAAGGGGCGTCGGCCGCGGCGCCCCAGTCGAACCGGCACGACGGGGTGTAGCCGTCCTCCGAGAACTCCAGCAGGGCACGGCAGACGTTGGGCGCCCGCGTGGCGGTCAGGGCGTGGGTCTGGCCGACCGAGAGGGGGCGGCCCAGCGAGACGGATCGGAGGTGGAATCGGTCCGCGTCGGCGCCGAGGACGATGTCGGCCAGCGGAATCTGCCGCACGGGCGGCCCTGTGGCGGCCGCGTTCACGCACACTTCGTAGTCGCGCGTGGGCGGGTGGCCGGCCACGTTCCCGCCCCGGTGCCTGACCCCGTAGTTGAGCTCGGCGAAGACCGTGTCCGGGCGCAGCGCCTCCTCCAGGCGCTGCTGAGTGCGGATGCGGGTCACGGTGGCCTCGTCGAAAAGATCGAAGAACCGGCCGAAGGCCTGCCAGCCGCCGAAGACGCCGATCGTGTTGAGCACCATCCGCCACCGGCCGTCCCGTACCGCCTCGGGCGAGTCGGCGGCCAGCGCGAAGAACAGGTCCAGGGAGGTACGCGGCCGGCTGTGCTCCGCGTCCGGGCGCCAGACGGTGAGCCGCTCGATCAGCTCGTCGTCGAGGTCGACCGCCGGCCGGCCCGCCCGGGTGGCGTGCAACGCCAGCTCGACCAGCGTCCGGTCACGTTCCGGGTGCGTCTGCCCGGCCTGCCGCGGCCATGGATGCCGCCGGGCGGGCCGGGTGTACGAGTCGGGCGGGCCGAGCCCGGTCTCCGGGCTGAGCACGTCGAGCAGCGGCACCTCCGCGTCGACGCCATAGTGCTCCAGGAACACCTCGTGGTAGCCGGCGATGTGCGGGCGCCGCTGCCGCACGCAGCCGAGCCTCATCAGCAGCTCGGCCGCCTCCGCCGCGGTCGCGGCGACGTCCGCGGGCAGGGTCGCGGGCTCCAGCGCGAGCGCGGCGTCGATCTGGAAGGCCGGGCCGGTGAAGTCCGGCGCCATCGCCCGCTGGTGCGCCTCCAGCCGCGCCAGGCCTGCCGCGTCGCCGCCGCGCGGGCCCCGGTCCACGTCGTCGGCCAGCTGCCGCAAGCGGGTCAGGCCGTCGATGACGCCGGTAGGGACGTCCTGGTCGATCAGCCGCTTGGCCAGATGCACCTCGGGCAGCGGCTCGGTCGGCGAGGGCAGCAGGTCGGGGAGGAGGACGCCCAGGTCCCAGAGCCGGTCGAGCAGGGCGCGGATCTTCTCGGGTGACGTGCTCGGGAAGCGGTGGGCCAGCGCGGCCGCGAGCTCGCCGTAGGCAGGGTCGTGCCCGGCCAGGTCCAGCACCGCCGCGAAGGCGGGGTTGACGGCCAGCTCGATCCGCTCCGGCTCGTCCATGCCGTCGACCTTGACCAGCACGGCTCTGTCCCCGACGCGCCGCAGCAGCGCGTTGACCCGTACCCGCAGCTTGTCGCGGACCTTCGGGTCGCGCCCGATCCGCTCCACCAGGTGGGCCAGCCACGCGCTGTCGGCCCGGGTGCGCGTGGCCCGCACCGGGTCGCGGTCCAGCGTCGCGATCCCCTCCCCGCCGGTCGCGGGCTCGCTCAGGAACGCGCCGGGCGCGACTCCGGCGAACAGCCCCAGCGGGGTGGGGCGGGTCGACATCCGGATGAGGTAGCGGAGCAGCGCGGCGTGCGCACGGTCGGCGGCCCGGTCCCGCGGGACGTTCTCGTCGAGTCCTGGCAGCGCGGCGGCCAGGCTCGGGCTGGCGACCTGAATCGCCTGGCGGACCCGCGGCGAGGCGGCCAGCGTGCGAAGGATCCCGCGGCCCTCGGCTCGGGCGGCGGCCAGCGTCTCCGCAGTGCCGGCAGGCGCCGGCACGGCCGCGTTCGCGCCCAGATTGACGAAGGTGTCGGCGGGCAGGACGGGCGCTCGGAGCACGAACAGATCCGATGCCGCGTACAGGCCGGTGCCGTACGCCCGCGCGGCCGCGACGGGACCGCTGCCAGGCTGCGCCATTCGACTTTCCTCCCGGTCTTGGGTGCTTGGTCAGTTGACGAGAACGGCCCGGGCCCAGAAGGGGGGTACGGGCGTGGCGACGGACAACAGCGTCAGCGCGACCCCGGCGGCGCCCTCCAGCAACCCGGGGTCGTCGACCCAGGTGCCGTCGGGGTTGAGAGCCGACGGAGATCCCGGCTCCGCGGCCTGCACCGGCCGGTGGTCCCGGACGAGCAGGGGGTAATTCGGGTCGCAGCGGCCGAGCAGCCGGTCGACCAGCCGTTCCAGCGCCGGGCCGGCCGCCACGCTGCCGGTCTGGGTGGCGAACTTGCGGCAGATCAGCACCACCCCGGCGTCGCCATGGCACAGCCCGGGGTAGTTCAGCGCCGCGGCCGGCAGGTCCTCCATCTGGCGCAGCGCGGCCTCGAACCCCTCCACGGCGACGGCCCGCATCGTGTCGTCCCCGAGCGCGTCGGCGGCGTCGAGCAGCGCCGAGGCGATGCCGGGAGCGCCGTAGCAATAGGAGGGCCGGGTCGGGCGGCCGCTGTCCGGCGCGACCTCGCCCGCCTCGTCGAACGGCAGGACCCGCGGCCAGGTGCGGCCCCAGTCCTCGTGCCGCGACGCCGCGACGAGCAGGTCGCCGAGGGTGCGGATCGCTTCGCCGAGCCCGGGGGCACGGTGCCCGGCCAGCCAGGCCCGGCTGAGCGCCGCCAGGGGTCCGGGGATGCCGTGGGCGAGGCCGAGGTTCACGAAGCCGTACGGGTTGAGCCGGACCTCCTCTTTCCAGCGGTCGTAGTGCTTCCTGGCGATGAACCAGGGTTTCCATGGCGCGGTGCGCAGCGAGCCGCCGTCGCGCTCGCGAGGGCCGGTGGTGTCGCAGCGGGCGATGAGGCGTTGGACGATGCCGGTGGCGACCCGCAGCGCCGTGGGATCGCCAAGATGGGGGACCAGCTGGCCGAGGATTCCGGCCGGCCCGGTCACCACGTCGTAGTGCGGGTAGAAGAAGTCGTGGTCGTCGGCCAGGTCCGGCTGGTCGACCTGCTCGGCGAGCCGGGTGTGCAAGCCGCTCAGCGTCCGGGCGTAGCGGCCGTCCGGGTCGCATCCGGCTACGGCGAGCGCCATGCCGGCGGTCCCGTCTGACAGGCCGGAGACCACCAGGGGCCTGTCCCGGGTGGCGGCGGCGGCCAGCTTCAACCAGCGGTGGGCCTGGGCCCACCAGTGTTCGGAGGAGCCGGGGCAGGCTCGCGCCGCGTACGCGAAGGCGAGCGCGCTGCCGGCGGCGCCCGCGTACAGTGACGCTCCAGGCTCCCAGACCGGCCGGCCCATCGTCCGCGACGCGTCCTTCGCCACCTCGGTGACGAGCGTCTCGTCGGACAGGCGGTGCAGGATCGCCGTTGCCACGGCAGTGGCCTTCGAGGTCGTCGCCGGAGGAAGAAGGCGGGCATCAGGCATGCCGAAGATCTCCAAAGGTGTTCGGGCCGGGCCGTGAAGAGCCGGCGCACGCGGGAACGGCGATCATGAGGGGGTGGGTGGCCGGCGTGCGGACGGTCACCGCCGCGGGACGGCCGCCACGTCGACGCAGTCCTGGAGCAGCGCCTGGTGAAGTTCCGTGGTCTGCCGGTCGGGTTCGAGCCCGTAGTCGGCGGCCAGCCGGAAACGCAGGCGCTGGAAGACATCGAGCGCGTCCAGCCGCCGCCCCGTACGGTGGAGCGCCGTCATGAGGTGGCGGTGCAGCGACTCGCGATGGGGATGTGCCGCGGTCAGCCCGACCAGGTCGGGCACCACCTCGGCGGGCCGGCCGAGGCTGAGCTGGGTCGCGATGAGCGACTCCTGCGCGGCCACGTACGCCTCGTCGAGCCGGACCGCGTACGCCTCGATGGCGGGGCTGCGGGGCACGCAGTCGAAAGCCGGCCCGCGCCACAGGTTGAGCGCCCGGGTCAGCTCGCCGACCGCCCTCTCGGACGCGCCGGCGTGGAGGGCGACGCGCGCGGTGTCGACCGACCTCTCGAACTCCAGGACGTCGAGCCAGTCCGCGGGCAGGACCATCCGGTAGCCCGAACCGATGGTCACCAGCCGGTCGGCGAAGGGCCCGAGCGCCCGGCGCAGCCGCCAGACGTAGCCCTGAACGGTCTTCCTGGCCGTGCTCGGAGCCAGGCCCGGCCACAGCTCGTCGATGAGCATGCCGACGTTCACGGTCCGGTTCAGGTTTGCCAGCAGGATCGCCAGTACGGTCCGATGCTTGGCGGCGGGTATCTCGGTACAGCCTCCCTCCCGCCAGATGGCCAGCGTTCCGAGCACGCCGAACCGCAGTGCTCCCAGCGTGTTGGAGCGTCGCGATGACGGGTCAGGGAACATCGCATGATTCACATGGACATCGTCGAGCGAGTCCGGCAGACCTTCCAGGGCCTCCGTAGGACATTGACCGGACATCCCGTCAAGCCTCGCCGAAGCCTGGACTCCACGGACGCCGACAGACGGCCCTGCTGAAGAGCACAGCTCACGGGCGCTCGCGGAGCGGGCCCACCCAGGTCGTCAGTGCGGCGCATAGAGCGTTCGCGTCGTCGGGCTCCTCCGTCGCCCAGCAGAAATAGCCGTCGGGGCGGACGAGAGCGGTGGTACGGCGCTCGCCGTTCCAGTGAGCTTGGACCACGTGGCGGGGAAGGGGCACGTCCGCGTTCCGGCCGGGGGGCGTGATCAGCACGAAGTTGCCGCCGCGTTGCAGCTCGTTCAGGCGCCCCTCCGCGAGTTGGACGTCAGGGGCGCGTTTCCCGGTCAGCGCGTGTGTACCCCGTGGGGCTTGGTAGGAGATGCCGATGCCGGAGATCATGGCGGCGGCCCTGTCGGCCAGCGGGCGCACGTTGCTGAGGACGGTTCCCGCGGTGGCGCGCAGCAGCCGGGCGGTGGTCCCGTGGAGCAGTGCGGCGCGGACGAGGAGCCCGCTCATCCGCAGGACGATCTTGCCGACGGCGTGCCGTTCGGTCTGGTAGGTGTCCAGGAGGTGGTCGTCTGCTCCGTCGCGGAGTACGGCCACGAGTTTCCAGCTGAGGTTGGCGGCGTCCTGCAGACCGGTGTTCATGCCCATGGCGCCTGCCGGCGAGTGCACATGCGCGGCATCACCGGCCAGGAAGACGCGGCCGACGCGGTACGCGGGGGCCTGCCGTTCGTCGCTGTGGAAGCGCGACTTCCAACGGACGTCGGTGATGCCATAGTCGGTGCCGAAGTTGAGTCGCAGCAGTTCCTTGATCTCTTCGACATCGAGTGGTGCGTCGTCGGGTAGCTGGTGGTGCCGGTTCCAGCCGGTCAACCGGTAAGCGTCATCGCCCATCTCGGTGAGCAGCGCGAATCCGTCCGGCACCGCGTTGACCGTGAACGGCCGATCCGGTCCGCGGCCGAGCTTGAGGTCGGCAAGGATCAACGAGCTGAGAATGGACTTGCCGGGGAAGGGCAGGCCGACCGCTGACCGGATGGTGCTGTGCACCCCGTCGGTCCCGACCAGGTAGGAAGCGTGGTACATGGTCGACGGCCCGTCCGGATTCGCGTCCTTGCCCGCGACCGCGCGGGCCGTGACGCCGTTCGCGTCCTGGTCGACACCGACGACCTTGGTGTTGTGGACGAAGGTGACCCCGGCTTCGCGGGCCCGCCGTTCCAGCACGCGTTCCACTTCGTATTGAGGGAGGAACAGGACGAACGGGTAGCGGCTGGGCAGCCGGGAGGGGTTGAGTTCACCCCGTTCGAACAGCGCCAGCCGGTCGATGGGGTGTCCCAGTTTGACCACCTCGTCCGCGATCCCGCGAGCGTCGAACTGCTCCAGAACACGGGCGTGCACGACCAGGGCACGGGACAGGTTGCTGAGCTTGTGCGGGCGAGCCTCGACAACGGTCACCGACAGGCCTGCTTCGGCGAGGTCCCCGGCGAGCAGCAGCCCTGTGGGGCCGGCTCCCACGACCAGTACGTCTGTGGTGGGGTGCGCGCCGTTGTGGTTGGAGCTGTCGACCATGACGGCCTCCTCGGATGTAAGGCCAGCCCGTCGGTCAACTTCCGCCGGAATAAGCGTTTACCCAACGTGCGCTGGCGATCAATGGTTGCTTGACGCATTCAGATATCTTTGAGCGCGCTTCCGAGGCAGAATGCCGTCGCGCCGCTTCGACTGCAGCACCTTCGAACAGCACGACGGCCTCGGGTCCTTGGACATTGACGCTGACGGGAACCGGACGCATCTTCGCGGCCGATACATCGATGGGTCTCGCCGTGCGGCACGTAGCCGCCAGAGAATCATTTGTATGCTAGGCAACCCCTCAGGGCGTGACCAGTGAGTTGGGGCCAGGGTCCCCACTCATCCGGCCAGCGTGATTTCGCGGCGGCGCCGAGCGGTGGCAGGCGCGGGCAACTACCTCAGCTGCTCGGCGAGCCAGTCGTAGGCCATGGCCGAGGTGTAGGGGATGTTGCTGATGCCGCAGTGGGTGTCCGCGCCGTCCACGGCGGGAAGGGTCGCGAAGTACTTGGGGGAGCGTAGCGCGTGGTGGAAGCGGCGGGCCTGATCCGTCGCGATGTCCGTCTCTCCTTCGGCGACGAGGCTCAGCGTGGGGCAGATGATCTGTTCTTCCAGGCCGTCCAGGGTGAAGGCCCGGGCGCGAGCGGCGAACTCCTCCAGGTTGCTCACGCCGTGGTTCCACATGAAGTAGTTCTCGATCATGGCCCGTCCGGCCCAGCCGGCCTCATCGAGTTGCTCCGCCACCCCGGTGGCCGCGCGCTCGGCACCGCCCATGATGACGCCGAGCGGCGCACGCATCGGGGAGTTGGCCACCAGCGCTCTGATGCGGTGGTCGTGCGCTGCCGCCCGGGGAGCCAGGTAGCCGCCATAGCTCACTCCGTACAGGCCGACTCGCTCGCCGTCCACGTCCGGCCGGCCGACGGCATAATCCACGACCGCGCCGAGTGGCACCTCGTAGTCCGGGCGGAACGCGAGGCGGGGATGGCGCAGCTGCAGCCCGCGCTGCCCGGGGCCGTGAAAGACGATGACGTTCAGCCCGCGTGCCAGCGCGTCGGGAATGCCGCCCAGCAGATACATCTCCTCTCCGGAACCGTCCACTCCGCCGCACAGCACCACTGTCGGCCGCGGGCCCCCGTTGTCAGCGACCGTGAAAACGTGGCCGGGCAGCGTGACGCCGTCCTCGTAGGGAATCTCGACCTTCTCGACCGGGTGGGGCATGAGCTCCGCCGCGGCGTCGAACTGCGCGAGGCTCTCCTCATAAAGCTTCCGCCGTTCCTCCGGCCGGCTCGCCGGGAAGAAGAACTCCGCCGCGCGCAGGTAGGTCGAAGCCCTCAGGTGCGCGGCTCGCGCGGTCACCCGCCGGCCGGCGGCCACCGCCTCCTCCGCCTGCGCGGCGATCCGCCGGCCCAGATCGGCCCAGGTCTCGATGTAGGCGTCGCGGTCGCCGAGGCGAGCGCGCATCGCGCTCGCGACGTTCATGACCTCCCCCGCGGAGGCCGCGCCGTACGGCGCACCGGAGAGGACGCGCAGATAGTGGACGTCCAGCCCGATGTCATCGCTGAACCGCAGCCGGTTGAAGTGCTGAGCCATCTGAGATCGCCCTCGCTTCCTTGATTGACGTCTCGCAGACGGCCCAACCGTAGACACGCCGTAGAGTGGCGCTCAATCAACAGGAACGGCCCACTGGCGCGTATGCAACAGCGAGGACAAGGTGTCGCAGAAACCGGAGCAGGTCGGAGACCTGCGGGTGGTGCGGACCCGCGCACATCTGCGCGCCGCGCTGGTGCAGTTGGCCGGTGAGCGCGGCTACGTCGCCGTCACCGTCGGCGACATCGCCGGCCTGGCGATGGTGAACCGCGCGACCTTCTATCGTCATTACGAGGACAAGGAGGACCTTGCGGTCGACGTCCTCGCGAAGGCGATCGAGGAGGTCGGGAAGTCCACGCCCGTGCACCCGGGCTGGGCGAGCGGAAACCAACTCGCCGAGCTGGACTCGAGGATCGCGGGCGCGGAGAGGCTGTTCGAGCACTTCGCCGAACACCGCCGGATGTATCAACCGCTGCTCGGCTATCCGCGAAACCGCAGGTTCATGATCAGAGCGCGTGAATTGCTGGGCGGGGGGATCGCGGAGCGGATCGATACCGCCGAGCCCGACCCGGATCAAGCCCGCATGCCCATGACGCTCATTCCGGTGTTCGCCGCAGAACTCTTCCTGGGCATGATCGCGTGGTGGCTGGATCGGAGCCTGCCTTACTCGCCGCGCCAGATGGCAGACTGGTCCATCCGCTTCCTCTTTTACGGATACTTCGGCGCACTCGGCCTCGATCATCGCCTGCCCGATGACAATGCCACCTGATCCCAAGCTCCTCCCGGGCCAGAACCGAGGGCCTGATCCCGCAGCCGACGACATCCGGGAATCTGCGTGCACTGCCGTAACCCCAGGCGCACCCGGCGCTGGCTAGGGAGCGGGAGCGTGCTTCAGCTCGCCGTACCGCCGAAACCAGGCGAGAGTCTCCGCCAAGCCCTCCACGAGGTGCGAACCTTCCATGACGCCCGCGGCTGCCAGCTTGCTCACATCGAGCGTCAGTTCCGCGTCGCGGAAGGGGAAGTAGTCACGCGGACGGATCGAAGTATCCGTGACCATCACCAACCGAGGCACGATTTCCGCCACACACGCCAATATGTGCAGATATTCGAGAAACGAGTAGGTGGAGCGCTCTCCCACGTTGTACACATCAGGCACGAGCCTTCCCTCGCAAGCAGTGACGACAATGCGCGCCAGTGCCCTGGCGTCGATGAACTGGATGCGGGTGCCACCGTCGCCTGGAACGAGGACCGGCCGGCCGGAGAGCATACGGGCCCAGAGAAACTGCTCCCGCTGCTCGGCGTTGTGAGGCCCGTAGACATAAGGAGGGCGAAGGATCGTGAGGGAACCGGAGGGAAAAGCGTCACGCAGCAATGTCTCGCAGGCGGCTTTGGCTTCTCCGTAGCCGTCCCAGATCGCGTCGCCGTCCGCCCTGTCGTTCTCTGCGAAAGGAGGATCGGCGGACAGCCGATTGTAGACCGCGGCCGAGCTGATGTAGACGTAGCGCACGCTCTCCCTCCGCGGCAGCGCGCGTATGATATTCGAGATGTGCGCAGGTTCGGTCCCCGAGACATCGACGACGGCATCGTAGCGGGCGGCGGTGAGTGCTCGGCACATCTGCCCGGCGTCGTTCCGGTCGGCGACCAGCTGCGTCAACCTGCGGTCCCACAGCGGCCGAGTCGCCCGGTTGAGCACGGACACCTCGTGATCATGCAGCAGGGCGTCAACGATGGTACGGCCGACGAACCGGGTGCCACCCAAGACCAGAATTCTCATGTCCGCTGATTTCTCCGTCGTCGCGGGCTGGACTGTTCCAGGATTCCAACCTAGAGCCTCAGATATGCATGTGCCACACGGGGCGCCTCGCGCATAGCGTCACGTCCGATTCTGCTCGTAAGTTGTCCGAATCGACGGAGTCGGCGAGCAGGCACTCCCTGAGAGCATGACCGGGTAAATGAGAACGACGCTCTCGGAGTGACGATGACCATTGAAGTCTTTGGTGACGCGGATGATCCCCAGGGCGATGTCGAGGCGATCATCGCCCTGGTCGCCGCGGTCCAGGAAGCGCAGCAGAACGAGCGGGTCGAGGATTTTCTCAGCCTGTTCAGCAAGGAGGACCCGGTGTGGACGACCGGTCACGGCAAACGGCTGTCGGGCTGGGACACCATCCACGACTTCACCGCGCAAGTGCTGCCAGGCGCGATGAAGCACGGCACCGCGACCTACACGCCGGTGCGGGTCCTCTTCATCCGCCCGGACGTCGCCGCGGTCAACGTCCATCAGGTGCCCGTCGACCGGGACGGCGAGCCCACTGGCGATCCCGAAGGCCGCCCCTTCTACATCCTGGCCAAGACAGCAGGGCTGTGGAAGATCGCCGCCGCCCAGAACACGCAGGTCTACCAAGGCCTTGGCTGAGCGTATGACCTCGGGTACCACGTCGTATGGTGCCCGAGGCGCCGCCGCCCGGTCCTTGGCGGGCGGGTGAAGACCGGGCCTGGAGGAGCTGATCCGCGCCGAGGCCGATGAGCGCGGCCGGCAGATCGTGGCGCGCCGGCCTCGCCGACGCTCTGGCTCCACGGACGCCGACGACAGGTGGCCATGACGACGAGGGTTCGCTTATGTGCGCGGCCCCAGGAACAGGCCGCCGCTGGCGTCGATGACCTGACCGGTGATCCAGCGGGCGGCGTCGGAGGCGAGGAACGCGACCACGTCGGCGACGTCGTCGGCGCCGCCGAGGCGGTCGAGTGCCGTCGATCCGGCGATGAATTCGGCCAGGCCCGGCGCTTCGAAGAAGGAGGCGTTGGCGGGAGTCCGGGTGGCGCCGGGGGCGACCGCGTTCACCGTGATCCCCCGGACTCCGAGCTCGTTGGCCAGGGTCAGGCTCATCGTCTCGATGGCGCCCTTGGTCATGGCGAAGGACGTCTGGGTGGGGTTGGCCATGCGGGTCGCGACCGACGAGATCGTGATGATCCGGCCGCCGTCGCGCAGCAGAGGCAGCGCTCGCTGGATGATGAAGTAGGGCGCGCGCACGTTCACCGCGAAGAGGTGGTCGAACCCGGCACGGGTCGTGGCTCCGAGCGGGCCGGCGGGCTGAGCCGCCGCGTTGTTGACGACGATGTCGAGCGGCCGCCCGGCCAGGCCCGCCTCGATGCCCGCGAAGAGCTTCTCGACGTCGCCGTCCACACCCAGCTGTGACCGGACGGCGAAGGCGGTCCCGCCGCCGCGCTCGATCTCGCCGACCGTCGCCGTCGCGCCGTCCTCGTCCGTGCCGAAGTGCACGACGACCGTCGCTCCCCTGCTCGCCAGCCGGGTCGCGATCGCCCGCCCGATGCCGCGCGACGCTCCGGTCACCAGGGCCGCCCTGCCCGTCAGATCGTTCATTGCACCACTCTTTCTGTTAAACGCTACCAATATGGTAGTCACTATCAGTCTGGTAGTGTCTAACACATGCCTGACCAGCAATCAACCCTGCGAGCGCGACGACGAGCACAGACGCAGCGCGCGATCCAGGCGCACGCGATACGGCTGTTCAGCGAGCGCGGATACGACGCCACGACCATGAACGACGTCGCCGAGGCGGCCGGCGTGTCGCCCATGACCGTCTACCGGCACTTCCCCACCAAGGAAGACCTCGTGCTGGTCGACCAGTTCGGTGAGCTCATCGCCGAGCGGATCGTCGCCTCGTCCGCCGGGCAGCCTCTGGTCCGCCGCATCGGCGGCGCGCTCGTCGACGCGGCAGCGGCGCTGAGCGGCGACGACGTGACGGCGGACCGGGAGTTCGTGCTCGTCCGCCTCCAGCTCATGATCTCGACGCCCGCGCTGCGGGCCAAGCACCTGGACAACCAGTACGCCCTCCAGCAGGCCATCATCAGCGCCCTGGGGGACGAAGCCACCGATCCTGACACGGCGTTCCAGGCTCAGGCGGCGGCCAGTGCCTGCCTGGCCGCCCTGCACACGGCGCTGGTGCGCTGGGCCGCGGACGACGGGCGGACCGATCTGCCCCGCCTGATCGGCAGGGCGCTCGCCGCGGTCTTCGGCGACGACGTCGTCGAGCCCGCACGGACGCCCGGCCCGCCCGAGGGCTGATCACCCCCGACCAGCAGATCAGGGACCTGAGGAGCGGTTTCGTCGCCCTCCCTCCGCCGGGCGTCGCGGCCTCGGCGGCGCGAGCACGCGCCAGAGACCCAGTACGGCCAGCAGGGACGCCGCGCCCGCCGCGCCGACGACCAGGCCGGGCGCCGACACCTCGGCCAACGCCCCGCCGCCGGCCGCGAACAGCCCCTGCAGCGTCATGGTCCCCGTCAGCGCCAGCCCGAAGGCCTGGCCTCGGTTCGCCTCCGGCACCGCGTTCAGGAAGCGCCGGGCCAGCCCCAGCTGGTACGCGACCCCGAACCCGGACACGGCGAGCAGCAGCGCCGCGGTGACCGGCCCGGGCGAGAGCACGAACCCGAGCAGCGGCGCGCCGAGCAGCAACGCCAGCGGCCCGGCCAGCCGTTCCCTTCGTGCCGGGGTGACCAGCCGGCCGATCGCGAAGTCGCCGGTGAGCATGCCGAGCGCCACGGCGGTGAACAGCAGCCCGGCCGAGTCCGGCATGCCGACCTGGACGGCGTACGGGACGAGCACGCCCTCGGCGCCGACCATGAGCGCGGGCGGCAACCACTGGGCCAGCAGGAGCGAGCGGACCGCCGGCCGGCGCAGCAGGTCGCGATTGACGCGCCAGGTCTCGCGTACCGCGTACCCCGCGGCCGTGCCGCGGCGCGGCCGCCCGGCCAGCCGCAGGCGCAGCAGCGCGGCGGACAGCAGGCAGCTCGCCACGGTGATCCAGAGCGCGCCGTACGGGCCGAGCGCCGCGATCAGCATCCCGCCCACGGCGAAGCCGAGCACCTGCGTGCCGCCGGCGGCCATGGAGAACACGGCCCGGCCGAGCACGTACCGGTCGCCGTCGAGCAGTTCCGGCAGCAGCGCGCTGCGCGCCGCGGAGGCGACCGCGCTGGGGATGCCGGTGACGAACACCAGCACCAGCATCGCGGTGGGGGAGAGCACCCCCGCGGCGAGCACAGCGGCGACCGCGGCGCGGACCAGGTCGTACCCGACCATCACGGCCCGCGGCGGCCACCGGTCGGCGTACGCCAGCAGCAGCGTGCCGCCGAGGGAGTAGGGCAGGAAGCCGGCGACGTAGGCCAGCGCGGCCAGGATCTTCCTCTGGGGCGAGCCGGTGCCGGCGTAGACGGTCACGGAGAGCGCGAGCATCTTCACCGTCTCGCCGCAGAGGAAGAGCGTGTAGCCGGTGAACAGCACGCGGAACTGGCCCACCGCGAACACCTCGCGGTAGGTGGCGGCCCGCGCCGGTGCGGCCTGGCGTGTCGTCATGCGGGCCAGTCTCGGGGCGGTGCGGGCGGCGGCGTTAAGCTTTCGCGTGGAGGCGAAAGGTGCTTGCCGTCGAAGTCGGGCCGGTCGACGTGGCCCACACCCGCTACGCCATCTCGCCGCTGGGCGAAGCGATGAACGCGCTGCGGGTCGCGGCGGGCAAGCAGCCGGCGGGGGCGCTGCGGCCATGGGCGGAGCGCATCGCGCCGCGGTACGAGCGGCTGCTCCGCGAGACGCCCGCGGTCAGGGCGCTCACAACGCTGTTCCGGCCCGGCGGCTACAACGCCGACTTCATCCAACCTCCGCCTTCGGGCCCCGGCGCCGACTTCGCCGTCGAACTCGCCAGGGTGCGGGCGACCCCGCCGCGCCAGGTTCGCGCGGAGATCGCCCGCAACCTGGCCGGGCTGCGCACGCCGCCGCGCCACGTCCAGCAGATCCTGGCCGCCCCGGACGTGCTCACCCAGCTTTCTGCCGCGATCGAGGCGACCTGGCACGCGCTGGTCGAGCCCGACTGGCCGCGGCTGCGGACAGTGCTGGAGCGCGACCTGTTGCTCCGCGCCGGACACCTCGCCATGTACGGCTGGGCCGCGGCGCTGTCCGACCTGGATCCGCGGGTGGGCTGGCGCGCCGACGGTGCCGACGGCGTGATCGAGGTGCGCACCGGCCCCCGGAACACGTGGGAGCGGCACCGGCTGGGCGGCAAGGGGCTGCTGCTGATGCCGACCGTCTTCGGCACCCTCATCAGCTACGTCGAGCTGCCCTGGCCGTACGCCCTGGTGTATCCGGCGCGTGGCGTTGCGAACCTGCTCGGGCCGCCGCCCCCGCAGAGCGGTGCGGCGGCGCTGGCGCGGCTGGTCGGCCCGCACCGCGCGCAGGTGCTGCGGGCGCTCGCGGCGCCGGCGACGACCACGCAGCTGGTCCGCCAGCTGGGTCTCAGCCTGGGCGCGGTCGGCGGCCACCTGGCCGTGCTGCGCGAATCCGGCCTGGTCACGCGGACGCGGACCGGCCGATCCGTGCACTACGAGCGCACCCCCCTGGGCGAGAGCCTGGCCGGTGAAGGCACGTGACCGCGGCCGCTGGGCGGGCGGCCGCGGTCACGCCGGTCAGCGGAGGTCGAACGCGCGCAGCGTGGTCTGCTTGACGCGGTTGCCCGCCGCGTCCCACGCCTCCACCTTCAGGCTCACCGCGCCCTTGGTGGCGCGGTAGGCCGGGTACTTCGCCCGGGCGGTGTAGACGCCGTCCCGGCCCCGCTTGAGGTCGGCGGGCTGCCAGGTGGCGCCGTCGTCGGTGCTGGTCCACAGCCGCACGCCCGCGATCGCCGGCATCTTCGCCGCCGACGGCCCGTGGTAGGCCTCCAGCTCGAACGTGTGCCTGCGCCCGGCCGCGACCGTGTTCGCGGAGGACAGGCTGCCACCGAGGTCGTAGCTGACGTAGACCGCGGGGGTGGTGCGGCACTGCTCGACCGGCCCGTCGATGAACCAGGCGTAGCAGTTGACGCCCGGCCTCACCTGGTCCCTCGCCGGCGGGGCGGTGAACGTCCACTCGATGTCATGCAGCGCGTTCTTGGCCGTCAGCCGGTAGACGCCCTGCTCCTCGGGCAGCGGGTAGCGCGGCAGCTTGTCGAACCACTCCACGGGGTTGTTCTGGATCTCCTTGCCGTCGCGGTAGAGGTGCAGGTCGTACTGGGGCGCCAGGTCGCCGAACGCGGTGCCGTCGTCGCGCCGCTCCCCGACCCCGTTGACCATGGACGGAGTCACCCACAGGTTGCCGTCGTGCACGCAGATCGCGCACGGCACCCCGATCACGAGCTGCTCGAGCGGGGTCGCGTCCGGGTCGCCGCCGAGCGCGTACAGCTTGCCGGAGGCCGTCGAGGCGCCCGGCGTGCTCGGGGTGGCGAACCACTTCTGCCGGGCGTGTCCCGGCCGGTCGAAGACGTCGTGGCGGTAGCGGGTCTCCTGGACCTCGGCGCCGGGCTCGGACGAGACGAGCGCGGCCATGCCCGCGACGCTCACGATCTCGGGATCGAGCGGCCAGACCCACTGCGACCTGCGCTCCGGCGTCGGGGACGACCAGTGCAGCATGTTGGTGCCGGTGCCCGTGTAGCTGATGTCGTCGGTCTTCCAGGTGCTGCGCCAGTTCATGTACTTCGTGTACGGGCCGGCGTGCACGTCGAAGTCGACCCGGTGGAGCTGGCGCTCGGTCACCTTGTAACGCATCGACGCCGGGATGCGCCCGTCGGCGTACGGCTTGAACACGTAGGAGTACGGCGTGTTCGGCGTGCCCTCGGTCCGTACGGTCACCTCGCCCCGGCCGGCGGCCTCGCGGATCTTCGTGCCCTCGGCGTTGGAGACGTAGGCGACGGGGATGTTGACCGGCAGGTACGGGCCGCTGAACGGCTTCTGCGTGATGGGCAGCGGGATCGGGCAGACGGAAGCCTTCTCGTTGAAGGCCAGGATGCCGGCGGCGCCCGCGTCCCTGATGGGGCCCACGCGCTCGATCTGCAGGCCGCACGCCGTTCCGAAGAGCCCTTCCGCGGGCTCGGCGTCGATCAGGACGAGCGCGCCGCGCAGGTCCTTGCCCGCGAGGTCCTCGGGGCGGCCCTTGCCGGCGTCGACCACCCGCAGGTTCTTGACGCCGTCGAACGGGACGTACCCGGGATGCAGCTCGCCCGAGTCGATCATGTGGACGCGGGAGACCGGGTGCAGGGTCGTGCGCTTCGACCCGCGGCCGGATGCGCGCATGGTCATGGTGACCTCGGGGACGCCCAGCTCCCACTGGCCGGTGAAGCGGAAGGCTCCCTTGGTGACCTTCTCGGTGGGCAGCGCCCACACCTTCTCCCACCCGCCGAGCGGGCGGTTCGACAGCAGCGTGCCGCCGAAGACCTTGCCGTTGGCCAGCGTGCGCTGGAAGAAGAGCTCGTAGGTGTTGTTCAGCGGCTGCGCGGTCTTCGGCGCGCTGAAGCTGATCTCGGTGGCCTTGCGTGCGTCGATGGTGATCGCGGTGTCGCCGGTGACGGTCAGCTCGGGCTCGAACAGCCAGGCCCGGTTGGCGCGGTCGTCGCCGTCCACCCAGTCGAGCACCTGCAGCAGGCTGACGGTGCCGGCCGGGACCCGGGTGACGATCACGCCGACGTCGTCGACGCGGTGGGGGCCGAGCTCTCCCTTGCTGCCTTCGACGTCCAGGACGCTCATGGCCGTCGGGGTGCGCGGCTTGCCGTCCCGGTCGAGGGTGCGGACGGTCAGGTCGTACTTGGGAACGTCCCGCACCGCGCCGAGCGGCGTGGTGAGCCGCACGCCGTCGGCCTCGGCCGTCACGGCGCCGCTGTAGGTGCCGATGGGCAGCTCGGCCGGGTCGAGGGTGACGGTGGTGCCGGCGGTGCCGCCGGCGGGGACGGTCAGCGTCGCGTCGGCGAGCGCCGGCTTCGCGCCGCCGCTCATCGCCGCCTCCAGCGTGAGCGTGACGGGCTGGTCGCCCAGGTTGCGGTAGGAGATCTGGCCGGTCTTCGGCGCGCTGCCGCCCTCCAGCAGGCCGAAGTCCACGCCGCCGCTGCCGGCGAACACCTGCTGGCGGGTGGCGCGGTCCAGGTCGACCCGGCCGGCGCCCTGCTCGTAGACGGTGAAGCCGTCGTCCTTGGCGGTGGACATCAGGGCGGCCTTGAGCTGCTGCGCCGTCCAGTCCGGGTGCCGCTGCGCCATGATCGCGACGGCGCCGGCGACGTGCGGCGTGGCCATGGAGGTGCCGGAGGAGCCGGTGTAGTGCTCGTCCACCGGTGCGCCCATGGCGGTGCCGGCGGCCCGCGCGGCCACGATGTCCACGCCGGGCGCGGCGATGTCGGGCTTGAGGCCGCCGCCGGGGCGCGGTCCGCGGCTGGAGAATCCGGCGAGCTGGTCCTGCTTGTCCACGGCGCCAACGGTCAGCGCGGCGTCGGCCGCGCCGGGCGTGCTGATCGTCTCGGCCTCGTACAGGTTGCCCGCGGCGATCACGAACAGCGTGCCGGTCTCCGCGGTCAGGTCGTTCACGGCCTGGCTGAGCGGGTCGGTGCCGTCGCTGGGCGAGCCGCCGAGGCTCATGCTGACGGCCTTGGCGCCGCTGCGCGCGGCCCACTCCATGCCCTCGATGATCCACGACTCCTGCCCGGAGCCGGTGTCGTCGAGCACCTTGCCGACGACGAGCTGCGCGCCGGGGGCGACGCCCTTGCGCTTGCCGCCCGAGGCCGCGCCGGTGCCGGCGATGGTCGAGGCGACGTGCGTGCCGTGCCCGTGCCCGTCCTTGACGGCCTGGTCGGGGACGAACGACCTGCTGTCGGCGATCTTCCCGGCCAGGTCGGGATGGCCGGTGTCCGCGCCGGTGTCCAGAACGGCGATCTTCACGCCGGTCCCGTCCTGGCTGCGCTCCCACGCCTGGGGTGCGCCGATCATCGGGACGCTCACGTCAAGGTCCGCCTTGACCTTGGCGTCCAGCCAGAGTTTGGCGATGCCGCCGCGCAGCGTGCCGGGCGCCTTCGCCAGGCCCTGCCCGGCGCTCTGCCCGCCGCGTACGGCCTCCCAGAACGTGCCCGTCTCTGCCTTGGTGACGTCGAGGGCGGAGGCGTGGATGCTCTCCAGCGTCCGGGTGGGCTCGCTGGCGGGGACGGCGGCGGCCGAGCGCTTGACGGCGGCCTCGGCCTGGTCGTCCGGGTACTGCACGATCACCGGCAGCCGTTTGGCCACGTCGTCGGAGTAGCCGTTCTCGGCCAGGTACTTGACGTCGAACAGCCGTCTGTCCACGAGGCCGGCCTGGACGGCGGCGATCGCGTCGTCCGGCAGCACGAAGACGCCGTCCGGGGTGAACTGGGTGAACAGGTTGACGCGGCGGCCGTCCTGGCGGGTGCCGGGGGCGGCCTCGACGCGGTACTGGCCGGCGGGGGACCGGGTGAGGTGGACCTTGTCGCCGGTGATCAGCGTGACGGCGACCTTCTGGGCGCGTACCCCGGAGAGGGTGACGTCCTTGGTGACCTGCGCGGTGGAGGCGGCGGTGGCGGCCGGCGTCGTGGCGGTCGCCGGTCCGGCGGTCAGCACGCCGGCGAGCGTGGTGAGCGCGGTCAGCAGGACTGCTGTCCGGCGCGCCAGCGGGGGGCGGGGCAGTGCCATGGTGGCCTTTCTGGCGGGGGAAGGGAGGGGGTCAGACGGGTTGGAAGCCGTCCGGCGGGCGAGGGGGCTCCGGGGGCTCCTCGGGCTCGGAGGGAAGGGAGGGGTCGTCCGGGTCCGGCTGCCCGGGTTCGTCGGTGGTTTCGGACATGCCGAAAGTGTCGTGCAGCCGGGTGGGGGTGGGGTATGGGGTGCCCTATGGGGAAAAATCCCCAATCTGGGGATTCAGTCGCTGGGGAGGAGGTGGCGGGCCAGCTCCGTCCGCGACCGCGCCCCGACCTTCCGCATGGCCGCGCTCACGTGCTTGTCCACCGTCTTGGGCGACAGGAACAGCTCCCTGGCGATCTGCTGGTTCGTCAGCCCTTCGGCCGCCAGCCGGGCCACCTGCTCCTGCCGGGCCGACAGCGCGTGGTCGTTGCCGGCCGGCGCGGGCGCGCTCTGCGCCGCCGGGCGGACGCCCCACCTGCGGCCCAGCCCGGTGGCGCGGTCCAGGTCCCAGCGCGCCCCGAGTTCCGCGTACGTCGCGACCGCCCGGCCGAGCCGGACGGCGGCCTCCGGGCCGTCGAGGGCGAACAGGCAGGCGGCCGCCCGCTCGGCGGACTGCGCGGCCTCGTACCGTGCCGGGATCAGCTCGAAGGCGTCGGCGGCGGCGGAGAACTCCGCGGCCGCCCGCCCCCACTGCTCGTCCGCCGCGGCCAGCAGCCCGCGGGCGTGCGCGAGCGCGGGCGCGGCCAGCGGCGCGTCCAGCCCCGCCAGCCGGGCGGCGTGCCGGGCGACGACGTCGGCGGCCTCGCCGGGACGGCCCGCCGCCAGCAGTGCCTCGGCCAGCGCGGGCAGCGCACGGACCGCCACCGGCCACAGCTCGCTCGCCTCCCAGTGGCGGCCCGCCTCGACGGCCGCCTCGATCGCCGGCTCCGGCTCGCCCCGCGCGGCGGCCAGCCTGAGCAGCATCGTCAGCGGCAGCACGAGATCGTCGAACTGGCCGCGGGCCCGGGCCTCGGCGGCGGCGTCGAGCAGCGGCGGCAGCGCGGCCTCCTGGCGGCCCTGCACCGCGGCCAGGCAGGCGGTCACGATGTCGACGAGGATGCGCTCGTGCGGCTCGTCGCCGAACTGGTCGCGCAGCTCCTGCATCCTGGCCGGCAGCCCGCGCCAGGAGCCCTCGAAGTAGTCGGCCGCGGCCAGGTTGACCAGGCAGCGCAGTTCGAGCCGCTCGCGCAGGTCGGGCTCGGCGCCCTCCTCGACGGCCGCGGTCAGCAGGCGGCGGCCCTCGCGGTGGTGCCCGCTGAACAGGGCCGCGCCCCCGATCGAGCGGTAGGCGTTGACCTCGCGGCGCAGCAGCCGCCGCCCGCCGGTCTCCCGCAGCAGGTCGCCGGCCAGGGCGGCCCAGCGCGGGTCGCCCATCACCACGAAGATCATCGCGATCTTGCCCAGCACCAGCATGCGCATGGCCGGATCGGCCACGGCGGGCAGGGTCGCGAGCGCCCGCTCCAGCCACGACCTGCTCTCCTCGGGCGGCAGTCCGCTCGGCGGACGGCCCACCCCGGCCATGGCCCACGCGGCCAGCCCCGGCTCGCCGGCCAGGTCCTCGGCCGCCCGGGCGAAGGCCTCGCCGATGCGGGCGCTGTCGGTGCGGGTGCGCTCCAGGTGCAGCGCGAGCAGCATGCGCAGGTGACCCCGGAGTGGCGGCGGCACGTCCTGCTCCAGCGCGCCGGTGACCAGGTCGGCGACCGGCGGCGGGCGCAGCAGTTCCAGGGCGGCCCAGCCGAGCTTCACCGTCAGCTCCGCCCGCCGCGCCGCCGGCAGGTCGGCGTCGCGCAGCACCTCCTCCAGCAGGCGCGCGGCCTCGGCGTCGTCGCCCAGCCGCGACGCCTGCTCCGCCGCCTCGATGGCGGCCTCGACCCACTGCCCGGCCCGGCCCGCCTGGCGCAGGTGGTGGGCCAGGCGGCCCAGCGGCACCGGGCGCAGGCCGCGTACGGTGTCGGCGGCGGCCGCGTGCAGCACCTGCCGGCGGCCGAGCGGGATCGCCTCGTAGACCGCCTGCGCCGCCAGCACGTGACGGAAACCGACCAGCCCGCCGGTGTCGGCGAGCAGCCCAGAGCCGAGCACCTCGTCGATCGCCCCGACGTCCGGCCCCGACAGCAGGGCGACCGGCACCGGGAGCTGCAGCACGGCGGCGCGTTCTGCCACCTCCTTGGCTCCGGGGGACAGCCGGGCCACCCGTTCACGCACCGAGGCGCGCACGCCGCTCGGCACGTCCAGCTCCTCCAGCGCCCGCCGCGCCCAGCCACCCTCCCACCGGATGAGCGTGCCGCGGTCGCGCAGCAGCGCCAGCAACTCCTGCACGGCCAGCGGCAGGCCGGACGCCCGCAGGCACAGGTGCTCGGCGAACTCAGCGGTCACCTCCTCCGCCTCGAGGATCGCCGAGGCCATCACCCGCGTCAGGGCGGCGTCGAGCGGCGGCAGCACCAGATGCTCGGCCTTGATCGTGTCGGGGGCGCGCGCCGTGATCGCCCGCACCGCCTCCGGAGCCTCCTCACCCCGGTACGTCAGCACGACCCGCAACGTGTCCGGCAGCACGGACATCAGGTACGTGAGGAACTCCACCGTCTGGCCGTCGGCCCAGTGGAGGTCCTCCACCACCAGGACGGCGGGACCGAGCGCGGTGAGCACCTCGACGAGCCCCCGGAACACCCGGTGCCGCTCGGCCGCCCGGTCGTCGAGCGGCGGCGGCGTCTCCGGCAGCTCCCCTGCCAGCTCCGGCAGCAGCTCGCGCAGCGCCCCCGCGACCGGCGACAGCGCCGCCCCGGCCAGCTCGGCCGCGCGACCGCGCAGCGCCTCGACGACGGGGCCCAGCGGGAACGGCTCCCTGATCTGCACGCAGGCCCCGGCCAGCACCCGCAGGCCCGCCACCGCGGGACCGCCGAGCAGCTCGGCGGTCAGCCTCGACTTCCCGATGCCGGCCTCGCCCTCGACGACGGCGACGGCGGGAGCCCTGTCGACCAGCGCGGAGAGCCGGGCGAGCTCCTTCTCCCGCCCCACCAGAACCGGGGAGACCACCCGCCCAGCACGCACCCGCTCATTCAACTGCACGCGAAGTCAGAGATCAACGGCACCCCCCGGCTGCGGCGGGAGGCAGCCGGCCCCGCGTCCACGGCCTCCAGGACGGTCCGGCGCCCCCTCGATCACGGGTGGTGCGGGCGACCGACCCGGCATGCCGGGTGAACGCCTCGGCCAGTACCTCCTCCAGGGACGCGAAGTGGCACGTCATGGAGCCCAGCGGCACGTCGGCGGCGGGGGGATCGCCCGGTGCGTTGTGCCCGTCACGCCGCGTTCGGCGATGACGGTGAGCGCGGCGTCGATCAGCCGGTCCCGCCGGTCCGGGTCGTGCCGGCGCGGCCGCCGGGAGCCGGGTGACCGTGACGGTGCGGAGCCGTTCACGCGCGATCCGGCCCCGAGCCCGGCTCGATGGTGCGGATCACCCGGGCCGGGTTGCCCACCGCGACCGCGTTCGCCGGCAGGTCGCGGGTGACCACCGCGCCGGCGCCGACCACGGTGTTGTCGCCGACGGTGACCCCGGCCAGGACGATCGCCCCGCTGCCCAGCCACACGTCGTCCCCGATCGTGATCGGCCGGGCGGCCTCCCACCCGGCCCGCCGCAACTCCGGGTCGACCGGGTGGGTCGGCGTCATGAGCTGCACGTTCGTGCCGATCTGCACGTCGTCGCCGATGGTGATCGGCGCGACGTCGAGGGCGACCAGACCGTAGTTGGCGAAGGACCGGGCGCCTATGCGCAGGTGGCTGCCGTAGTCGACCCGCAGCGGCGGGCGGATCTCGGTGCCCTCGCCGATGGCGCCCAGCAGCTCGGTGAGCAGCCGCCGCCGCTCGCCCGGTTCGCGGGCCGAGGACGCGTTGAACGCCTCCATCAGGTCCGCCGCGCGCAGCATGAGCTCGCCGAGCTCCGGATCGTCGGCGAGGTACAGGTCGCCGGCGAGCATCCGTTCCCGCATCGAGCGCTCGTCCGCATCATCAGACGCCATATGTACGACTGTACGAATCATGTGTACATGCATACAAATGTGTGGCGTTCAGGTTCGGCGGTGCCCGGCGCTCGCGGCAGGCCGTTCCTCCACCCGTGTCTCGGGAGCCGTCGTGGCGACCGCCAGGGCCGCGACGGCCACCGCGACGAGGTAGAAGCCGGGTGCCACGTCGCTCCCGGTGAGGTCGACCAGCCAGGTGCCGACGAACGGTGCGGTGCCGCCGAACAACGCGAAGGCGACGTTGTAGCTGATGGCGGCGCCCGTCACGCGGGTCGCGGCGGGCAGCAGCTCGACGAAGAAGGTGTAGCTGCCGCCGCCGTACGTGCACAGCGCCGCGGCCAGCAGCAGCTGCCCGATGACTGCGGTGCCGAAGGAACCGCTGGTGACCAGCATGAACGCGGGCAACCCCACGACCGCGACCGCCGCCGCCCCGATGATCAGCATGGGCTTGCGGCCGTACCGGTCGGACAGCCGGCCCCCGATCGGCAGCAGGACGGAGAACGACAGCAGGGCCACGGCGTTGGCCGCCAGCGACTGCAGCAGGCTCAGCCCGACGACGCTCTGCAGATAGGTGACGAAGTAGCCGACGAGCACGTAGAAGCCCAGGCCGGACAGCGCCATGATGGCGAAGATCTGTCCCAGCCGGCCCCAGTTGCCGCGCAGGCTGCCCCGTACCGGGCTGGCCTCGACCGCGTTGCCGCGCCGCAGTTCCTGGAAGACAGGGCTTTCCTCGGTACGGCGGCGGATGTAGATGCCGATCATCGACAGCGGCAGGGCCAGCAGGAAGGGGATGCGCCACCCCCACGAGGCGTAGGCGGTGTCCGAGACCGCGCCGGAGATGGCCATGATGATGACCAGGGCGATCACCGAGGTCGCGGCGGAGGCGGCGATCGTGATGCCGATCCAGGTGCCGCGGCGCCGGAACGGCGCGTGTTCGAGCACGAACGACGGCGCGCCGACCGCCTCGCCACCGGCGGAGAAGCCCTGCGCCAGCCGGCACGCCACGAGCAGGATGGGGCCGATGATCCCCGCCGCGGTGTGCGTGGGCAGCAGCCCGATGAGCGCGGTGGCGACGCCCATGCAGATGAGCGTGGCGTACAGGACGGTCCGGCGGCCGGCGCGGTCGGCGAGCACGCCGAAGAACAGCCCGCCCAGCGGACGTGCGACGAACGCGACGCCGTAGGCGGCGAAGGCCGCCAGCAGGCCGGTGACCGGGTCCTGGCTGGGGAAGAAGGCCTCGGCGATGGCCACGGCCGAGAAGCCGTAGATCGCGAAGTCGTAGAACTCGACGAACTGGCCTGTACTGGCGCCGAGCAGCACGCGCCGCTGGGCCGCGGTGGTGCCGTCCGGGCTGATGAAATCGCGGATCATGGCGAGGGGTGCATCCTTTCAGCCTGGCGATCAGGGGGCGAAGGCGAGCGCGCGAGCGGGATTGGCCATGGTGATCTGTGCGATGTGGGCGTCGCTGACGGCCTTGCGCCGCATGAGCGGCAGGACGTGCTCCAGGATGTGGGCGTAGCCTTCGCCGCCGTACCGCATCAGGTTGGTCTTGTGGCAGATGTCCTGGGAGATGAGGATCTGGGACGCGTAGCCGCCGTCGATCAGATCGGCGATGTAGTCCACGCGGGTGGCGTCGTTCGGCATGTCGATCGGCGCCAGCGAGTAGTAGCTGGACTCCTGGCCGAACAGGTCGAACTCCACGTAGCATCCGCTGGCCGCGATGGCCCGCATCTCGGCGGCGGAGAAGACGGTGCGCTCGACGTGGCTCATGATGACCCGGGCCGGGTCGACGTGCTCGGCGGCGATGATGTCGAGCGCCTGTCCCGGCGAGCGCGGGTCGCGGCCGGGGTGGATCATCAGGGCCGCGCCGGTCTCCCGCTGCGCCGTGCAGGCGGCCCGCAACACCTTCTCCTCCTGCGGGTGCAGCGGATGGCTGAGCCCGATCTCCCCGATGATCCCCGCCTTGATCGCGGTGTCGCCGACGCCGGTACGGACGTCGGAGACGATCTCCGCGGCCAGGTCGTCCCGGTCCCTGCTCGTCACGTCGTGCGGGTGGTAGTCGCGGTAGTAGAAGCCGCAGCCCATGACGACGTGCACGCCGCTGCGCCGGGACACCGCGGCCAGCCCTCGCGGGTCGCGGCCGAGCCCGATGCTGGTGGCGTCCACGATGGTGCGCCCGCCCGCCTCGGTATAGGGCCGTAGCTCGGCCACGGCGACGTCCACGCTGTCGAGGCGGAGGTCCTCGGCGGGGTGGTGGCGGCGTACCCGGTAGTGGTTGTCCAGGGTGATCGGCGCGTTGTCGATCGCCCGCTCGCTCGTTGTGGCGCGGGCGGGGAGCGGACGGGTCAGGTCGGCGAGCAGGTGCTCGTGCGGCTGGGTGTGCCCGAGGGCGGACGGGTCGATGTCGTCGAGCACGGTACGGACGATGGACATGGTTCCTCCCAGCAGGTCAGGCCCAGGCCGGGCGCTGCCCCTTGGGCAGGGCCCGCAGGTCGCCCGAGCGTGCGTGTCCCTCGAAGCGTTCGGCCCGGGCGGCACGGCCGCACAGCTCGCCGAGGTAGGCGCTGGCGGCGTCGGTGGTCACCTCCTGGTAGGTGACGGTCTTGAGGTACATGCCCACCCACAGCCCGCCCGTGTAGCGGGCGGCCCTCCTGGTGGGCAGCACGTGGTTGGTGCCGATGACCTTGTCGCCGAAGGAGACGCACGTGCGCTCCCCGAGGAAGAGCGAGCCGTAGTTACGCAGCCGGTCCAGGGCCAGGCGCGGCTCCCGGGTCAGCACCTGGACGTGCTCGCTGGCGTACTCGTCCGCCACGGCGAACGCCTCATCCAGATCGTCCACCACGACGACCTCGCCGTGATCCCGCCAGGCCGGCCCGGCCACGTCACGGGTGGGCAGTTTCGCCAGTTGCTCGTCCACCTCGCGCAGCGTCGCCTCAGCCAGGCCGTCCGAGGTGGTGATGAGGACGGCCGGCGAGTCGGGGCCGTGCTCGGCCTGGCTCAGCAGGTCCACGGCCACCGTGAACGGGTCGGCGCTGTCGTCGGCCACGATCAGCACCTCGGTCGGCCCGGCGAACAGGTCGATACCGACCTGGCCGAACAACTGGCGCTTGGCCTCGGCGACGTAGGCGTTGCCGGGTCCCACCAGCATGTCCACCCGCTGGATCGACTCCGTCCCCAGCGCCAGCGCCGCCACCGCCTGCACCCCGCCCAGCAGGTAGACCTCATCTGCCCCCGCCAGGTGGATCGCGGCGATCGTGGCGTGTGGCAGCTCGCCCCCGGTGACCGGCGTGCAGGCGGCCACCCTCGGCACGCCGGCGACCTTGGCCGGCACGATCGTCATGTGCGCTGAGGCCAGCAGCGGGTACCGCCCGCCCGGCACGTACGCGCCCACCGCACCCACCGGGATGCTGCGCTGCCCGAGCAGCACGCCGGGCTGGGTCTCCTCCTCGAAGTCGCGCAGCGAGGCCCGCTGCCGCTCGGCGAACCTTCGGACGTTCGCCTGCACCTCTTCGATGTCGGCGAGGGTCTGCCGGTCCACCTGGCGCAACGACTCTTCGATCTGCTCCTCGCCCAGCCGGAAGTCGGCCGGCGCCCACCGGTCCAGCCGCTCGGAGTGCGCGCGGACCGCCGCGTCCCCGTTCCGCCGCACATCGTCGATGATCTCCGCGGCCACCGCATGAGGGGGCGCACCCGCCGCCACGGCGACGCCGGCCGCCGTACCCTTGACTGTCTTCCGCATGCCACTCCTGTCCAGGAAATATCCGCATCGCTGCTGGTCAAAAGGGATTTCAGGGAGCATAGGCGGCGGTCGGACATCGCACAACGGGGCCGACTCCAGTCCCACCGATAGGGTTTCCCTATGACCCTGCAGCAGCTACAGGCGTTCATGGAGGCGCGCAAGGGCGGTTCGTTCACCGCGGCGGCCCGCAGCCTCGGGCTCACCCAGCCGTCCGTATCGGAGCTGGTGCGCCGGCTGGAGGACGAACTGGGCATGGAACTGTTCCGCCGAGCGGGCCGAGGGCTGGTCAGCACGCTCGCGGGCGACGAACTCGCCCCCTTCGCCGAGCAGGCCCTGGCCGCCGCCGATCAAGGTGTCACGGCCGTGCGCGCGCTACGCGACCTGGAGGGCGGCACGGCGACCTTCGGCCTGCTGCGCAACGCGGAGTTCTACGCGCTGTCGGAGCTGGCCCTGCGCTTCCACCGCCGCCACCCCTCGGTCCGGGTCCGGCTCGTGGGCCAGAACTCCACCGAGACCGCCGCGGCCGTCCAGCGAGGCGAGATCGAGGCCGGAATGGTGACGCTGCCGGTCGACCATGAAGGCCTCGCAGTGACCCCGCTGGTGCGCGACGAGGTCGTCTACATCACCGCGGACGCCGGCCGCGCCGCCACCCCGCGCACCATCGCCGACGTGGCGACCGCCCCCATGATCCTTTACGACGCCCACTACGGCGACACCGACCCCGCGCGCCGCCAGCTCGCCACCCGGGCCCGGCTCTCGGGCGTCAGCATCGAACCCCTCATCGAGGTCGAACACCTCGCCTCGGCCCTCACCCTGGTCCAGGCCGGGGTGGGTGACACGCTCGCGTGCCGGGCGGCGGTCGCCAGCGCCACATTCCCGGTCGGCCTGCACGTGGCCCGGTTCGCCGAACCGATGTACGACACGATCGCGCTCGTCACGCGCCGCGGCCACGCCTTGTCACCGGCCACCCGCGAACTCGCCCGGTTCGCCCAGCAGACGCTCTTCGACCATGCTCGCGGCCCGCATGGCACCACCACGGTCATCGCCCGCACGGACGCGCGGCGTGCCGCCGACGAGCACGTACGCCTCCTCGCCGAGAGCCGTTCGATGCCGATAAGTCGGACACGCGTGCGGGGCGACTCTCGATCATGACTGGCGTGAAGACCGGCACCGTCCACCCCAGGGCACCGGATCGCCAGGCTGCGACGATGGTCGGAGCGGCCGCTACGCGACCGCCGGTTCGGTCGCGGTGCCGGATGCCTGGCGCATGACGTCGGCGAGCTTGGTGTCCTTGCCCGCCAGGATGGAGCTCAGGTAGCCGGTGACGAAGGGCACCCGGGTCAGGCTGAGCATGATGCGCCGGATGCGCAGGTCGGTCGGTGTTGAGGGCAGGAACCAGCGGGCCATCGATCGGGCGTTGCGTTGCTTGTCCTCCACCACGGGCCGCCACAGGCGCTCGAACTCGGCGGTGGCCCGCTCGATCGTCGGTGCGTGCGCGAGCCGACTGGCGAGCAGGAAGGCGCCGGCGATCCCGAGCGACGCGCCCTGCCCGGCGATCAGCGACACGGCGTGGGCGGCGTCCCCGAGCAGGACGACCCGGCCGGTGCTCCACTCCGGGAGCACGATCTGCGCGACCTGGTCGTAGTAGATCTCCTCGGCCGGCGGGCACTGCTCCAGCGCGCGCGGCGTCACCCAGCCCAGACCGGTGTAGGCCCGCCGGATCGCCACCCGCGGGTCGTCCGGAACCGTGGGGTCGGCGCTGCGGTGCACCGCGAACGCGGCGACCCGGCCGTCGCGCAGCGCGTAGAAGCCCATCTGCCGGTTGACGGAGTCGGTGAGGCAGAACGCGTCCTCGGTTGCGGCGTGCAGGTCCGGCGCGTCGAAGGTGAACGCCGCCGTGTGCAGGCCCAGGTAGCGCAGGTAGCGGCCTTCCGGCCCGAACACCAGCCGGCGGACGGTCGAATGGATTCCGTCGGCGCCCACAAGCAGATCGGCCTCCAGGACGGTGCCGTCCTCCAGCGTCACCGCCACGCCGTCGGTGCGGCCGGCCACGCCGGCCAGCGCCGTGCTGTAGCGCAGCTCGACCTCGGCCGGAAGGTTCTCGGCCAGCACGGCCTCCATGTCGGGGCGCAGGAGGTCCAGCAGCCGGCCGCGCGAGAAGCTCTTGGTCCGGATGGTGGCGCGGCGGCGACCGTTCTGGTCGACCAGGCGCCCCTCGTCATAGTGGTAGGCCACTCGTTCGAACGGGGGCAGTTCTCAATCACGATTGCGGGGTCATGGTCGAGAGAAGGCGATGGTAGCCGCGGAATGCTTCGAGCACATCCCCGTGTGCCTGGTTGCGGGATTCTCGAACACCGAGAATCGAATAGTGAATCGCGTCCTTCGGCGCCCATGCCCGGTGGAGGCGAAGGGGTGTTCGGCCTTGCACGTTTCTGTTCGTTTGGACGCCACGAACAGCCGTGGCAACCGGGGTCAGAACATGGTGAGGATGATCTTCCCGTGGACGTCCCGTCGTTCGAGTGTCCGATGTGCCTCAGCGGCCTGGGCGAGCGGGAAGCACGCGCCGATCCGTGGCCGGATGCCCCGCGCGAGCGCCAACTCGAACAGGTGGGTCAGCAGCGCCTGGTGCCGCGGCGGGTCCGCGGCGATCTCCCGGGGCAGCGAGCAGACGGCCGTACGCCGGCCCGGCACGAGGTTCAGCATGCGGTTGCGCAGCGCACCGCGGACGGTGTCGGCCAGCACGTGTCCGGGCCGGCCCATGAACGCGTAGCTGACCAGCACGCCGCCCGGGGCCAGAAGGCGGTGGCCGGCGCGCAGGGCGGTACCGCCGAGGTGGTCGTAGACGATGTGGACGCCCTCGGGGTGCCGGGCGCGTACGACCTGGGTGACGTCCTGGCGGCGGTAGTCGATGGGGACGATGTCGTAGTCGCCCAGCAGGTGCAGGCTGCGCTCGGAGGCGGTGCCGTACATGGCCAGGCGCCGGTGCGCGCCGAGTTGGCAGAGCGCGTCGCCCACGCCGCCGGTCGCGCCGTGGATGAGGACGGTGTCGCCCGGGCGGGCCCGGCCATGCCGGTCCAGGAGGCTCAGCGCTGTCAGGTAGTCCAGCGGAAGGGCGGAGGCCACCAGGGTGTCCAGGCCATCCGGTACGGGGGCCAGCATCCGTACGGGCAGGTTCGCATATTCCGTGTAGGCGCCCATCCCGGTCAGGCAGGCGGCGACCCGGGTTCCGGGCACCAGCCAGGGCGGCGGCGCGTCGACGTGGTGGTCCACGACCTCGCCCACCAGCTCGTACCCCGGGCTGAACGGACGTCCCCTCTGGAAGAGGTACTCGCCCTTGCGCGCCATCACGTCGGTGTAGCCGACTCCTGCGGCCAGCACCCTGATCCTGACCTGGCCCGGCGCGGGGGCAGGCGTGACCGCCTCGGCCCGTTCCAGCGTCTCCGCGTCGCCGAAGCGCCGCACCACCATCCGGCCGTGCTTGATCGGCTCGCTCATCGGCCGGCCTCCTTGACGGTGGACAGCCAGTCGAAGATGACCTCGTGGGCGAGGTGGACGGCCCCGTTCTGGCAGTGCAGACCCCCGCCTTCGGCTTCGGGGAACTCGTGCACCCGGACCGAGCGCGCGCCGGTCAGCCGGCGGGCGAAGTCGTGGGCGAGGCTGTTGTCGAAGAAGTGCTCGTCCTCGCCCAGCAGCACAAGGACGTCGGCCTCGATGGCGCCGGCCCACGCGCGGTCGTCGTACCTGCCCATTTCCGGGACCAGCGCGGGCAGCGTGGACACGCCGAACGTCCACAACGCGTTGCCGAGCGCCCAGCGCAGCTCAGCGTCGTAACGCGCGTTCAGTTTGATCAGAAGCCGGAGCCAGGCGGGCATGGCGCCGATCCGCCCGCGCAGCAGCCGGGGCATCTTGTGGGCGAAGGCTCGTAACATGCCGGGGAAGTAGTCGAGCAGCACGATCGCGTCGTAGCGCTTCTCCATCGCGGCCGCCCGGGCCAGCAGGTGGCCACCGAAGTTCACCCCCACCCCGATGATGGCGCCGGGATCGCAGTGCCGCCTCAGCGAGTCGAAGCCCCCGTGCACCACCAGCACGTCCCGGGCATCCGGGTGCGGTGACCGCAGGAAGATCGTCTCCATCTCCGCGTCCTCGTACGGAACGCGCGAGCGAGTGGCGGCCACGCCGAGGGCGGCCAGCCCGGCGTCGAACCACGCCCGGGAACGGCTGGCGCGGTCCACGCGACGAGGGTCGCCGGACGCGAGGTAGAACTCGGCGGTGCGCATGTAGTTGCTCGCCCGCAGCAGGGCCTTGCCCCGCGAGACCGGGTCGTTCAGGCGTTCGGCGCGGCCCCACGTGGTTGTGGCCAGGTGGGCCCATTGCCGGTGCCAGGACTCGAAGTCGCCGGGGCGCACCCGGGAGACCGCCGAGACGACCTCGCCGTAGTCGGCTCCGTCGAACGGGCTTGACCACAGGCCCCGGACGGCTTCGAAGTGAAACGTCGGTGTCCGCGACAGGACGGTGCTGCGCATATCGCTCTCCGAGATGTGCGTCATGTCATCTAACGATATGACGCACGATATCTACGTCATGTCATCGATTCAAGTAAGATGCCGTTCCGTGGACCAGGTGCTGGAGTTCGTACTGGCGGTCAAGGCCGTACACCGAGAGATCAACCGACGCTTCAGCGAGGCCCTGCGGCCGCTGGGCATCACGGTGGTCCAGGCCGAGGCGATCCTCATCCTCGCCGACGGCCAGCCTCTCACCCTCGGCGAGCTCGGGTCCCGCCTCATCGCCGAGACCGGTAACCCCAGCCGGCTCGTGGACCGCCTCCACAACGCCGGGCTCGTCCACCGCCATCCGTCCGCGCACGACCGCCGCCACGTCGAGCTCACGCTGACCCCGCACGGGCACGAGATGGTGACCCGCATCCAGCAGGCGCGACGGCCACTGCTCGAATGGGGCCGCACGCTTTTGGACGACACCGAATTCGCCGCCGCCACCACCGCCCTGCGCCGCGTCCTCAGCCAGCCATGACCCCGGGCCCGACATGGCGTGCGAGTTGCGGGCGGGTGACGCCGTGGTTCGCGGCACTGTGGCGGTCAGCCGGAGCGGACGGCGCTGGCGGCAAAGGATGGGATCAGATCGGAGTCGGCGGTGGTCAGCCAGGTCGTGACCAGCAGAAACGGCGGTAGAGCGTCTGGCGTTCCCTCGCGGTCAGCACGTCCAGGGTCCTCATCTCCCCGGCCGCGGGCCGCGAGGTGAACTCGGAGATCAGCCGCGTGGTCACGGCCGGCGCGAGCAGCGACTCGCCCGCCGCCACCACGCGGACCGCGTGCGCCAGGTCGTCGCGGCGCACGTCGGGGGCGTGTGCGCGGACCGCCGCCGTCGGGGCGCGCTCGCGCCACCCCGTCGGCGAGCTCGGCGACGCTACTTGGGGCTGGGCCGTGCGGATCTGCGGTAGGCGGTCGGCGTGGTCCCGAGAGCGCGGGTGAAATGCTGGCGAAGGGAGGCCGCGTTGCCGAAGCCGGTGGCGGTGGCGATGTCATGGACACCCATCCGGGTCTCCTCAAGCAGTTCCTGAGCCGCGGCCAACCGCATCCGGATGAGCCACTGGATCGGCGTGGTGGCGGTCTGCTGCCGGAAATGGCGGGTCAGGGACCGCGTACTGACCCCGACATGCGCGGCGATGTCCTTCAGGGTCAAGGGTTCGGCGAGATGCCGGCGCATCCACGCCATGGTGTCGTCGAGGCGGTTGCCGTCGGAGGGCAGCGGCGTCTCGACGAACTGGACCTGGGTGCCCGCGCGGTGGGGCGCGAGGACCATCCGGCGCGCGGCGGAGGCGGCGACGGCCGCGCCGTGATCACGCTGAAGGAGGTGCAGACACATGTCGATCCCGGCGCTGATGCCGGCGGAGGTCACGATGTCGCCGTCGTCGACGTAGAGCCTGTCCTCGACCAGGATCCGCGGGAACCTGCGTGCCAGGTCCGAGGCGTGTGCCCAATGGGTGCACACCCGCCGGCCGTCGAGCAGGCCGGCCCAGGCGAGGAAGTAGACCCCGGTGCAGATGGACACGATCCGCGCGCCTGCCGCGTGCGCGTCGCGGATCGCGTCCAGCTCCGGCTCGTTCGGCGTCGCCCTCTGGCTGGCGGGGACGATGACGGTGTCGGCGGAGCGGACCGCGTCCAGATCATGGGGCGGGACGAGGCGGAAGGCGTCCTTCCCGGCGGCCGTGGCCGTCATCTCCATGGGGCGGCCGCAGACCAAGGTCTCGTACAGGGGGGCGCCTGACTGCGGGTCGACGGCTGAGCCGAAGACCTGACAGGGAATGGTGAGCTCGAACCCGACCACGCCCTCGGTGGCGAGCACGGCGACACGGGTCATGGCGCGAATCTAGCGAAACATGGCTTTACAGTCACTCACCGTTCTCGCCGCCCGACGCCTAGTGTGGCGGCGTGCGAGTCGAGGTGATGATGTTCGAGGGTGTGGCCGACATGGACACCCTGCTGCCCCATGACGTGTTCTGCCGGGCCAGGCTGCTCGGTGCGGACGTCGAATCCGTGCTGGTCACCGCCGACGGCGCCACCGAGGTCACGGGATGCTACGGCACCCGCTACGCCGGATTGGTGGAGTGGACCCCGGAGCGTGCGGATGTGCTGGTCATCGGCGGTGGCTGGATCGAGAACGACGTCGACGGGCCGATTCCGCGGCACATCGCCGACGCCAGACGCCGGGGCGGTGATCGGCTGATCCTGGCGGGCTCCGATGCCGGATCCCTTTACATAGGGGCCGCCGGCCTGCTCAAGGGCCGCCCGGCGACGACCCACCGTCCCGGGCACGAGCTGCTGGCCAGCTGGGGCGCGCAGGTGATCGAGGCCCGCCTCGTCGACGACGGGAACATCGTCACCAGCAGCAGCGGCTGGCTGGCGGGCATCGACCTCGCGCTCTACCTCATCGAGCGCGAGCTCGGCGAGCCGCGCCTGGCGGTCACCATCGAGGAGTGGATCGGGCACGATCGCCGCGGCACCGTGTGGAGGCCGGCCCGAGCCTGAACCGGTCAGGACCGGGGCGGAGCTCAACCTCCGCGACGGACCTACCGTCGCGGCCTGGTGGCCTGACGGTGGTGGTCAGCAGCCCTTGAATCGCTGCCCCGGGTTCACCGCGCCGCTGGTCGCGCCGCTCAACGATCAGGGTGTGCTGCCGGCGCCTGCGGGATCGCCCTGGCCCATGCCCTGCCTGGTCACGACCGGACTGTGGCTGAAGGCCCGGCGGGTCGCATCGCGGATCGCCGGCCGTCATGAGGGTTCGCGGAGCAGGGTGAGTGCCTTGGTCATGGCCGGGTCGCGGCCGGCGGACAGGTCTTCGGCGGTTCGGGGGACGAAGTGGTCGGGAGGGACGCCGATGCCGTTGACGATCTCACGGTTGGGGCCGAGCCCGTACTGCGTGGGCAGGATCAGCGTGCTGCCGTCGTTTAGGGCGTACGGGTAGGCGACCCCCGACACCATCCCCGACGTACGCGTGCCGATCACCGGCCCGAGCCTGTGACGCTTGACCGCGCCGGTGAAATGGTCGCAGGCGGAGGCACAGATGCCATCGGTGAGCAGGGCTACGGGCAGGTTCAGGAGGGGCACGGTGTCGTCGGTGCGGTGCGGGTCGCAGGCGCCGCCGGGGTCACAGGTGTAGCCGGTCACCTTGCCGTGGGCGAGGGCACCGAGCAGGCGCGCGACCTCGTCCGGCGAGCCACCGGTGTTGCCGCGCAGATCCAGTACGACACCACGCAGGCGGCCGCGTTTGCCTGAGGTCGCCTTGCCCGATCCGGCCCGCTCGCCAGGTGCGGCACGTTGCCCCCGTTCGGCGCGTCGGCCCAGCTCGGAGATGGCCGCTCGCACCTCATCGGCCGTGCCAGGCATGAAAGCGCCCGCGCGGACGGCGGCGACGTCACCGCCGAGCAGGGTGGCCGTCACGTTCCGAACCGTCGAGGTGAACCGCTCGGGCTTCAGAGTGACGGCCCACGTGCGGCCGGTGGCGGGGCGCCGCAGGGCCAGGCGTACGGGATCCGCGTCGGCGGAGGTCGGGAAGAGCATGGAGAGCGCGCCGGTGGACAGCACCCCTCCGGCGAACAGCGGCGCGCCGTTGACGGCCTCGATGATGTCACCGGCCCGCAGCCCTCGCTCGGCGGCCGGCCCGCCCGTCACCGCGGTGATGTGCAGCGGTGCTTGAGCCCGATGGGGAGCATGGGAGGCGTGGTAAGGGGTGTAGGAGGTGGCGATCCCCAGCCCGTACCTCTGTTGTGGCTCACCCGGGTCCGGCGTCCGGCGGGAGCCGGTCGGGGGCGATGCCTGGCGGCGGTCGCCGGGTGAGGGGGTCCGGCCGCGCTCGCCCGGCTTGGGGGTGGAGCGGGGCTCGCTCGACGGGGGAGCGGAGCGGGCCCAGCGGACGTGGTTGTCGTGCAGACCTGCGACCATCGCCTTGACGGCAGCCGCGGCCAGCGCCTCCCGCCGCGACGCGCCGTCGGACAGGGCGGCGGTGACGCGCTCGTACGTGGCGGCGAAGGCGTCCCAGTCGGCGGCCCTGTCACCCCGCAGCGGCGGCATCACGGCATCGGGACGGTCGAGATCGAGCCGGGCGAGCTCGACGGTCATCCCGCCGAAGGCGGCGGCGAGGAGAGCACGGTGGTCGAGCCGGTCGCGTGCGTAGTAGTGGTCGAGGACACAGGAGTACGCCTGCTCGACAGTCGTGATACCCGTAGCCGTGGCCGTCGATTCCGCGGCCTTCGTCCGGGTGGCGGTCGCCGAAGGGGTCGTGCTGGGTTTCGTTGTCACCCCCGGCGGGGTCCTGCCGGAGGGTGGCTGGCCGGAGACTTCGGCGCAGGGAGGCACACCCCGGTCGGCGCCCGTCGAGCCGACCGCACCGACCCCCGCGGCGGGGGCTACTGCGACACCGGCTCCCACGACGTCGACCGCCGTGACACCGGCGGTGGCGGTGGCGGTGGTGGTGGCCAGCATCAGCGTGCACGTCACCGCCGCCATCACCGTGGCTCTCGACCGCACCATGCCCGTACTCGCGCCTGCGTCTGTACCCATGGTCATGTCTGTGCTCCTGTGCTCGTGCCTGCGTCTGCGCTTGTGTCCGTTCTCCGGCGTGTCCGCACGCCTACTGCTGAAGCGGTCACGTGCCAGGGCAGAGCACGGCTTCGGCGGCCTTCTGGAGGGCTGGGCGGACGCGGCCCTGCTCGGCGATGCTGGTGGTCGCTGACAGCGCGAACTGCAGGCGGCCGTCCGCCGAGGTGAAAGTCAGGGCCAGCCCGCCGGGTCCGGAGCCCCGGTACGAGGTCACCGAGCCGCCGCACACCGGCTGCTCCTCCACCGGGTACGTCATTTCCTCCCGGAGCCGGGCGGGCAACAGCCGGTCCCGGGCGAGCGCACCGTAGAACGTGGTCAGGTCGCGCGAGGTGGAGACCAGCCCGCCGGCCGCCCACAAACTGCTCGTGTTCATCCGGTCCACGTCGCGCACCGTGCCGCCCGGCCCCGGATAGTAGCCGTGCCCGTGCGGCCCCTCGATGCCCTGGCCTGGCTTCACGGGCAGGTAGGTGCGGGTCATGCCGAGGGGTTTGAACAGCCGCCGCTGGAACTCCTCTGCGAGCGTACGGCCGGTCAGCCGCTCGATGACGGCCCCGAGCAGGATGTAGTTGGTGTTGGAGTAGCTGAACCGCTCACCCGGCTCTTGCTGCCTGGGCCGCTCGCGGGACATCTTCGCCAGGTCGAGCGGCGAGTGACGGGTGGTGAGATCGTCGAAGGGCCTCAGCTCCGGATGCCCGGTGTAGTCGGGGATGCCGGAGGTGTGCTGGAGCATCTGCCGTACGGTGATCTCGTCGGCCCGCTCGACCAGATCCTGTCCGGCCACGACCGGCAGGACCTCGCTCAGCCTGTCGTCCACCCCGAGCCTGCCCTCCTCGACCAGTTGCAGCAGCACGGTGGCGGTGAGCTGCTTGGTCAGGGACCAGGCGCGGTAGCGGGCGCCGGTGGGGATCTTGCCGCCCGCGCCGTCGATCAGGCGCGACCCGGCCGTGCCCCCGCCGATGCGCCTGCCGCCGTAGTACGCCTCCCCGATGGCCCCCACCACCCCCGGCGTCTTGGCCAGGGCCCGCATCGCCTGCCGTACGTCGCCGATCTCCGGCCGGGCGGTAGCGGTTGCGGGGGCCGGAGCGGTGATGCTCAGGGCCAGCATCGTGCATGCCAGCCCGGCCGCCGTCCTTCGGTTCACTTCACGTTCCTTCCTCGATGGGCACGCACACGCTGAGACGTACGCCGTCCTTTGTGGCAGATCTGCTGTTTCCTCAGCGTTTCCACCACCACGGCCACCCCGGGGCGAAACAGCCAGGAAACAGGCCTCCGCGTTCAATGCCTCGTCGAAGGCCCCGAGCGGCCCTCCAGACCGAGATTCCCGACGAACGAGGACAAGCTGGTGGACACGAATCCGACCCATCCAGAGATCTGGCGGCCGTCGCGGCGGTCCGTGCTCGGCCTGCTGGGCGCCGCCCCGCTGGCCGGGGCCGTCACCGCGATGCCGCGTGGAGCCCAGGCCGGGCCGGACGCCGAGTTGGCCCGCAGGATCGAGGAGATCATGGCGCGGCCCGCGTTCGATGGTGCTCACTGGGGCGCGCAGTTCTACGCCCCGGACACCGGGGAGTCGATCTACGAGCTCAACACCGGCGAGCCGTTCGTCGCCGGGTCGTCGTCGAAGGTGTTCGTCGGGGGCACGGCGTTCCTGGCGCTGGGGCACGATCGGCGCTTCGCGACTCGCGTCCACCGGACCGGGCCGGTACGCGGTGGCGTGCTCCACGGCGACCTGGTGCTCGTGGCGGGCGGCGACCTGCTGCTGTCGGGACGTCTGCGCGCGGACGGAAGCCTGGCGCTGCCCGACCCGGACCACACGTACCACACCACTCCCGGCGCCGGACCGATCGGCGGCGACCCCCTGCGAGAGCTTCGCTCGCTCGCGACCCAGGTGGCGGCAGGCATCAGGCGGGTCGAGGGGCGCGTACTCGTGGATGTCTCGCTCTATCGCGAAGGCACCGAGGGCCTGGCCAACAACGTGACGGCCACCATCTCCCCCGTCATGGTCAACGACAACCTCGTGGACGTCACCGTCGAACCGGGCCGCCGTCCCGGGGCACCCGCCGTTCTGGAGATCTCGCCGCAGTCCGAATACGTCCGCATCGTCAACAAGGTACGGACGATCGCCGCCTCAGAAGCGGCTTCGGCGCGTCCGCTGACGTTCGCCGACGACGTACGCCACCCCGACGGCACGCGTACGGTGAGCCTGACCGGCGACATCACCGACGACAGCCCCGGCCTGTTCCGCGCCTACTTCGTCCCGGAACCGGCGGCCTTCGCCCAGGCACTTTTCGCGCGGGCGCTGCGCGAAAAGGGCGTGCGCGTCGACTCCGCCGCCACGACCGGGTCCGGCACCCGGCGGCGGCTGGTCGCCGAACATCTCTCCCCGGCGCTGCCCGACCAGCTCAAGCCGATGCTCAAGGTCAGCAGCAACCTGCACACGGAGGTGTTCCCCTACCTGGTCGGGGCCGTCGCCGGGGGAGATCCGGACGATCCCAAGGCGGCCGGGCAGCGGGTACGGCGGGAGCTGCTCGAAAGGGCCGGGTTCGACTCGTCGCCCCCAGGGTCGGAGCAGAACCGCTACACGCCGCGATACTTCGTGGAGTTCCTGGCCTACATGGCACGGCAACCCCACTTCCGGCACTACCGCGACGCGCTGCCGATCCTCGGCCGCGACGGGACCCTGAAGGACGTCCAGCCCGACTCGCCGGCGGCGGGTCACGTCCACGCCAAGACCGGCACCAGCCTGGGGACGGAGGACGGCACGTGGATGAACCGCCAGGCCCTGGCCGGGTACGTCGAACTGCCCGGCGGGCGGCGGCTGACCTTCGCCGCCTTCGTGGGCATCCGGACCGGGTCGGCGGAAGCGGCCAGGGAGATGTCCAAGGTGACCGGGCAGGCATTGGGGGAGATCGCCGCGGCGGCGTACGTCACCCAGAGCGCTTAGTGCCCGTGCACCAGCCGGTCCCTGCGCACGGTGTAGTCGGTGACCGACGGCAGGTGAAAGAGCCCGCTTGGACGGAGAATCGTCCAATCGAGATCGTCGGCGCGAAGAAGCGATTCCATTCTCCGCATGTCGTCGTACATCGACTTGCCCAGCACGCGCGTCACGTAGGGCAGCACCACCCGATTGAACAGGAACCCGCCCTCGGAGTACGGGTGCGGGTCGACCCCGCTCGAACTCACCACGCCAAGCCGGCGCACCCGGTGCCGTTTCATCGCGGCGACAATATTGGCCACGCCGCGTGAATAGGTGGTGATGGGTTCCTTTCCGGCGGGCACGCCGAGCGTCGACAGCACCGCATCTCGCTCCGACACGGCGGCGTCGACGGCCTGTGGATCGTGCACGTCGGCACTGATGACGTCGAGCCGTTCATGGTGCAGGGGAAACGAGTCCGGCTGCCGGGTGATCGCCGCGACATGGTGTCCGGCGGCGAGTGCCTGGCCGGTGAGGAGACGGCCGGTGGGGCCGTTGGCGCCGAAGACCGCGATGCGCGTGACCAGGGTCCTTCCTTGGTTCTGTCCGAGGTCGATGTCGTGGCGTTGGCCAGGAGCTGGAGGTGTCCGCGCGTTGCCTGTAGCAGGGCGGGCGTCAGTCTTCGAGCCGGCGGACCCGGTTGGTCTCGCGGACGACCGCCCAGGCGTCCGCCACCGGGCCCAGATGCCGCAGCTTGTCGGGGTTGATCACGGCGCGAATGGTCTGGATCTGCCCGTCCAGGATGTCGAGCGTCAGCGTGTTGACGATCTTGCCGCCCTGGTCGCGGAAGATCGCGCCTGGCTGGCCGTTCATCTCATGTGGTTCCACGACACCGCCGATCCGGATGAACGGCGCGACGAACCCGGCCAGCATCCGGGCCACGCTCTCGGCGCCGAAGACTCCGTCTCCCCACAGCGGGGCCTTGCCGCCGCTGTCCCCGGCCATCTGCACGTCGGCGGCCAGCAGCTCGCGCAGCCCGTCGACGTCACCTTCGCGGAAGGCGTCGAAGAAGCGGCCGGCGAGTTCGTCCCGCTCGCGGCGATCGGCCTCGAACCGGGCACGTCCGGCGTCCATGTGGCGGCGCGCTCGTACGGCAAGCTGGCGGCAGGCCGCCTCAGAGCGCCCAATCGCCGCGGCGACCTCACCGAAGCGGAACCCGAACACCTCCCGCAGCACGAAGACCGCGCGTTCGAGCGGGCTGAGCCGCTCCAGCAGCAGCAGGGCCGCCATCGAAACCGTGTCGGCGAGCTCCGCCGACCGCTCCGGGTCCTCGTAGGGGTCGGCCAGCAGCGGCTCAGGAAACCACTGCCCGGCATATTCCTCCCGCCGCATGCGTGCCGAGCGCAGCACGTCGATCGCGATGCGAGACACCATGGCCGAGAGGAACGACTTGACCGACGCGGGCCGGGTCGCGCAGGCCTCGTAGCGTAGCCAGGTCTCCTGAACTGCGTCCTCGGCCTCACTCACGCTGCCCAGGATCCGGTAGGCGATGGAGAACAGCAGCGGCCGCCACTGTTCGAACTCCTCCGTCCGGGTCATACCAGCTCCTCCTTGAAGCCCTGCCGCCAGGATGGACAGCACGATCGCCAGCCGAGTTCGCGTTTGACTTTGGCGTTGGAGAAGCCACGTCCCTGAGCCGTCATCGTCACCGCCGTCTTCCCGGCCAGCGGCCGGGCCAGCCACTGGCTGTTCGAGGCTTCGGCATCAGCCGCCGCCCCAACACCCTGGCCCACCGGCCACGAACACCCGCACAACAAACCCCTCACCCTCCCAGCCCCGACGCCTGCCTTCCGCCGGGAGACGAAATAGCTCGTCAGTTCTGTGACATCACCCCGTCCGGCCGCCCCCGACCCGGCCGCCCTCCAGTTGGCCGGCCCGGCCCGACCGGGTCTTTCCGATGTCACGGAACGGCCCGCTGTCTCGTCCCGGGAAAGACGTGCCCAGCTCTCGGAACGCGGAGGACCTGACAACGCATGGCATGCGGTCGTGTGGTGCACGTCACGGTCACGTCCAGCACGAACACACCCAAGGAAACGCGCCCGGCGGCGGCTACCGGCCCGGCCAGCCGGCGTAACGAAAGGAACACCATGAGCACCGCCTCGGAACTCTCCGGAGCGTGGCTTCGGCGGCGACATCATCACATCCAGCGCGCCCGATCAGGCCTTGGCCGCCTGCACGGCGGTGACGTCGGGCAGCCCGGTCTTCGTGCCGCGCCCCAGCCGGTCCGGAAACACGGCCTGGCCCTGGACGGCCTGGTCGCCACCGAGCCGGTCACCGCCGACGGCCAGATCTTAGTCTCCGGCCTCAGCAGGCCGCCTACGCCGCTTCGCATCCCCTAGCAGAAAGAAGGAGATCATGAGCAAGGTTTGGTTCGTCACCGGATCTTCGCGCGGTTTTGGCCGCAGCTTCGTCGAGGCCGCCCTGACCCGCGGCGACCGGGTGGCAGCCACCGCCCGCAACCTTCGAAGCCTCGATGACCTGGTCACCGCCTACGGCGACCTGGTGCTCGCGCTGGATATGGACGTGACCGACACAGCCGCCGTCCGCGAGAGCGTGACGCGGGCCAAGGAACATTTCGGCCGCCTGGATGTGATCGTCAACAACGCCGGCTACGCCCTGTTCGGCGCGGTCGAGGAGGTGACCGAGCAACACCTGCGCGCCCTGATGGAGACCAACCTGTTCGGCCCACTACGGGTCGTCCAGGCAGCGCTGCCTCACCTGCGCGAGCAGGGTTCCGGGCACATCATTCAGATCTCCTCCACCGCCGGCGTCGCCGCCTTCCCCCTCGGCGGCGGATACTGCGCGTCCAAGTGGGCTCTGGAAGGCCTGAGTGAGAGCCTCGCCCAGGAAGTCGCCGGCTTCGACATCAAGGTGACCATCGTGGAGCCCGGCAGTTACGCCACCGGCGCGCCCACCATCGCGGTCAAAGCCTCGCCCAGCCCGCACTATGACGCCGCCCGCCAGGCCCTAGCCGCGTACGCCCAGACGATCGACTTCGGCGACCCGACCGCCGCCGGCCAGGCCATACTCAAGCTCGCCGACCTACCCGACCCGCCCCTGCGGGTGTTCTTCGGCACCCAGAACCTCTCGATGCTCCAGCAGGTCTACGCCGACCGGCTCAAGACCTGGGCCGACTGGCTCGACCTCTCGGCGCAGGCCCACGCCGCCCCGTCCGCCTGATCTGTCAGCCCATCACCCCATTCCTGGCGGGTGGGGTGATGGGCGCCCACGCCCTGATGAACGCCGAGCGGTCCGCGGCTGCGCGCCGGGACCGAGCTGAAGAAGCAGTTTGTGGAAGGGAGTCGTCATGCAAGATGGTGGCCGCCGCGCATTGGTGGTCGGGCTCGGGATCGCGGGAATCGCGACCGCGCTCCGGCTACGGCAGATCGGCTGGGAGCCGGTGCTGATCGAGCGGGCGCCTGTGCGCCGCTCGGGAGGGTACTTCGTCATGCTGTTCGGCACCGGCGTGGCCTCCGCTCGCCGTTTGGGTGTGCTGGAGGCCATCGGTGACCGCGGGAGCCCTTTGCTCAGGGCGTACGAGGTGAATCGGGCGGGACGCCGAACCCCGGGCATGAACCCGTCAACGCTGCCGGGCAGACCGCTGCAACTGCTGCGCGGCGATGTCGAGCAGGGGCTGTTCTCCGCGTTGCCGGGCGACGTGGAGATCCGTTACTCCACCGTGCCCACCCGCATCACCCAGGACGACACGGCCGCCGAAGTCACGTTGCACGACACCGCCTCAGGCGCCGTCGTCACCGAGCGCTTCGACCTGGTGGTGGGCGCCGACGGCCTGCGCTCCACCGTGCGGAGCCTGGCCTTCGGACCGCAGGAGTACCTGCACCCGCTCAACTACATGATCGCCGTCACCCTGCTCGACAGGCCGATCGAGGGCTTCACGCAGCACGAGGGCCTGATCCTGGCCGAGCCCGGACGCTCGGCATGGACCTTCCCCTACGACAACCACCCGCCGAGCCTGCTGTTCTCCTACCGCACCGGCGACATCGACGCCGAGTTCGCCCGCCCGCCGATCGAGTCGCTCCGCGCCGCCTTCGGCCCCGAGGCCACCGGACGCCTCCTGGAGACCTTGTTCACCCGGTTCGAGCAGGCCCCGGACTTCCTGTTCGACTCCGTGCAGCAGGTCAGGATGCCCCGCTGGCACCGCGGCCGCGTCGCCCTGGTCGGCGACGCCGCCTGGTGCGTGACCTTGTACGCGGGCATGGGCGCCTCCAGCGCCATGGCCGGGGGCGAACTGCTGGGCACCATGCTGCGACGGCACCCTGACGACCTGCCCAGCGCGCTGCGGGCGTGGGAGGCCAGGATGCGGCCGTTCATCCAAGCAGAGCAGGACAGCGCGCTGACCATGCGCAGGCTCTTCACGCCCCACGACCGCAGGGAACAGATCATCCGGGCCGCGATGCTGCGCCTCACGCACGCTCCTGTCATCGGCCCGGCAATAGGCAAGATCTTGAACGGCACCGACATGAAGAACAAGCAGCTCGACATCGCCGCCGTATGACTCTGGTGTGCCCCGAGTTCGGTGGAGTCGCTGGCCCGCCGGGCGATCGAGCTCATCCGCGAGGCGGCGCCCCCCCAAAGACGGTTCGCAGCCGTCGCGGTGATGGCCGGCGAAGGAATGAGGAGTTCTACGATCAGCACTGAGCCCGTCAAACCCTGGACCGGGCGGCTCCACTACGCGCTGTCCCAGAACCGATCACCCATCCGGCCCCGATCGCATGATGGCGGTCAGTCCAACCGGGTGGCGAGTTCGAGCCGTTCGTGCCCCGTCGGCGGGGTGACGTCCGGGAAGTCGAAGGTGACCTCGTGAATCTTGCCGGTGAAGGGGAACGGGCCCTTGCCGGCGTAGTCGTCGCAGACGGGTGAGACGCAGTCCATGCCGACAGGAGGCGATCCAGCCGTCGGCGTACATCGCCCGGTTGCCCAGCATCTCGAAGTACTGCCGCGTGTGGCGGCTCGGTGCGTCGGCATGGGCGGTGTCGAAGGTGTAGGCGAAGCTGGTTCCCTCGATCGGCTTCTGGACGTACCCGTTCACTTCCTTGGGGTGGGTCATGCCGACGATTTCGAGCAGCGTCGGAGTGACGTCGATGACGTGGTGGAACTGGGAGCGGCCGATCGCCTCGTCGATCGTGGGCTGGCGCCCGTTGAGGCTCATGATCTCGTTGGGGGTGCCGACCAGGGATCCTTCGGCGCTGGAGCCGTTGTCGCCGATGATGTAGATCACCAGGGTGTTGTCCAGCTCGCCGAGCTCTTCGATCGCGTCGACGACGCGGCCCACCTCGTGGTCGGTGTGCTCGAGGAAGTCGGCGAAGTTCTCCGCCTGACGGGCGAACAGCCGGCGATGCTCTGCGGGCCGGCTGTCCCAGGACGGGATCTGCTCCGGCCGCTCGGTGAGCCGGGTGCCCGGCGGGATGGTGCCGCGCTCCAGCTGACTCTGGTGCACGATCCGGCGGTAGGCGTCCCAGCCCATGTCGAAGCGGCCCTCGTTGCGTCCACGCCAGTCCAGCGGCGGCTGGTGAGGAGCATGCGCCGCGCCTGGGGAGAAGTAGGCCAGGAACGGGCGGCCGGGAGCGATCGTCTTCTGCTTGCCGATCCAGCCGATGCATTCATCCGCCAGGTCTCGGGTGAGCTGGTAACCGTCCTGCGGCCGTGCCGGCGGCTCCACCGGCTGGGTGTTCCGGTACAGCGACGGGAAGAACTGGTCGGTCTCACCGGCGATGAACCCGTAGAAGTAGTCGAAGCCCTGATGCGTCGGCCAGTTGTCGAACGGGCCCGCCGGACTGGTCTGGTTGTCGGGCACGTTGTGGTTCTTGCCGAACCAGGCCGAGGTGTAGCCGGTGTGCTTGAGTAGCTCGGCGAGGGTCGCGGTGCCTTTCGGGATGATGCCGCTGTAGCCCGGGTAGCCGGTGGCCATCTCCTGGATCACTCCGGTGGCCACGGTGTGGTGATTGCGCCCGGTCAGCAGCGCCGCACGCGAAGGGGAGCACAGCGCTGTGGTGTGGAACTGGTTGTAGAACAGTCCGCCTGCTGCCAGCCGTTCGGCCGTCGGCATCCTGACCAGGCCTCCGTTCACGCTCGGCCAGCCGAAGCCCACGTCGTCGAGCAGGATCAGCAGGATGTTCGGCGCCCCGTGCGGAGCCTTGTGCGGCTTCGGGAAGTCTGGGGTCGACTCGGTCGCGTACATGCCGATCTTCGCATCGGCGTAGTCCCACTCCGGCTCGGGCAGATGATGTCTGTCCAGGTGGATGGGAAAACGCGGTGATCTGTCGCGCATCAACCAAACTCCGATCGGCCGGGCCACGGCGGCAGCAGATCGCCCAGTTTTTGGTCTTTCCTCCAGCGCTGCACCGCAAAACCGCATTTGACCAGGTCACAAGACAGGTTTCTGACCTTGGCCAGAGGTGTGCCGCCCGATCACCTTGCCGAGCCGGCTGGCGGTGATCACCGGGCCGGAGCTCACCAGGTAGCCGGGCGGACGGCTGCGCAGGACGCGGACGTGATGCGTCAGCGGACAGCAAGAACGGTCAAACCCTCATGAGGTCGCACCAATCCGCCCAGCATGGATCGTGCTTCCCTGCGTGGTCTCGATCACGATCGGCACCCCGTCCGGAATGCGTCCGCGAAGAGCATTGAGCAGGCCGGGGACCGGCGGCAGATCACCAGGCGTCTGCACGCGGATGTGCAGCTCCCGGGAGACGACGTCGACGCCGGCGATCGACGAGTTCGGCACACCGGAGATCCATTCGGCAGCCACGGCCTTGGCCCGCGCGCTCCAGGCGGTCAGCAGCCAGCTCAGCACGGTGTTGGCCGACAACGGTATGACCACGACGACCAGCAGCAGCCCCAGAACGAGCCGGGTGCGGCGGTGACTCCGGCCGGACACGGCGGCGGCCTCAGCCCTGTACCCCGTGGCCGTGAACACCACGATGCCGCCGAGTACGAGAGCCAGCAGATTGGACAGGAACAGCACGAGCGCACCGAGTGCCAGCCAGCCCGCGCCACGGCCGAGACACACCCCCACCACGGCCAGCGGCGGGACCAGGGAGATCGCGATCGCCACGCCGGGCAGCACCGCGGAGACGTCGCGGCGCGCGTACGCCACGGCGCCGGCCAGCCCCGTGGCGAGCGCTGCCACCAGATCCATCAGCTTGGGAGAGGTGCGCCCCGCGATCTGGCTGTTGGCGAGCAGTTCGTAGGAGGCCGGCAGCAGCGCCGAGAACGCCAGCCCGATGGCGACGACCAGCAGGCTGCCGAAGAACACGAATCCGATCGTCCCCTGGCCGCGACTTCGCACCGACGCCAGTGCGATGCCCATGATCGGCGTGCCCAGGGGCGCGATGATCATCGCGCCGATCACCGTGGCCGTCGAATCGGTGAGCAGTCCCGCCGAGGCGATCACCGCCGACAGCGTCAGCATCGTCCAGAACGCCGACCGTTTCGACCGGACGTCACCCGAGGACAGATCCAGGCTCTCGACCAGATCCCCGAGCGGGCGGCGCTGTACCTCGGGCAGCACGCGCTCTCGAAGTCCGCTCAGCATGCGATGACCACATCGGGTCGCCGGGCGATGATGCGGGTGGCGCGCGTCATCGTGCCCGTCTGCCCCTGCGGCTCATCAGCGCGCCGATCAGGATCCCGAGGGCGACGCACACCACCAGCGTGATCCACAACGGCGCCGTCACCACGACCATGAACAACTGGATCGCCGTGTCCTGCCTGTTCTGCAGGATGAACACGATCGCCAGCACCAGCAGGACGAGTGCCAGCCACACGCGTGGCGGCACGCCCTTGAGCGGGTTCGCCGGCCTCTGCTCCGTCACCATGTCCCCCCGGATGGTTGGAGTGCCCTGCGCATCGGCCATACCCGGGAAATGGCCGGTGATGTGGGACAACGCCGCCGCCAGCCCTGTAGGGCGCGGTAGCAATCGCGGAAATCCAACGAACTCATCTCTGACCTGTGCTGATGGTGCAAGAAGGTGCGATGGGTCCTACTTCTGGTTTTCGGCAAATTCGTCCAGGTGCAGGTCATAGGTGCCGTGACGTGCGGCGCGTATCGCGACGAACACTGCCGATGTCACCCATGCTCGACCACAGGCCGGCATGTCACTCCATGTAATGGCCCCTAGTGTTGGACCGCCAAGTGTGGAGCGGAATCATGGCTGAGCTGGGACGCGTGCGATGGAAGCGCTTCGGCCTGATGCTCGTTCCTGTCACGGCGATGACGTCGCTGCTGGTCGGTGCCACGGCCCAGGGAGTCATCGGTGCCACGTTCGTGGTCTCCGGCCGCAGCTTCAAACTGTTCGCCGGTGAGCTGCGCGGCCAGGGCTTCTCCTTGGCCACCGATGTGGACCGGACCAAGAAGGGCCAGCTGATCCCGGTCATTGTGGCCGGTGTCCGGCGGGCCGCGGTCAGCGAGCTGTGCTCGAGCGCGCTGGTGAAGACACCCGTGGGCACGGTGACGCTGCGACTCACCGGCGGCCAGGCCGGCAACGAGGTGAACATCGACAACCTGGTGATCGATGTGGTGGCAGGGCAGACGGCTGCCTCCATCCGCGACCTCGAACTGGGCCGGGATGCCAGCACCCTGGACGAGGTTCCCGCCGGCAGAGGGCCGGCCGGCACCTTCGGCGGCCAAGCCAGGGTGGTCACCCTGCGCAACGTCAGGCTGGGCGCCAGGGCGGTTACGGCGGCGACGTTCAGCCTGCCCGACCTCGGCCTCAAGATCACGCGCGGTGCGCACGAGTGTTGGTGAGGCCGGGACCTGCCCCGGCCTCTCTGATGGCGGCACGGCGTGGGATGAAGGGTGGAAGATCATGAAGTCGTGGCGGCGTTCCCGGCCCTTCTGGGGCGGACTGTTCCTCATGGCGGCAGGGGTCGAGTTGCTGTCGATCCCGCTAGCGATCGACGCGCTGCCTGTGGCCCTCCTGTTCGGCATGGTGGGGGCGGGCTATCTCATCGCCCTCACCTTGATCATCGCGGGGGTGCTCGTCTGGCTGCAGCCCGGCCAGCGGGTGTTCCTCGGTCTGATCGCGGTGCTGCTGTCCCTGGCGTCCTTCGTCTACTCCAACCTGGGCGGCTTCCTGCTCGGCATGATTCTGGGCCTGTTCGGCGGCATGCTGGCGGTGGCCTGGACCCCTGTCAGCCGATCCGCCGGCCGCATCGACACCGTCACAGTACGGAGCGTCCTCGTCGCGGCCAGGACCTTCACCTCACGCATGAGCACGCCACGCTGGCCAACGGCCACCGCTGTGCGGCGGCGCTGCCAGCGACTGCTGCCCGCGAGGCGGGCCCATCCCGCATCCGCGGACACGACTTCCGTCGCGAAGCTGCGAGAGCCGGTCCGGCCAAGGCATTCCGCAGGCTAGTCGCGGGCGAGCATCGCCATGCCTTCGAGGTCGTGGTCGACGTAGTGCTCGCCGCTGACGTTGACGGTCACCTTCTTGATGGTTCCGCCGGTGAACGGGAACGGCGCGCTGTAGTCGCTGCTGACCGGATCGGCGGAGTCGCGTCCCACGCACAAGCCCTCACCCGCGAGGGCGAATTTGCCGGGCTGGGTACGCATCGAGCCTTCCGCGACGACCTGGTCCCCGACGAACAGGCGCAGCCTCCCCCGCGCCACCCCTTCCGGTTCCTCGTCTTCCTTGGCGAATTCCACGCCGACGGACAGGGAGCCCGCGGGCAGCGGCCGGTCGGAGGCGAAGGCCTGCTCATCCGCGCCGAGAAAGTTGTAGCAGTAGCGAAGCGCGCCGTCCTTGACGAACAAGGTGTGTCCGCCGAATCTGGACCCCTGCGCGAAGATCACGCCGTCAGGGGAGCCGGCGTCCAGTTCGGCCTTGATGGAGAAGGAGCGGTTGCGGATGTTGACGGCCACACCCTCGGGCACATCGGAGGTGCCCGGGTAGTAGACGTAGACCTCGCGCGGCTTGGCAGGCAGCGGGCGCTGCACGGCGAGCTGTTCGCGCGAAGTTCGGTCGTCCAGCGGGAAGACGCCGTTGGCTCCGGCCTCGGCGAACCAGATGCCCACCAGGTGACGCACCTTGTCGGGATGTTCGGCCGACAGATCGCGGGTTTCTGCTCGGTCCTCGGCCACGTGGTAGAGCTCCCACGCATCGGTCATGAAGTTGCCCTTGCCGCTGAGCGCGCCGTGGCGGGCCACGACCTTCCACCCGTCGTGATAGAGGGCGCGGGTGCCGAGCATCGCGTAATACTGCGTTGTGCGTCTGCTCGGTGCTTGCGGCGCGCTGAAGGTGTAGGCCATCGACGTGCCGTGCATCGGCGACTGGGTGTGCCCCTTGATCTGCCTAGGCGGCTCGACGCCCACGAGTTCGAGCACGGTGGGCACGATGTCGATCGCGTGATGGTACTGGTCGCGCACCTGGCCGCCGACGTCCTTCATCCGATCAGGCCAGCTGATGATCAACGGGTCGGCGATGCCGCCTTCCAGGGTGTAGCGCTTGAACATCTTGTACGGCGCGTTGAAAGCCCAGGCCCAGCCCGTCGGGTAGTGGTTGTAGGTGTCCGGCCCGCCGAGCTTGTCCAGCTTGGCCATGTTCTCCTCGGGATCCTCCGGCCAGCCGTTGAAGAACTTGTTCTCGTTGACCGAACCGTCCGGCGAGCCTTCCCCGCTGGCGCCGTTGTCGGAGACGACGACCACGATGGTGTTGTCCAGCTGCCCCGACTCCTGCAGATAGTCCAGGAGCCTGCCGATCTGGTGGTCGGTGTAGGCGCAGAACGCGGCGAACACCTCGGCCATCCGGCAGAACAGGCGGCGCTCGTCCTCGGTGAGCGAGTCCCACGGCTTGACCTGATCGCCCGGGCTGATGACGTCGGCCGGCCAGGGATTGATCGGCGAGAGCCGCGTGCCGTCCGGCACGAGCCCGCGCTCCTTCATCCGGTCCAGGACGATCTCGCGGTAGCGCTCGTAGCCCATGTCGAACACGCCCTTGTACGCGTCGATCCATTCCTGGGGCGCGTGGTGCGGGGCGTGGTTGGCGCCGGGGGCGAAGTAGCACAACCACGGCTTGTCCGGGTCCACCTGGCGGACGTCACGGATGAACTCGATCGCTCGGTCGGCCAGATCCTTCGACAGGTGGTAGCCCTCCTGCGGGGTGTACGGCTGCTCGATGAAGTGCTGGTCGTAGGTCAGGTCGGGGAACCACTGGTTGGTCTCACCGCCCAGGAAGCCGTAGTACCGCTCGAAGCCGCGGCTGGTCGGCCAGGTTCTGCGGGAGCTGGCCATGCTCGACTCGGTCTCCGGCGTGAGATGCCACTTGCCGAGGCACAGGGTGGAGTAGCCGTGCTCGACCAGGATCTCGGCGAGCGTGCCGTTCTCCGGCGGGATCACCGCGCTCAGGCCGGGAAAGCCGTTGGCTCCCTCCACGATGCAGGCCATGCCGTTGCTGTGGGCGTTGCGGCCGGTCAACAGACTGGAGCGGGTCGGCGAGCAGAGCGCGGTGGTGTGCCAGTTGGTGAAGCGCAGGCCAGAGTTCGCCAGCCGGGTCATGTTCGGCGTTTGCACCAGGCCGCCGAAGGTGTCCCAGGTCGCGATGCCGGTGTCGTCCCAGACGATGTAGAGCACGTTGGGCGACCCCTCGCGTGCCCGCGGAGGCAGGAAGGGCTCCCAGTCCGGAACGGAGTCGCGAACGTCGAGATTGATCACGCCATTGAATGTCCGGTTCACGTGTTCCTCCGCATCGGTACCTGATGGCTCGCATGCCCGCAGTCCGTTCGAGCGCAACGCGGCATTCCCCCAACGGAGGTTCAAAGCCAGGACCCGCGTCGATGTGGCGGGCCATCAGGCCCCTTCGGGAACCGGCACCTCTTCATGACGCGCCCGATGGTGGCCCGCTCAGCAGGGCGCGTAGCCGGTCGAGGAGGCTTCGGCGGTGCGGACGCGTCGGCCGTACCCCCGGCGCCAGGCGGGGGTGCGCGGCGCGGTAGGCGTCGACCGCGTCGGCCACCCGATGGTAGAGCCGGACGCGCTGGTCCAGGCCGGTGTCGCGGAGGAGGACCCGTACCGGGGTGCGGGTGCGGGCGAGCGCCATGCCCACGCCGGCACGCTCGCAGTCGTCAACGAGGCGGTGCAGCACCTCGGCTCCGGTGGTGTCCATGTCGTAGACGGCTTCGGCGTCGAGGACGATCTGGCGCACCGGAGGGTCCGCGCCGGCCATCAGCCGGCGCACTTCGGTACGGAGCACGTCGGCGTTGGCGAAGAACAGAGGCGCGTCGAAGCGGTAGACGACGAGGCCGGGGAGCGTCTCGGCGTCGCGGTAGTGGGCGATGTCCCGGTAGGCGTGGTTCTCTCCGGTGCGGCCGAGGACCGCGGTGTAGGGCATCACGGCACGGCGCAGCACCTCCAGCAGAGAGACGACCACGCCGACCACGATGCCCTGGAGCACGCCGAGGGCCAGCACGCCCAGCGCGGTGACTGCCGCCAGCACGAAGTCGGTGCGGCGGATCCGCCACAGCCTGTGCAAGGCCGGCAGGTCCACCAGCCGGGCGGCGGTGATGATGATGACCGCGCCGAGCGCGGCCTGGGGCAGGTCGCGGATCAGCGGCATCAGCGCCAGCAGGGTGAGCGCCACGGCCGCCGCCGCGCCGAGCCCGGCCAGCCGGGTGCGCGCGCTCGAACCAGCCAGCAGCGCGCTGCGCGAATCGCTGCCGTTGGCGGGAAAGCCGCCCAGCAGCGCCGCTCCGGCGTTGGCCGCGGCCAGGCCGAGGAACTCCTGCTGAGCATCGGCGTCCCTGCCTTCCTTGGCGGCCATGGAGCGCGCGGTGAGCACGCTGCTGGCGTATATGAGCAGGGCGATGCTCAGCGCGGGGCCGATCAGGCGCACCGTGTCGGCCAGCGGGTCGGCCAGGCCGGTCCAGGGCAGTCTCGGCACCGGCAGGCCGCCATCGGCCGGGCCGAGGACGTCGAGCTGATCGTCGAGTCCGGCCAGTGCGACGACCGCGGTCGCCATGACCAGGGCAATGAGCGGGCCGGGCAGGCGAGCGGCGTAGTGCCCGATCAGCAGCATGGTCGCGGCGGTCAGGATCGCGCACCCGAGCGCCCACACGTTCACGTCGGCGAGGCCGCGCAGCACGGCACCGACCTTGGCCAATGGTGTGCCGCTCGCGTCGATGCCGGTCACCTTGCCGAGCTGGCTGGCGATGATCACGACGCCGGAGCCCGCCAGATAGCCGGTGAGCACGGGGGTGGACAGCAGGCGCATCAGCACGCCGGCGCGGACCACGTACCCGATCACCAGGAAGACGGCGATGAGCAGGGCGAGCTGCGCGGCGATGAGGGTGTGCTCGGGGCCGGGGATGGTGGCGAGCGCGCCGGCGACGACGATCGCGACCGACGATTCGGGGCCGACGTTGAGGAAGCGGGTGCCGCCGAAGGCCGCGTACCCGATCATCGCTCCGAGCGCGGTGTGCAGGCCCGCCGCCGCGGGCAGCCCGGCGAGCTGGGCGTAGGCGAAGGCCTGCGGTACCAGCACCGCCCACAGCGACAGCGCCGCGAGCAGGTCCGGGCGCAGCCACGTACACCGGTAGCCGCGCAGTTCCGCCCATCCGGGGACGGCTGACCACCTCACCCGCAGCCTCCCCTCGTCGGCCGGCCTTGGGTTTGTAGCCGAGCCGGAGCCAGGGGAAGCTTGAGAGATCGTCAAACATCATCCCAGCTCAAAGGGGGTACGTCAGCCACAACCGGGAGGAGTGGTGTTGGTGGTGCTGCGGTGACCTGGTTCGCCATAGGCATCCGCGGCCCGCTGAACTGGCCGAAGGAGATCACCGCCGGGGTAACGCTGGCGGCGCTGGCCATCCCGCTCAACATCGGCTACGCACAGATCGCCGGGTTGCCGCCGATTGTCGGCCTGTACGCCGCCATCGTGCCGATGCTGGTGTTCGCGCTGGTGTGTTCCTCGCGCCAGCTGGTGGCCAGCCCGGACGCGCCCATCGCCGCCCTCATCGCCTCCCTGCTGGTCGCGATCGCCGCCCGCCCGGGCAGCCCGCAGTACGTCGAGCTGGCCTACGCCCAGGCGCTCGTCTGCGCGGCGGTGTTCCTGCTGTTCTATGCCTTCAAACTGGGATTTTTGGCGAACTTCCTGTCCGAGCCGGTCCTGGTCGGCTTCATCGCCGGGCTGGCCGTCGAGATCCTCACCAGCCAGGCCAAGAAGATCCTCGGCATCCACACCACCGCCGAGCGGTTCTTCCCCGAGCTGTGGGAGATCATCGCCAAGATCCCGCAAGCCCAGGTGTGGAGCGTCGTCATCGGCGTCGCGACCATGCTGGCCATCGTCGCCCTACGCAGGCTCGCCCCGGCGCTACCGGGGCCGCTGATCACGCTGGTGGCCGCCACCGCGGTGGTGGCCTGGGCCGGGCTCGACACCCGCGGCGTCTCGGTCCTCGGCCACGTCCCCTCAGGGCTACCGGTCCCGCACTGGCCGCAGGTCACACTCGGCCAGTGGGCCGCGCTCATCCCGGGCGCCATCGCCATCTGCGCCGTCACCCTGGCCGACGGGCTGCTCACCGCCCGCCGCTACGCCGAACAGCACCACTACCGGATCGACGCCAACACCGAGCTGCGCGCCTTCGGCCTGGCCAACGCCGCCGCAGGGTTCACCCAGTCGATGACCATCGGCTCCAGCGCCTCGCGCACCGCTGCCATGGACGCCACCGGTTCCCGCTCCCAGATCCCCAGCGTCGTCTGCGCGATCGTGGTCGCCGTCCTGGTCGCGTTCTTCTCCGGGTTGCTCGCCTACCTGCCCGACACCGCACTGGCCGGCATCGTCGCCGTCGCGGTCGTTCGGCTCATCGACGCACGCAAACTGGCCGAGCTGTGGCGGCTGCGCCGCTCGGAGTTCTGGATCGCCGTGGTCTGCCTGCTCGGCGTTCCCGTGCTCGGCTCGCTCTCCGCCGTCATCATCGCCTTCCTGCTCTCAGCCGTGGACGTCGTCCGGCGCGCCTCCCGGCCCAGCACGGCCACCCTGCGACCAGGTGAGCACGGTCGCTACGTCCGAGGCGCGGCCGACAGCCCGCTCGTGGTGTACCGGTTCGAGAGCCAGCTGTTCTTCGCCAACGCCGACACCTTCAAGAGCGAGATCACCCACCTGGCCGACCGGGGCGCCGAGTGGATCGTCCTGGACGCCGAGGCCATCACCGACATCGACACCACCGGCGCCCAAGCCCTCCGCGAGACCACGGACCTGCTGCGCGAGCGCGGCGTAACCTTCGCCCTCTCCCGTGCCACCACCGGCCTGCGCCACCTGCTGGACCACTACGCCCTGACCGGGCTCACCTTCTACGACTCCAACGAGGCCGCGGCCGCCGCTCACCGGGAGAGTGACCATGGGTAAGGCGTTCGCCGACATGCTGCCCTACACGTTGGGCCTGATCGTCTCACCCTTCCCAGTCGTGGCCGTCATCGCTCTGCTGATCAGCGCGAACGGCCGAGCCAAGGCGCTGCTGTTCGAGGTCACCTGGCTGGTCATGAGCTGGGTGGTGCTGGTCGTTCTCATCACGCTGCTGGGCGCCGCAGGCGTCACCGGACACGCCAAGGCCACCTGGGTCGCCTGGCTCGACCTGACCATCGGCGTGCTCCTGCTCCTGATGGCCTTCGCCGGTATCCGCAGGGCCACCCGCCGCAAGGAAGGCAGAGCCCCGGAGGTGCCCCGCTGGATCGCTGCGATGGACACCATGACCCCATCCAAGATCGTGCTCGCCCCCCTACGCCACCGCGCTCACCTCGGGCGGTGACGAGCGGCTCCATCGCATGCGCGGCTGGCTGATCCAGCACAACGGCGCCCTCACCCTGATGAAGTGGTGTTTCGAGCCATCTCGGTCGCAGTGGCATGCACGAACGCCTGCTCGCGTACGTGACGGATCCGCCGGCCCTCGTACATGGAGGAGCGCTCGCCGTCGGACGGTACGGCGGGACCGGTCGACCGGTCCCGCCATCCGTTCTCAACGGTTCAACTGCTCCATCAGTCCGACGATCTGGGGGTCGTCGGACTGGAGGCGGCCGTGGAATCCCACGTTCTCCAGCGGGTAGTGGTTGATCATGACGAGGAGCTCGTCCGTGTTGGCGATGCCCTGATAGGCCGCAGCCACTGAGTCCTGGATCCGCTTGACCAGTACCCTCCTCGCGTCGAGATCACGGAGTTCCGGCACCTCCAGGAAACAGACCGGCCGGATGTCCTCGGCCTCCGAGAGACCGTCCTGGGCGACGTTCACGCCAGGGTACTCGCGCACGAAGATGCGCACGTCAGGAACGTGATACGTGTCGGAGAGCGCCTCGGTGACCTGCCGCATCAGCTCGCGCTTGGCGTCGGGCCGGATTCCTTGTGGGCCTTCGATGAAGATCAGGGGCACGGTGGCCACCTTTCCCGGTTGAGTGCCTCCCGCTGTCGGGAAGTCTGTGGTTGAACAATAGAACTAGATGATTGGAAAAAACAACTCATCGCGTGGACTGTTGAATCGGCGCGGTAGGATCGACGGCATGGTAGGGAGGCGCAAATACGATGACGGGTGCGCGGTTGCGCACGGGCTCGACCTGGTCGGCGAGCGCTGGGCCCTGCTGATCGTGCGCGAGTTGCTGCTCGGCCCCAAGCGATTCACTCACCTGAGAGCCGGGCTGCCCGGCGCCAGCCCGGATGTGCTGTCCCAGCGGCTCCGCCAACTCCAGGAAAGCGGTGTCGTCCGCCACCGCCGGCTCCCCCCGCCGGCGGGCGTTCCCGTCTACGAACTGACCGAGTGGGGCATGGGGCTCGAGCCGGTGGTGACCGGGCTGGGGCGTTGGGCAGGAGGTTCTTCCTCGCTGCCGCTCGACGCCCCGATCGGCGTCGACTCGCTCATCCTGTCGTTGAAAGCGTTGTTCGATCCCGGGCCGGCCGGCGATGTCGAGATCAGAGCAACGGTACGGCTTGGCGGGGACGAGTTTCGCGTCACAGCCGCCGGCGGCGAGATCGCCATCGCCCGTGGCGGGGTAGAACACCCCGACATCACCCTCGATACCGACGCGGCCACGTTCGCCTCGCTGCTCAGAGGGGTGCGTTCTCCCGAAGAAGCGGTGGTCGGTGGTGACCTCCGTGTCGACGGCGACGTGGAGGCGGCGGTGGGGTTTCTTGCCCTCTTCCGCCGGGCCGTCCCGCCCTCCGACCCCAAGGCGACGAGGGCAGAGTAGTTCGCCGGGCGTTTCCCCCTCCCGCGAACCGTCTTCCCGTCCGCGACCGCTGCCGGGGCCTTCACGATCTCGACGCTGGCGCTGCCCCTCGTGGTGGCAGGGCCGTTCGCCGGCATGCTGCCGATCGGAGCGCCAGACCGGCTGGTCTACTCGACGGGCGCCGGCCGGGGAACGCGGCGTTCCGTGGCTCACGAGGCCGGGATCGGCGTTCGCCAGGTGAATGGCTCGCTCTCGTGGGGGAGGACTGGACCGGGAACCCCTCCCTTGGGGGAGTCAGGCTGCTAGGCATCGCGGGCACCCTCGGTGTCATGAGGATCACGTATGCAGCGATGACCTGGACGGGTTTGTACGTGGCGTCGAAGATCGGGTACGCCCTCGACGGGCGACTCGGCGTCACCGGTGGACCGCGTGTCTCGCCGGACAGTTATCTGGATTACGGGCCGGGGGAGGTGGCGTTGGCTCAGTGGGCCAATGCCGGATCTGGGCTGCTGATCGTGGCGATTCTGCTGGCCGGGCTGGTCCGGTTCGAGGGACGCTGGCCGTACAGGGTGGTGCTGACCTTGCACTGGATATGTACGGTCTTGACGGCCGTCTGGGGGGTGGGGATGCTGAGCACCGCTCTGATCGGTGATCGGGGTGGTGCGGTTTTCGGCGGGTACTGCACGGTTTGGGCTGTGCTGATGTTCCTCGCAACCCGTGACCTACGTCGGCGGTACGCGCGCCCCCTGAACCCGGTCAGTAGCCGCCGATGACGGGGGATGCAGGGGACATCGCCACAGGGTGCCTTTGCCCAGCTTGAGCGGGCTGTGAAGCTCTCCGGTCGATTCGGCGTGAACCCGATCGACGCACCGTGACCGCAGGCCGTGGTTGGCGCCCGCGTGGCCGCAGAGGGCCGGCATGGCTCGCACCCCCGGACTGTCATTGCAGCAAGGGCTATGGACAAATTATGTAGATCGGTCTATTTTTTCCAGCGTAGCTTCTCGGCAAGCCAGAGCGCTGCTCTGTGATCATAAAATATGTAGATTGGTCTAGATAGGACATTTGATGCAGAAGATGACTACAGCACCGGACACCCTGGTATTCGGTGCGACCGGCTTCCTCGGCAAATGGACAGTGCTGCATCTGCTCGAGCGGGGCCGCAAGGTCGCCGCAGTGGTCCGCGACCCCGCCGGGAACAAGCTGCCTGGCTGGCTCATGGATCACGGGATGTCGACCGAGCGGCTCACGGTCCTGGGCGGTGACCTCACAAGCGGGCCGGACGTTGGGCTGAGCCACACGGACGACGAGCGACTCTCAGGCGTACGAGATGTGTTCAACACCGCGGCCATCTACCGGTTCGGGCTCCGGCGTGAGGAAGCCAGGGCGGTCAACGTAGAGGGCGCAGTCAACGTGCTGCGCTGGGCCGCCACCCGGCCCGACCTGCGCAGGCTCGTCCATGTGACGGGTTACCGGGTGGGGCTCGATCCGCGGCCGCGTTATCCGCTGCCGGAAGCCGAGTTGGTGGAGCTCTATCGCGACAAGGGAGCGTATGAAGGTTCTAAGATCGAGGGAGACGCGGCAGTACGGGTCGTTGCCGCGCAGCTGGGGACCCCGCTGACCGTGGTCAATCCGAGCAGCGTGATCGGCCACTCGCTGACGGGAGAGGCCGATCAGTACATCGGTCTGGCCGAGCTGGTCCGCGATCTGTGGCAGGGCAAGCTGCCCGTCGTGCCGGGGACCGCGCGCACCTTCGTGCCCGTGGTGGCCGTGGACCATTTCGCGAAGTTCATGGCCTCGATCCCCGAGCACGACCCGGAGCCGGGAGGCCTGCACTGGGTCCTCGACGAGAACACCCCGGACCTGCCCGCCATGCTCCGGCTACTCGCCGGCCACCTCGGCGTGCGTGCGCCGAGAACCCTCATACCCGTGAGCCTGATCCGCCGCCTGCCGACCGCACTCACCGGAGCCAACCCCGAGACCCTGACCTTTCTGACCGAGGACCGCTACGACACGACCTCGGCCGACAAGGTCGCCGAAGCCGCAGGACTCCGCCGGCCTCCCGTACAGACCGCGCTGCGCCGCTGGGCCGACCGCCTGGTAGCGGACGAATTCGGGTCAGCCGCGGCCGTGCTTCCAGGCGGCTTTCACGACGTCAGTGGATCCCGCACGTATGTCGCTGGTGACCGTACTTCGCCCGGCTTCGTCCTCCTGCACGGCATTCCCCTCGATGGTGAGTCCTGGCGGCCCGTGCTCAACGAGCTCGACGCGTCCGCCCTCGTCGCCGACCTGCCTGGCTTGGGCCGTTCGGCCCCCACGGAGTCGACCCCGCTGGAGTGGCTCACCGATCTGCTCGCCCCCGTACGCACCCGGCCCGTCATCGTCGCCCATTCGGCGGCCGCGGCACCGGCGCTCCGATACGCCGCCGCCCACCCCGACCGCGTCGCGGGCCTGCTGCTCATCTCTCCCTACTTCCTCCAGAAGCCGGCTTCAGCGATGTTCCGCACGCCGCTACTCGCCACGCCGCTCCTCAAGAAGGCATCCGCCGAGCGACTCACGTCCTCGCTCCTCGGCTCGGGCAGTGATACCGCCTCCAGCGCGGCTCGCACCGCGATCCAAAGCGCCGCCGCCCAGCTGCGCAGACCCCGCGTCGCCCGCCGCACGGCCACGTGGCTTCGGGCCGCGAACCAACCCGCCGAACGCGCCGCGCTCCAAGCCCTCCTCAGGGAAACCACCGCGGTATCCGTCCCGCTCCACCTCGTCGCCGGGCAGCTGGACCCGCTGATCGGCGATCCGGGCCAGGCCGCCGTCACGACCCTCCCCACCGCCGGCCATCACCCCCACCTCACCCACCCGTCCGCCATCGTCACGATCATGAGCGGCCGACCGGCGCCGCAGATCTCGTGGTGAGGACCGTGAGCGTGACGACCATGGTCATCCGCAGGTGAGGGAGAACTCGGCGGTCCGCAGGTAGTTGCCGGCGCTGAGCAGTGCGCTCCGCCGGCTGCTCCATCGCTCCTGAGCCGCCGGCTCTTGCCGCTGCGCTGTCAACTCCCCCTTGCGCTGCGGCCGAGGCGAGGGTTGTCCAGGATGACCAGCGGGTCCCGGCTGTCACGGGCGCATGATGACCTTGCCGACGGTACGGCGGGTCACCAGGTGTGCCAGCGCCTCGGCGGCGGTGCTGCCGGGCAGGCGCAGGTGGGCGTCGAGCCAGTAACCCCCACCGCGATGTTGTGCTCGCCCAGTGGCCGGGGTCGACCGGCGACGGATCCACCCCGCTGGAGGTCCCGTAGGTGTGGGCGATGCTGGGGCGGTCGACGTCAGGCGATCTTGGGCGTGCAGCGCATGCTGACGTACACGCAGGGAGTGCCGTTGGTCAGGGTGGAGAACACCACCGGGATGTAGGCTTCGCCGAAAGGCCCGCCGGAGGCGGCGAACACCGTCTGCGACACCGGCGTCAGGTTCGCCTCCAGAGGTGTGGAGAAGCCCTTCATGCCGTCCACGAACTCATACCGGATGCGTGCGGCTCCGTCGTCTTCTTGGGTGATGGTGGTGAGGACGCCCTCGCGCCTGTAGGTGCCCACCAACTCCGTCATGTCCACCTTGGGCGGTGTCGCCGCCGGAGCGAAGGGAGGCGGCATGCGCACCCCCGCCAGCTCGTCCAGCAGGTCGGCGACCAGGTCGACGTACAGCCGGCTGACGTCACCGCCGTTGGCCAGCAGGACGACGGCCACGCCCGCGTGCGGGATGACACGCAGGTAGGAGTGCTGGGTGACGGCGCTGCCGTCGTGGCCGTAGCCAGGAATGCCGTTCCAGTCGTGCAGTGTCCACCCCAGGCCCCAGCCGTCGGCCGACATCGACCACTTGTCCGGGCTGTCAACCTCGCGGCGCTGCATCGCGGCGACGGTGTCGGCGGACAGGACACGGGTGCCGTCGGCGGCGAGGCCGCCGTCCAGGTGCATCTTGGCGAACCGGGCGACATCGCCGGCCGAGACGATGACCCTGCCGTACGGCCCAGCCGAGCGCGGCATCACGTCCCAGTGCGGTGCCGGCTCGGGGTCCTGTCCGGGTTCGCCCTGGTGGCCCATCGCCACCCGGAAGCGCAGCGCCTCCTCCGGCAGCGTTAGCGAGTGCTCCAGCCCGAGCGGGGTGAAGAGCAGGTCTTTGAGCGCCTGATCCCAGGTCTTGCCGGTCAGTACCTCGATGACGCGGCCCAGCACGACGTAGCCGAGGCCGCCGTAGGAGATCGCCGTTCCTGGCGGGCAGTCCAGTGCCACCTGCCTGGCCGCCTGGACGTACTTGGCCAGGCAGTCGTCACCACGCCCGCTGTCGTAGTTGAAGTCGTTGGTTACCCCGCCGGTGTGCGACAGCAGCTGCCGGATGGTGATCGTCTTGGTGGCCCGTGGATCGGGGGTGGCGAACTCCGGCAGCACGCTGACGACCGGCGCGTCCAGGTCCAGGGCGCCGGAGTCGACCAGCCGCATCACCAGCGTGGCGGTGTAGGCCTTGGCCAGCGAGCCGGCCAGGAACACCGAGTCGGTCGTCACTTCCACCCCTGTGCCCCGGTGCAACACGCCGCTGGCCAGTTCGTGAATGTTTCCACCGGTCAGCACGGCCAGGGAAGCTCCCGGCACGTGGTGGGCGTCGCGCAGCTCATCGAGCCTGGCCTGCCAACGGTCACCATCGAATCGTGGTGAAGACATGAAGAGGTCCCTCCGAAGACTTTCTTTCCGCACATCGTTCTGCTCACCGCACACTGTACGGTGCTCGAACGCTGGTCGTAAAGCCGTACACTGTGCGGAGAGGGTGGTCATGAGACACGAGGAGAGAGCGCATGCCAGCCGACAAGCAGGTGTTCCCATCGGTGTGGACTCGTGTGCAGCGGCAACGGCGGGAGCAGCCGGCGCTGAGCCGGGAGCAGATCGTGTCCGCGGCGCTTCAGTTGCTGGACACCGAGGGCATCGACGCCCTGAGCATGCGTAAGCTCGGTGCCCTCCTGAACGCCGGGGCCACCTCGATGTACACCCATGTGACCAACAAGAACGAGCTGATCGAACTCGTCGTGGACGAGGTCTACGGCGAAGTCCAGGTGCCGAGCACAGGCGACGCGGCGGGCTGGCGGGCGGCCATCACCGGTTGCGCCCGCAGCATGCGCTCAACGCTTCTGCGCCACTCCTGGATCGTCTCCGTGCTCGGGGAGGCAGGCCTGGCCTACCTGGGGCCGAACATGCTGCGGCTGACCGAGGCCATGCTCGCGGTGTTCGAGGAGGCGGGCTTCTCACTCGAAGCGGCAGACCAGGCCCTGAACACCGTTGTGGCCTACGTCATCGGGATCTCGACCAGCGAGGCCGCGTGGCTGAGCACGCTCGCCCGCACTGGTCAAAGCGAGCAGGCGTGGGCTGACCGCCTGTGGCCGGCCGCAGAACAAGCCGTCAAGGAATACCCGCGGCTGCGAGAACTCTACGCCGCCCAGCGCCGCCAGAACCCGGGCGGCGGCATCCGCGACGACGACTTCGACACCGGGCTGGACTGCGTCCTGCATGGTTTGGTCACCCGCCTCGCTCCCACCGCCGTTCGCGGCGACGACTGAGACCGCCACCATCCGGAAACCCAGCCGACGAGCGCACCGCGAGGGCCGAGTGGGAGGCGCCGCTATTGACGTCCCCCGCCTACCGCCTCCCTCTTCCCCGCGTCCAGGCGCTCCCGTCGCCGCCTGGACATCGGGGCCGGTATGAGGAGGTGGCCGGGGGACGGAGCAGCCAGGTGGGGCAGAGCTCGAACGGGTCAGTCCACGGAGAACGGCACCATCCGGCGCATGAAGGCGTCCCAGCCGCGATCGCCCGCGAGGCGCCGGGCCAGTGGCGCCAACCGGGCCTGGGGTCCGATCTTGTACCGGGGCTTCGGGTGGCGTGCGGCGACCGCTTCGGCGATCACCTTGGCCACGTCCTGGGCGCTCAGCACGCCGCGGGCCCCGTCCCGGTGGGCCCGCTCGATCATCCTGGCCACGCTCTGCTTGAACTCCTTGTAGGGGCCCTCGCCGCCGATCGGAGTGGAAGACGCCAGCTCGACGATCATCGCCATCTTCCTGGACGGAGGTCGCGCCCGAGACGACGCGCAGGGTGAACGGGCGTAGGTTGCCGTGCCGAACCGACCGACCGCCTGAGAGCTCTGCCACGGCGGTCAGCAAGCCGTCCACCTCGATCGCCGGGACGATCCGGATCTGTGAGGTGGCGGCGCCCGCCTGGCCCCGCGGACCAAGCTCGGGCCAGGCG
>NZ_JBQQCC010000026.1:0-98443 GCF_052245635.1 Nonomuraea sp. KM88 | reverse complement strand
GCTTGCGCTTGCGGTCGATGCGCACACCGACGCTGTCGCGCTTGTCGATCTCGAACTCCAGCCAGGCACCCCGGGACGGGATGACCTTGCAGCCGTACAGATCCTTGTCGGACGTCTTGTCGACGTTGCGCTCGAAATAGACGCCGGGCGAACGGGTCAGCTGCGAGGTGACGACACGCTCGGTGCCGTTGATGATGAACGTGCCCTTCGGCGTCATGAGCGGGAAGTCGCCCATGAACACCGTCTGGCTCTTGATCTCACCGGTGGTGTTGTTGATGAACTCCGCCGTCACGAACATCGGGGCGGAGAAGGTCATGTCCTTGTCTTTGCACTCGTCCACCGAGTATTTCGGCGGCTCGAACCGGTGGTCGCGGAACGACAAGGACATCGTCCCCGAGAAGTCCTCGATCGGACTGATCTCCTCAAGGATCTCTTCGAGACCCGACTGGGTCGGGACGTCCCTGCGCCCGGCCTGGCCGGCCGCCTCCACCCGGGCCTTCCACTTCTCGTTGCCGAGCAGCCAGTCGAACGACTCGGTCTGCGGAGCGAGAAGGTCAGGAACTTCGAGAGGCTCCTGGATGCGCGAAAATGACACGCGACGGGGACCGGCGGGTATGGCGGAGGCGTTGCGCGAGGCTGCCAACAGAAGTCCTTCCGGAAGGCACGGATGGAATCGAACTGCGCGCACGCAAAGCGCCCGGCAGAAGCCGGGCCGTCAGAGGGCAGCGCGAGGGAAGCAGCATAACGCAGAAGAGAAACGAATGTCTACACTTAATATTAGTGTCAACCTCGCTGCCGCCTTCAGAATGTCACAGCCGGGTCGATCTCGTCAACTTCTCGCGGTCGCGGCGGTGGCGTAGCGGCGGGCCAGGTGCGCGAAGGCGTCCTTGAGCTCGGCGGGGCCGACGACCTCGATGGCGGTGTCGAACCTGCCGATGGCGGCGGCCAGACCGGTCCATGACCACGAGCCCAGGACCAGCCGGCAACGGTCCGGGCCGAGCTCCTCGACGACCCCGTCGCGGGTGTATCGGGACACGTCGGCGGCGGGCGCCCCGAGGATCACCTCGCCGCGGCAGGGCCAGCCCCCGGCGCCCCCGGAGCCAAGGAACCTGCCGGCCACGAAGGCGGCCACGTCACCTCCGGGCAGCTCGCGCGGGGTGAAGCGGGGCCCCGCAGGGGTGCGCGGGGTGATCCGGTCGGCGCGGAAAGTACGCCAGTCGTCCCGGTCGAGATCCCACGCGACCAGGTACCACCGCCCGCCCCAGGTGACGAGATGATGGGGTTGCACCCGGCGCGGCGGATCGCCCATGCCCTCGCCGTCCACCCCCGGCGAGGCCACGGGAGCGTAGTCGAAGCGCAGCACCTCGCGGCCGTGGACAGCGGCGCTGAGCGCCATGAGCACGCCGCCGCCGACCTGCGCGCCGGGCCGGACCGCGGGCCGCTCGACGGCCGTGACCTGGAAGGTGTCGATCCGGCGGCGCAGCCGTGCGGGCATGACCTGCCGGACCGTGTTCAGCGCGCGTGCCGCGGCTTCCTCGATGCCGGCGCCGGTGGTGGCCGCCATCTGGAGCGCGATGGCCAGAGCGACGGCCTGCTCGTCGTCGAACACCAGCGGAGGCAGCTCCGCGCCCGCGTCGAGCCGGTAACCGCCGTCGGGTCCCTTGAACGCCACGATGGGATAGCCCAGCTCGCGCAGGCGGTCGACGTCGCGGCGCACGGTGCGCGGGCTGACGTCGAGCCGCTCGGCCAGCAGCGCCCCCGGCCAGTCCCGGCGCGCCTGGAGCAGCGAGAGCAACGACAGCAGCCGGGCTGAGGTCTTCGGCATGATTCCATGATGCCCCGAGTAGCGGCCACACCCTGGCCGCTACCGCTGCGACGGTGACTCTCGCGCCGGACAACGGCGTTCGGAGAACGACAATCCAAGAGGCTAGGAGCCGAGACATGGCCGTCAAGTCCGTGACCCACCTGAACTTCCGGGGCGAGGCCCGCGCGGCGCTCGAGTTCTACCAGTCCGTGTTCGGGGGCGACCTCGCGGTCATCACGTACAAGGACGCCGGAAACGTGCGGGATCCCGCCGACGCGGACCAGGTGACGTGGGGCCAACTGCTCGCCGGCGACGGCTTTCACGTGATGGCGTACGACGTGCCCGCGCACATGCCGTGGAACCAGGGCGAGAACGCCTTCTTCCTCTCCCTTCGCGGCGAGACCACGCAGGAGATCTCCGCGTACTGGGAGAAGCTCTCCGCCGGAGCCGACATCGTGCAGCCGCTGGCGCCCGCGCAGTGGTCCGCGCTCTACGGGATGCTCAGGGACCGCTTCGGCGTCGTCTGGGTCGTCGACGTCGCGGGCGGCGGCAACGGGTGATCGCGAGGCTTGGCGCGCGGGAATGGGCATGGCCCCGGCACCACATCGCCATGGTGCCGGGGCCAGGCCGGCCGGCCCGCATCCGGAACGCGTCGGGTCAGCCGCACGCCCTCCCCGTGGTGCCGCTGCCCTTGCCGGCGCGGCCGATCCCGAACTTCACGCTGCCCGTGGCCTTGGCGCAGACGCCGCTGGGAGCGTGGACCATGTTGCCCCAGTGGTGGCCGCCGTTGCCTGCCCGGTAGGTGAAGGATCTGCTCTTGGAGCTGGCGAAGACGGTGATGGTGCCGGTGCCGCTTTCGGAGACCGAGACCTCTCCCCAGTTGGTGCCGCAGTGACGGGAGTAGTAGAGCCGGATCGTGCCCAGCCGGTCACCGACCTCGTTCTTCAGCGAGGCCTTCTTCCCGGTGTTCACCTTGGTCCTGGCGCATCCGCTCCGGTAGGGGTCCTTCCCGTCGTACGGGTGAGCGCTCGCCTGCGCCGCGGCCCCCGCGACCGGCGCGGCCTGGGCCGTGCCGGTCATGGGGCCGGTGGTCAGGACACCGCCGGCCAGGGCGGCGATCGTTCCGAGGACGGCCATCGTCCTGCTGGTGGTCGAGGTGATCGTGCTGTCGCTCATGGTTCGGCGGCGGGCCTGCTTGTCAGACTGCGGCGCCCGGCCCGGTGTTCCGCCGTTCGGACGTCCTGGCTTGCGAGGACCACTCTGCGCCGGACCCGCCCGCGCGTCTGCGTCGAAGTGCACACAAGCCGGATTCGGGCAACCAGGAAAGCCCGGGGAAAGCTCGATCCGGCGCCGGCCGGCCCGTCATCGTGCGCACCGAATGTTTCGGATGGATATTGAAAGTTTCATAAGCCTGGCTCGGCACGACTAGCCGGCCATGCCCGGCGACCAGGCAAGATGCCCGACAAAGACACCGCATACTGGCCGAAAACCCACGTTCGAACGGGCGTCGTTGACAGCCCGCCAGGGTCGGACGAACACTGTCGCTGCCCGCCCCCAGCGAGCCCTCACGAGGAGGAAGCACGCACATGAACGACGCCCCCACCCCCCGCCGCAGACGCGGCCGCGCCAGGTTGTTCGCCGCCCGGGCAGGAGCTGTGGTGCTCGCCGTGGTCACCGCGATGTTGCCGTCCGTCGCCAACGCGGCCATCACCTCCAACCAGACCGGCACCAACAACGGCTACTTCTACTCGTTCTGGACCGACAGCAACGGAACGGTCTCCATGGAGCTGGGCTCCGGCGGCAACTACAGCACCTCATGGAGGAACACCGGGAACTTCGTCGCCGGCAAGGGCTGGAGCACCGGCGGACGCAGGACCGTGAGCTATTCGGGCAGCTTCAACCCGTCGGGCAACGCCTACCTGACGCTCTACGGGTGGACGAGGAACCCGCTCGTGGAGTACTACGTCGTCGACAACTGGGGCAGCTACCGGCCCACGGGCGAATACCGGGGCACGGTCACCAGCGACGGCGGCACGTACGACATCTACAAGACGACGCGCTACAACGCCCCCTCCATCGAGGGCACCAGGACGTTCGACCAGTATTGGAGCGTCCGGCAGCAGAGGAGGACCGGCGGCAGCATCACCTCGGGCAACCACTTCGACGCGTGGGCCCGTAACGGCATGAACATGGGCAGCCACGACTACATGATCCTCGCCACCGAGGGCTACCAGAGCAGCGGAAACTCCAACATCACGATCGGCTCCGGCGGCGGCAACCCCGACCCCGGCAACCCCGGCAACCCGGGCGGTTGCACGGCGACGCTGTCGGCGGGCCAGCAGTGGAGCGACCGGTACAACCTCTCCGTGTCGGTCAGCGGTTCGAGCAACTGGACCGTGACGATGAACGTGCCGTCTCCGGCGAAGATCATCGCCACGTGGAACATCAGCGCCAGCTATCCCAGCTCCCAGGTGCTGAACGCCAGACCCAACGGCAACGGCAACAACTGGGGCGTGACGATCCAGCACAACGGCAACCACACCTGGCCGTCCGTCTCCTGCAGCGCGGGCTGAGCCACCCCCTGACCGTGGCGCGGCACCCCATGACCCCGGACGCCGCGCCACGGTCATCCGGGGTCATGGGGCCGTGCAGCTCAGCTCCTCCTGGAGGATGGCCGCGGCCTCGGTGACGGCGTGGATGCCGACCACGCTGACGATGGCGAGCACCTCCGTGATCTCCTCGGCGGTGGCGCCGTGGCCCAGGGCGTTGCGCACGTGCAACTTCAGCCCGGGCTCGTACAGGTGCGTGGCGGAGGCGTCGAAGACCAGCTCCTTGACCTTCGGCTCCAGCACGCCGGTCGTTCAGGGCACGCCGGAGAAGTCGAGGTAGGCGCCAGTACATCGAACAGCAGAACCGTCCCGCCTGAGCCGAAAGACGCGGTCGAACTGGCCGAGGCCACCGGCGTCCCGCTCCTGCTGGGCAGGGCAGCGACCGAGCCGTGGTCGGAGGCGGCGGGACGCCTGCCGCCCGCCGCCGACCACACCGAGATCGTCAGGCACCTCGCTGACGAACCCTGACCCGGGGCCGGGCGGTCCCGCGGGTGCCGCGGTCACAGCGGGGCGGTCCACCATTCGGCCGCGATGGACAGCCCGGCCAGGCGGAGCGCCTCGCGCTTCGCCTCATCCGCGTGGCCGCCCACCACCACGACCTGGACCGCCCCGCGCCGCCTCGCCTCCTCCGTGACCGCGCGCAGCAGGTCGGTGCCGATCGTGGCCCAGTCACCGTCGTCCGCCACGGCATAGTCGTCGAGCGCGCACGCAGGCCCGCCCGGGTCGTACACCGGTGGCGGGGGCACGAGCGAGCCGATGGCGAATCCGGCGAAGCGGCCTTCTCGTTCGGCCACCCGGCAGATGGCCTTGGAGTCTTCCACCAGCGTGGCGAGGAAGGCGGCGTGGCGGGCCTGCGCGTCGGCCGCGCGCCGCCAGAAGACCGGCTGGTACTGCTCGTACGTTTCCCGGCGGCGGGCCATCAGCTCGGCGATCGCCGCCACGTCCCTGGGCGAGGCGCTCCGAATGGCAATCATGATCTCCACCCTAGGCGGGGCTGGTCGCGCTTTCCGTTTCCCGGGCCCTTCTGCTAGTTTGGCCGTATGACCAACTTGGCCGACCGACCAAATTCGCCGCGCGGGGATCGCCGCCGCGAGCAACTCGTGGCGGCCGGCATCGCGGTGCTGCGGGACGACGGCTGGCAGGGCGTCACGACCCGTGCCGTGGCCCAGCGGGCCGGCACCAATCCCGGCCTGATCCACTATCACTTCGGCGGGCTGGCCGGGCTCCACACGGCGATCTTCCAGCAGGCCACAGAACTCATCCTCGGCCCGCTGGTCACCGAGCTGCTGGAGGCCGCGGACGAGCGCGCGGCCCTGGCGACCGTGCGGCGCCTGCTGCCCCAGGCGACCGGCGACGACCAGACGACCCGGCTGGCAGCCGAGCTGATCGCGGGCGCCACCCGCGATCCCGCGCTCGGCGTGGTGCTCCGCGACGAGCTGCGCCAGGCCCGCGCGCTGATCGCCGACCGTCTGCGCGGGGCGCGCCCCGGCTGGACGACGAACCGCCTGGACGGCGTCGCCACGCTGGTCGTCGCGGCGATCGACGGGCTGATGTTGCACTACATGATCGACGGCGACCTTCCCGTCGGCGCGGCGCTGTCCGCGGTGGAGGACCTGCTGGCGACGCCTGACCCCTCGTGAGCGCGGCGAAGGGCTCCCTTTCCGCCGCACACGCCCGACCTCGAAAGGACCGGACATGGAGATCGTCAAGAAGCCCGCGCCGCCGACCGGGCTGCGCCGCAGGTTGTGGCGCCTTCCCATCGCGTTGTACCGGGTCGGCCTGGACCGGCTGCTGGGGCAGCGGATCATGCTGCTCACCCACACCGGCCGCGTCTCCGGCCGGCCTCGCCAGGCCGTGATCGAGGTTGTCCAGCGCGACGAGCAGGGCTATGTGGCGGCCTCCGGGTTCGGGCGGCACGCCGACTGGTACCGCAACGTCCTGGCCGATCCCGAGGTGACCCTGCACGTGGGGGGACGCGCCCTGCGGGCCACCGCCGCGCCGATCCCGGACGAGCAGGGCGCGGAGATCATGGCCGCGTACGCGCCCCGCCACCCCGCCGCCGCCCGCCAGCTCTGCAAGATCATGGGCTTCGCGGTCGACGGCAGCGTGGCGGATTACCGGGAGGTGGGGCGGCACATACCGTTCGTCCGCTTCACCCCGCACGCCCCTGGCGCGTGACCGACCCCCTCGACCTGGCGAACCGAGGGGCGGTCCAGGTGCCGGAGCAGCACCTGGGCGGCCCGCGTCCCGCTACCCGGCGGTCCCCTTGCCGGCGGCGCGGCGGGCGGCCAGGCCGTCGAGCAGGCACTCCAGGGCGAACTCGAACCGCCGCTCGCTCTCGCGCTCCACGTCGATCTCGCTGGTGGCGGCCATCCTGCCGGCCAGCAGCGGGTGGCGATCGGTGATCTCGCGGACGAATCCCGCGGCCCGCTCGTCCCAGCCGGTTCCGGCCTCGCTCATGCGCGCCAGGGTGTCGCGCCAGGCGATCTCGGCGATGGCCGACCCGACCACGTGGTCGTTGACGGTCGCCATCGCCGCGTCCAGGTCCGCGTCGGCGAACCCGGCACGGGCCAGCAGGCGCAACCGTCTTTCGGCCAGCGCCAGCGCGTTCGGCCCCAGGGTCGGCCGGAGGGTCAGCTCCGACAGCGCCCACTGGTGCCGCAGCAGCATGTCGCGGTTGTGGCGGGCCAGGGTGGCCAGCGCCCGCCGCCAGTCCGGCTCCTCGGGCACGGCGCACACCTCTCCCAGAACGCGGTCCAGCGCCAGTTCGAGCAGGTCGTCCTTGGTGCGCACGTACCAGTAGAGCGACCCGGCGGTCACCCCGAGGTCGGCGGCGATCCGGCGCATCGACAGGCCGCGGTGCCCGTCGGAGTCGAGCACGGTCACGGCGGCGTCAACGATCTGGTCCCGGGTGAGCCGGCGGTCGCGCGGCGGCCGTTGAGGACGCAGCCACACGGACCCGTCGGAGAAGTCTGCGGAGGACACGGGATCACCGTACCCCGGGTTGACGTTCATCGTTCAGCGCTCTTATACAGTGTTTAAGAGATTGAACGCTGTATAGGAGTGACATGTCCCCTCCCACCGCCACGCCGTTGTTCCGTGCGAACGGGCCACTGCAGGGCAGCGTGCACGTGACCGAGCTGGGCCCGCACGGCGCGCCGCCCGTGCTCTTCGTGCACGGCTCCACCAGCTGAGGCGATGATCCCGACTACGGCTTCGCCGCCCAGGCGCCGCTGGCCGGCCGCTTCCGCCTGCTGCTCATGGACCGGCGCGGGTACGGCCGCAGCCCGGATGCCGGTGAGAGGTTCCCCAGCGACTACCTGGCCGACGCCGACGACATCGCCGAGCTGCTCGGCGACGGCGCACACCTCGTCGGCCACTCGTACGGCGGGGTGGGTGCCATGATCGCGGGCCGCTCGCCGCCCCGACGCGGTGCGCGAACGGGTGTGCTGGGAGGCCGGGATCCCGCTCGCCGCGCTGCGGGTGGCCGCGTTCCCCAAGCTGGTGGTCTCTGGGACGTGGGAGAGCGAGCCCGAGCTGTACCGAGAGCGCGGGGGCGTCCCGCTCATGGCCTGCGCCCGCATCACCGCGGAACGCATCGGCGGCCGTCACACGGCGGTCTCCGGCGCCGGCCACTGCCCCCAGGCGGACGCGCCGGAGACGCTGAACGGCCTGCTCGCCGAATTCTGGGACCGCGCCGCTTGATCGGCGCGCCGGACCCGATCGGTGCCGTCGCGTAACAGGACATACCGGGAAACGGCCGGCTGTTCCGCCCGATGCGCGGCGAGCCCGCGATCCGGCCTCCGGCTACGTGGCGCCCGACAGGCGCTGCCGGGTGCGGGCCGGCGCCCACTCCGGCAGCTCGGCAAGGATGTCGGCGAGGGTGACGTCGCCGAGGCTGGCCCGCCATGCCCGGTGGGCGTCGGCCATCTTCTCGGCGAGGACGCAGATGCGCTCACACTCCTCCGGGGGCAGCGCGCCGCGTCCCTGCTGACGGATCTCGCGGCACTCGTACGGCGTGGACCGGCCGTCGACGGCCTCGACGATCTGCAGCAGCGTGATCTCGGCGGCGGGCCGCGCCAGCCGGAAGCCTCCCCTCGGGCCGGTGGACGCGGCCAGCAGCCCGGCCTTGACCAGCTCCTTGAGCTGCTTGGTGAGGTAGGCCGCCGGGAGGTCGTAGTGGAGCGCGAGCTGCGCCGCCGACGCGCTGGCTCCCGGCTCGAGCTGGGCGAGCGTGGTCGCGCAGTGCAGAACCCACTCGGTGCTCACAGGCAGCTTCACGCCCCGATTCTATCGCAGCTATTATGGATCCGTTTAGTCCATGATTGAAGGGATCATCATGCGGATCGCTGTCGCCGGCGCGACCGGGAACATCGGGGCGCTCACCGTCGCGGCCCTTGAACGCGACGGCCACGAGGTCGTGCGCATCAGCCGTTCGCTCGGCGTGGACCTGGCGACCGGCGACGGGCTCGACGACGCCCTGGCCGGTGCGGAGGCGGTCGTCGACGCCATCAACGCGCCGGCGGCCGGCCCGGAGGAGACGGTGGCGTTCTTCGGCGCCACCACGCGCAACCTGCTGGCCGCCGAGGAGCGGGCGGGGGTGCGCCACCACGTCCTGCTGTCGATCGTCGGGATCCATCGCGTCGAGGGCAACGCCCACTACGCCGGCAAGCGGGAGCAGGAGCGCCTCGTGGCCGCCGGGCCGGTGCCGTGGACGATCGTGCCGGTCACGCAGTTCCACGACTTCGCCGAAATGGTGGCGGGCTGGACGGAACAGGACGGCGTCGCCACGATCGCGCCGCTGCTCGTGCAGCCGATCGCGCCCGCCGAGGTGGCCGGCGTCCTCGCCGAGCTCGCGACCGGGGAGCCTCGGGGGCGGTACGCCGACGTCGCGGGCCCCGAGCCGCAGGACCTGGTGGACATGGCCCGGCGCACCCACGAGGCGCGGGGCCGTACGGTTCGGCTCGTGCCGACGTGGTCGGGAATCTTCGGCCCGGCGATGGCGGGCGACGTGCTACTGCCCGGCGAGGGCGCGCGCATCGCGCCGACCACGTTCGACGACTGGCTCGCCGGGCAACGGTAGGCGGAGAGCCCCGGCGCCGGAAGGCGGTACGCCGCCCGCTCACGTCACAGGAGTATCACGGGCCCCGTTCCGGCGGGACCCGCGTACGGTGCCGGAAAAACTTTGCCAAAGCCCTGGAACGCCTGCGAGAGAGGCGATCCAGGGCTTTACTATGGCAAACGACATTGCCTGTGGATTTGTACCACTTGCAGCGTTTATGGGGCGTTATATACCTTCTTGGGATTACGGCATACGGCACAGGCGAACGCTTGCCGAACCGTTTGCCGCGACGTTGACAGGCCGAATCCGCACAGCGCGGAGCCGGGGACCCACCTTTCCGGGGTGAATCGCACGCCAGCCGAGGGCTGCGCGCGTAGGGCACTTCCAAGCCCGAACCCGTCAGCTAACCCGGTAGGCACATGGAAGCAAGGAGTCGATCCCCCCATGCGCGAACTCACGCGACGTCTCACCCTGTCCGCCGCCGGCGCCCTGCTGGCCGGGACCACCGCCATCGCGGGCGCGAGCCTGCCCGCGCACGCGTCGCCCGTCGAGCCGGGCTCGGCCCAGGCGGCCGAGCAGCGCACGCTCACCTACGGCCAGGACGTGTCCAACCACCAGCCGCTGCACGACTGGGCCGCCAGCCCCGCGCAGTTCGGCATCATCAAGGCCACCGAGGGCACCGACTTCCGCGACGCCGCCTTCGCCAGGCACTGGAGCGAGCTGGGCAAGAAGGGCATCGTGCGCGGGGCGTACCACTACGCACACCCCGGCAACGACCCCATCGCCGAGGCCGAGCACTTCCTGTCCATGGTGAACTCCCAGCCCTCCAAGCCCGGCGACCTGCTGGTGCTGGACCTGGAGACCACCGACGGCAAGTCCGTCGAGGAGGTCAACGCCTGGGCCAAGGCGTGGCTGTCGCACGTGAAGGCCGAGACCGGGGTCACCCCGATGTTCTACAGCGGCTGGAACTTCGCCGACACCTACGGCAAGGGCCTGGCCGAGTACCCGCTGTGGGTGGCCCACTACAGCAAGCCGAAGGGCACGGTGACGCCGCCCGCCGACTGGAAGACCTGGACCATCCACCAGTACTCCGACTCCCCCATCGACCAGAACGTCTCGGCGCTCTCCCCCGACGAGCTGCGCGCCCTGGGCCGCACGTCCGCCTGACCGGGTTCGGGCGGGCGGGAACCTCCGCGGAGGATCCCGCCCGCCCGCCGCGGGTCAGGACCCGTACGGGTCCTGACCCGCGCGGATGCGACCCACCATCGTCTTGAGCGCCTCCAGCGCGGTCAGGTACGTCAGCGGGCCGAAGGACACGCGGGCGACGCCGAGGGAGGCCAGCCTGCCCAGGTCCATGCCGGGCATGCAGGCGACGTTGACCGGCCCGGGGACGGCCTTGACGAGGTCGCCGACCACCTCTTCCGACGGGGCCATCATGGGGTAGACGCAGTCGGCGCCGGCCTCAAGGTAGCGACGCCCGCGCTCGGCGACCTCCTCGGTCGAGGTGGAGCCGGTCAGGAACACGTCGACCCGCGCGTTGATCACCAGGTCGGGGCCCGCCTCGCGGAGGGCGGCGATGCGCGCGGCCTGCGCGTCGGCGTCGACCAGTCCCCCGGCCCGGTGGTCGGTGTCCTCGATGTTGAATCCGGCCGCGCCGATGGCGGTCAGCCGCTCGACGAGCTCGCCGGGCGGCAGGCCGTAGCCGGCTTCCGCGTCGACGCTCACCGGCACGTCCACGGCCCTGATGATCCTGGCGGCGATGTCGAACATCTCGCCGACGGGTGCGCCCTCGTGGTCGTCGCGTCCCAGCAGGGCGGCGATGGACGCGCTGGCGGTCGCCAGGGCGGGATAGCCGGCCTCGGCCACGACGGTGGCGCTGCCCGCGTCCCACACGTTGGGCAGGATCAGCGGGTCCCCGGGCTTGTGCAGGTCGCGCAGGAGAGCGGTGCGGGTCTTCGGCATGGTCGTTCCTTGCCTGTGAGGGTCATGTCCCTCTCTTGACGCCTGCGACCTTCGCTTCGTGACGCCTTCACGGTGTGATCGCCGACACAGCAGGACACCAGCCGGACGGCTCGACGGCGCGTCAGCGCTCGCCCGTCCCGGCCGGCGACCGTTCCAGGGCGGAGTGCCGGCGGCTGTAGGCGAAGTAGATGACCAGCCCGATCAGGAACCAGACGGCGAAGCGCAGCCACGTCACCGGGTCCAGGAACGTGATCAGCCAGATCGAGAAGACCACCCCGACGGCGGGCACGACCGGCATCCCGGGGGTGCGGAACTCGCGGTGCAGCCCGGGCTGCCGGTAGCGGAGCACGATCACGGCCAGGCACACGACCACGAACGCCAGCAGGATGCCGATGTTCGTCAGCTCGGCGGCCTCCCGGATCGGCAGGAACCCGGCGATCACCGCGGAGGCGGCGCCCACGATCCAGGTGACGCGCGAGGGCACCCGCCGTACCGGGTGCACCTTGGCGAACCACTGCGGCAGCAGCCCGTCGCGGCTCATCGAGAACCACACGCGGGTGACGCCGAGCATGAACGTGAACATCACGGTGAGGATGCCGATGATGGCTCCCACCGCGATCACGGACGCCAGCCCGGAGAGGCCGACCGAGGCGAACGCCGAGGAGAAGCCGCTCTCGGGGTCGATCTCCCGGTAGTTCTGCATGCCGGTCAGCACGAGCGTGGCCAGCACGTACAGCACCATGGCGATGATGAGGGAGTAGATGATCGCCTTGGGCATGTGCCGCCGCGCGTCGCGTGACTCCTCGGCCGCGGTGCTCATCGCGTCGTAGCCGAACACGGCGAAGAACACGGTGGCGGCCCCGGTGATGGCCCCGCCGATCCCGAAAGGGAAGAAGGGGTGGTAGTTGGCGGTGTTGATGTGGAAGAAGCCGACCACGATGACGAGCAGCACGACGGCGACCTTCACCCCCACCACGAACGTCTCGAACCGGGCGGCGCTGCGGATGCCGAGGTTCAGCAGGAAGGCGATGAACAGGCAGAGCAGCACCGCGAACAGGTCCACGACCCGCCCCTCGCCGGTGCCGGGAGCGCCGAGCATCCAGGGGGGCAGCTCGAACCCCAGCTGCTGCACGAGGAAGCCGAAGTAGCCGGAGATGCCGATGGCGACGACCGCGACGATCGCGGTGTACTCCAGCAGCAGGTCCCAGCCGATGAACCAGCCGACGATCTCCCCGAGCACGGCGTACCCGTAGGTGTAGGCGGACCCGGCCTTCGGGATCATTCCGGCGAACTCGGCGTACGACATCGCGGCGGCGGCGCTGGCGACGCCCGCGATGAGGAACGACACCAGCACGGCGGGTCCCGCGGTCTCGTTGGCGACCGCGCCGGCCAGCGCGAAGATGCCCGCGCCGATGATGCCGCCCACGCCGATGGCCGTGAGCTGCCACAACCCCAGCGTTCTGGCGAGCTCCCCCTCGTGCTCGGTGGCGATCTGCTCCACCGGCTTGCGCCTGAAGACGCCTCGCGACGTGACCATGACGCCCCCCAAGCGATCGTGTTCCCCGTCGATCCGCCTTCCCACCTGCGGCGTCAAGTAAGCTCACGCGCTGGGCAAGAGCGCGGGGGCGGCATCCGGCAGGGGATGCCGCCCTTTTCACGGCTCAGGGCATCTTGTACTCTGCCGCCCTGCCGCAGTAGCTGGTGCCGAACGGGGAGTTGCTGTAGCGGCACACCTGCACGACCACGCGCTCGATGGAGGTGACTCCGGTCGGGTCGGACAGGCCGATCGAGACCTCCGCGGTCTCGTCGTCCGCCTTCGCCTCCCCGGAGTCGACGACGGTGGCGCCGTTGTAGGCGGTGTAGGTGGCGCGGGAGTGCATCTCGTCGGGGGCGCAGATCGACGAGCCGGCGCTGTCCGACACGGTGCCCTTGACCCGGACCGTGGGCCGGATGACGGGCCCTTCGACCCACTCCAGCGTGCCCTCGGTGACGCCGTAGCGGCACTGGTCGCCGGAGTCGGCGGAGAATTCCACCGTCGCCTGGGCCGCCGCGGGCTGCGCCGTGAGCAGCACCGCGATGGCAGTGACGGCGAGCCCGGCCCATAAGCGTGAACGCATGACATCGGCCTTCCGTTGATGGGGTGCTTACGGCCCTCCATCGTCGATCACCAGTCCGCGATGTTCCAGCGCCGCCGGGCATTCCTGCGCGCAGTTGCAGTGGATACCCGGCGGAAGCGGCGCCGGCCCCCGCCTGAGGTCCCGTCACACCAGGACGACCAGCTGCAAGGCGACCACGACGTCCACGACGCCGCACCACTCGGCGAACGAACGCGCCACGGTCCTGTTCCGCCACAGGTGGACGAAGTCCCACACGCCGTGCAGCAACCAGCCGGCCGCGATCACGTAGCGGCCCAGGTCGGGGTCGGCGACCAGCCCGGTCAGTGCGAGCGCCGTGAACACCGCCCAGCCCAGCGCCTGCAGCCGGAACTCGCCGGTCCGTCGCAGGTGGCCGTCGAGCGCGCCCCACACCAGCACGACCAGGGCGATCGACACGTAGACGGTGGAGATCGCGACCACGTCCAGCATCCGCAGCCCGACGACGGAGACGACCCCCGCGCCGAGCAGCGGCCACGTGAGCGCACGCCTTCCCAGCTTGGCGACGACCAGGTACAGCAGCGGCAGCAGGGGCAGCACCTGCGCGAAGACGCCCACAGCGCCCTCACCCGTGCCCTCACCCCCGCCACTCGACGGCAGGGCGGTCATGGCCAGGGCGAGCGCCGTGGGCCAGCGGTTCGCCAGGAAGCGAGCCCAGTGCGTGCGAGTCCTGCGGTCCGTGTCCGGCTCCTCATGCCCGGCGCTCCGTGTCGCCGTCTCGTCCGTGAGGTGCGAGTTCGCCATGACGCGGTTCCTTCCTGATAGGGGGGCGGGGTATCCGTCCCACGTTCAGCCTGGCCGAGCGGGATCGCCCGCGACAGGGCCGGAACCGCACGTGCAGGCCTCGATGTGTCACCCGGTCTGATGACATCTGTCATGCGGCGGCCGGGACCCGCACTGCTGCGAGAATGGCCGCGTGCGCGACCTGCCTGCCGATACGGGGCTGCGGAGCTTCCGCCGCTTCACGTGGTGGACCCTGATCCTCCTCACCGGCTCCCTCCTGATCTTCAGCAGCGGGCCGTGGATCCTGGATCCGGGTGTGCCCGCGGCGGCCAGGCCGCCCGCCGCGGGCGGGCTGGCCGTCACCGCCGTGGCCGCCGCGGTCCTGTTCGGCCGCCGCCTGAGCGGCGATCCCGGCGGGTCACCGGGCCGCGTGCCCGCGGTGTGGCTGGCCGCGGGCTGCGCGGGCGCGACCGTGCTCGGCGGGGTGCTGCTGGCCGCCCGCGGGTACGGGGCCTGGTCCTTCGCGCCGGCGACGATGGTCTCGATCGCCGCGACGTACCTGCCGGCCGGGCGCCGCTGGGCGCTGGTCGCCGCCGCGGCGGGCGCGGCCGGCGTCGCGGGCGGCGGCGTCGCGCTGGCCCTGGGCGACGATCCGCTCTTCGCCGCCGCCCTCCCTGCCGGGCTGGTCGCCCTGACCGGCTGGGTCACCCTCGGCATGTTGTGGTCCTGGGACGTCGCCGATCGGCTGAACCAGGCCCGCCGCCTGTCCGCGGAGCTGGCGGTCAAGGACGAGCGGCTGCGCTTCGCCGCCGACCTGCACGACATCCAGGGCCACCACCTGCAGGTGATCGCGCTCAAGAGCGAGCTGGCCGCGCGGCTGGCGGCGGCGGACCCGGCCCGGGCCGCCGCGGAGATGCAGGAGGTACGCCGGCTGGCCGCCGACGCGCTGCGCGACACCCGCGCCGTCGTGCAGGGCTACCGCCGCACCACCCTGGAGGCCGAGATCGCCAACGCCACCGGGGTGCTCGCCGCAGCCGGGATCGACGCCACGACGCACGCCGGCCCCGTCGACCCCGCCGACCCTTCGGACCCCTCCGGCCCGGCGGGCCTGCCGGAGACCGCCCGCCACCTGCTGGGCCTGGTGATGCGGGAGGCCACCACCAACGTGCTGCGCCACAGCCGGGCACGGCACGCCGAGGTCGGCTACCGGGTCGCCGGCGGCCTGGCCCGGCTGCGCGTCGCCAACGACGGCGCCCGCCGACCGGCCGGCTCCGGCACGGGCCTGACCGCCCTGGCCGAGCGGCTCGCCGCGGCCGGGGGCGAGCTGACCTGGGAACACGCCGGCGACCGGTTCACCGTGACGGCCACGCTGCCGGTGGACGGCCGCACGCCACGTACGCGAGACTCGGAGGCGTGATGATCCGGCTGGTGATCGCCGACGACGAGGACCTCATCAGGGGCGCGCTGGCGGCGCTGCTGAGCCTGGAGGAGGACCTCGAGGTGGCCGCCGAGGCGGCCACCTCGACCGACGCGGTGCGCCTCGCGCGCGAGCACCGGCCCGACATCGCCGTGCTCGACCTGGAGATGCCCCCGGCCGACGGGCTGCGCGCGGCCGGGGAGATCCTGGCCGAACTCCCCACCAAGATCATCCTGGTCACGAGGCACGCCCGCCCCGGCGTGCTGCGCCGGGCCCTGTCGGCGGGGGTGAGCGGGTTCGTGCCCAAGACGACGCCGGCGGCCCGGCTGGCCGAGATCATCCGCGATGTGGCGGCCGGGCGCCGCTACGTCGACCCCGACATCGCCGCCTCCGCGCTGACCGAGGACGACTGCCCGCTCACCGGCCGCGAGCTGGAGGTGCTGCGCGCCTCCCGCTCGGGCGCCTCCGTCAAGGAGATCGCCGCCCAGGTCCACCTCGCGCCGGGGACCGTGCGCAACTACCTGTCGGGAGCCATGGCCAAGCTCGGCGTCACCTCCCGCCACGCGGCCGCCCACCGCGCCTGGGAGGAGGGCTGGATCTAGCCGCCGTCACGGGGCCGACTTGATGTTCTTCATCGTGAAGTTCGACGTGACACCCCTCACGCCGGGGATCGTCATGACGTACTGGCTGAGGAAGGTCTCGTAGGCGGCCAGGTCGGCGACGGCCACGCGCATGAAGTAGTCGGGGGTGCCGAAGAGGCGGCGCAGCTCGACGACCTCCCCGGCCTGCGCCAGGGTGCGCTCGAAGCGCTCGACGGTCCCCGCGTCCTGCGAGTCGAGGGTGAGGTCGATCAGCACCTCGAAGGACCTCCCCACGGCGGCGGGGTCGATGACGGCCCGGTAGCCGCGGATGACGCCGTCGGCCTCCAGCCGCTGGACGCGTCTCAGGCACGGCCCCGTGGTGAGCCCGACCCGGTGGGCCAGCTCGACGTTCGTCAGCCGCCCCTCGCGCTCCAGCTCGGTGATAATTGCTCGATCTATCGCATCCACAGTGAGAACATTGCATCAGAGCGGGCTCGGCGGGCAACATCGGCAACCACATGGCGGGCGATCTGCGAGACCATGGAGAGGTGCGACAACACGTTCCCTCGCAGGTCACCACGTCACTCCCAGCCACCCGGCGGCAGCAGATCGCCGCCGGGGTGCGCGACTCGTTCTCCGCCGGGCTGGGGATCCTCCCGCTGGGGATCGCGCTCGGCCTGCTGGTCGTCCAGGCCGGCCTGCCCTGGTGGCTGGCCCCGGCCCTGTCGCTGTCCGCGTTCGCCGGCTCCGTGGAGCTGCTGGTGGTGGGGATGGCGGCGACGGTCACGCCGCTGGGCGCGATCGCCCTGACCGTCCTGGTGGTCAACTTCCGTCACGTGTTCTACGCCTTCTCCTTCCCGCTGCACGTGGTCAGGCACCCGCTCGCCAAGGCGTACGCCGTCTACGCGATGATCGACGAGGCGTACGCGGTCAACGCCGCCCTGCCCGAGGCCGAACGCTCGGCGCCCCGGCTGCTGGCGATGCAGATCGCCTGCGAGGCCTACTGGGTCGGCGGCGGCCTGGCCGGCGTCGCTCTCAGCACGGCGCTGCCCGGCCCGGTCAAGGGCCTGGAGTTCGCCCTCGTCGCCCTGTTCACGGCGCTCGCCCTGGACGCGGTCCGCTCGCGCCGCGAGATCCCGTCCGTGTTGCTCGCGGTGGCGAGCGTCGCGGCCGCGCTCGTGCTGACTCCGGGCGTCGCCCTGGTCACCGCGCTGCTGGTGTTCCTCGCCCTGCTGCTGGCCCGCCACCTGCTCGCCACCCGCCGGGCCGCTGGAGGGAGCGCCGGGAAGACCGTCGGGGAGGCCGCCGGTGCCTAGCACGCCCTACCTGCTGGCCGTCCTCGCGATCGTGTTCGGCATCACCTTCGCCCTGCGCGCCATGCCTTTCGCGGCGCTGCGCGCGCTCCGCACGTCGGCGACGGTGCGGCAGCTGTCGGTGTGGATGCCGGTGGGGATCCTCGCGATCCTCGCCGTCACCACCCTGCACGGCACCATCGCCGCCGAACCACGGGCGGCGCTCCACGCGCTGCTCGCCGTCGCCGTCACCGCCGGCGTCCACCTCGCCTTCGGCCGCCGCACGATCCTGAGCGTCGGCCTCGGCACCACCGTGTACGTCGTCCTCGTCAACGCCTTCTGACGGCCGGGGTCAGCGTACGACGGTCGTCTCGTACGTCTCGACCGAGTCACTTCCGAGCGTCAGCGCCGCCCCTCCGGCCAGAATCACGCCCAGTGCCGCCGCTCCCGCCAGAACCCGCCGCCTCCAGGCCCGCGTGCGCCGCACCGGCACGGCCTCCGGTGCCGGCGCAGGCGCGGAGGCCGGTGCGGGCTCGGGTGTGCCGGCGGCGATCCCGGCGCGGGCGTCCGCCCACGCCCGCACCTGCTCCTCGTCGAGGCCGCAGGCCCGGACGAACGCCACGAGGACCTCGTGGCGCGGCAGCCGGTTCCTGCCGAGCATCGTGGAGGCGGTGGAGGAGGGCAGCGCGTCACCGGCGGCGGACGCGCGGCGCGCCAGCTCCCGGAAGCTGAGGCCCGACCAGGCCTTGAGACGCCGGAGCTCGTGCATGAACGCGGTCTCGCCGGTGGCCGGGGACGGGGGCGGGGTGGTGGTCATGGTTCGCTCCTGTGTCGATCTCCGGATGGTGCCCTGCGCGCTGACCTGGACGTACGGTGTCCCGTACGAACCCGGACGCCCGGACATGTTGAGCAGGTCCGGCGGCGCAGGTCAACTGGTGCCTCCCGACTCCTGGAGGTCACATGCGCACCGGTGTGCTGCTGATGCTCGTGCTGGCGATGGCCGCGTGCTCCCCCGCCGCCGGCGAACCCCTGGCCGCCTTCCTGGCCCGCACGCTGCCCGAAGGACCCGGCGGCACGGTCGTCACGGCGCGCGGCGACCGGATCGTTCACTGCCAGGGCTTCGGCCTGGCCGACCGCGCCGCCGGGACCCCCGCGACCTGCGACACGGTGTACGACGTCATGTCGATCACCAAGCAGTTCACGGCGGCCGCGATCCTGAAGCTCGAGACGATGGGCAGGCTGCGCACCAGCGACCCGGTCAGCGCCCATCTCGGCCCGGTCCCGCCCGGCAAACGCCAGATCACGGTGCATCACCTGCTGACCCACACGGCGGGCCTGCCCGAGGCGCTCGGCGACGACTATGACGTACAGTCGCGCGAGGACATGCTGGCCGGGGCGCTGGCCTCCGACCCGCTGTCGGCCCCGGGCGAGCGGTTCCAGTACTCCAACCTCGGCTACAGCGTGCTCGCCGCGATCATCGAGAAGGTCTCCGGCATGGGCTACGAGGAGTTCCTGGCCGAGCACCTGTTCGCCCCCGCCGGCATGACCAGCACCGGGTACGCGCTGCCCAGGTGGGACCGCGACCAGGTGGCCGTGGAGTACGACGCCCGGGGCGGCAGCAGGGGCCGGCCCTACGACCATCCGTGGGCGGCCGACGGACCGTACTGGAACCTGCGCGGCAACGGCGGCATCCTGTCCACCGCCCGCGACATGTTCCGCTGGCACCGCGCCCTGACCGGCGACGCCGTCCTGACGGACATCGCCAAGGAGAAGCTCTTCACCCCGTACGCGCCGATGCCGGATTCGGAGGAGTCGTACGCGTACGGCTGGAGCGTGCTCGACACCGGCGACGGCCGGATCGCCTGGCACGACGGCGGCAACTCCTGGTCGCTGGCGACGTACGCCAGGTCCTTGGACGACGGCGTGATGGCGTTCTGGGTCAGCAACCACGCCTACCGGGACTCCCGGTGGAACCTCGAGGACCTGGAGCCGGACCTGACGCTAAACCTGCTGGACCGCGCCCGCTCCGCCGCGCGCTGAAAGCCTCGTCCCCGGACGCGTCGCCCTCATCCAGCGGCTCGCGTGGGCCTCCTTTCGCGACCGGCCCAGCAGGAATCGAGAAGCGCCGCTCCCCGCCCGCGCCTAACGTGACCATCATGAGCATCACCGTTCACGCGGCCTTCCTCCCGCACGAGGACCCCGACCGCCGCCGCGCCGAACCGATCCGCCGTGCATGATGCCGCGTTCCGAGGTCCCTACCGTGCTCCGGCGTCTCGTCCCCACCGCCTACCGGCCGGTGCTCGCCAACCGGGTGTTCCGGCGGCTGATCCTCGGCTTCGCGGTCTCGTACCTGGGGGACGGGATGAGCTTCGTCGCGGTGGCGTGGCTGGCCGTCGAGCTCGCGCCGCAGGCGAGCGCCGGGTTGTGGGTCGGCGGCGCGGTGGCCGCGTACACGATGCCGGGCGTGGCCGGCGCGCTGGTGCTCGGCCGCCGCATGCGCCGGGTGCCGGCCAGGCGGATACTGCTCGCCGACAACGTGGTGCGCGGCGTGTTCCTCGGCGCCGTGCCGCTCGCCTGGTTCGCGGGGCTGCTCAGCCTTCCGCTGTACGTCGTGCTGCTCGCGGGCTCGTCCCTGCTGCACGCGTGGGGCAGCGCGGGCAAGTACACCCTGCTGGCCGAATTGCTGCCGGGCGAGCAGCGGCTCGCCGCCAACACCCTCGTCAGCTCGCTCAACTTCGCCGCCACGATCGCCGGCCCCGCGCTCGCGGGTGTGCTGGTGACGTACGTCGGCTCCGCGCTCGTGCTCGGCCTGGACGCTCTCACCTACGTCTTCCTCGCCGTGATCGTCCTGCGCACGCGGCTGCCGGAGTCGGGGCCCGTCTCCCCCGTCGACCGGACGGCCGCCCGCGGCGGGCTCGCGTTGTTGCGGTCCCGTCCCGAGCTGCTCGGGCTGCTGACGCTCACCTGGTTCTTCAACCTGCTGTACGGCCCGGTCGAGGTGGCCCTGCCACTCCACGTGACCCACGACCTGCGCGCGCCCGGCACGCTGCTCGGCCTCTACTGGATGGTGTTCGGCGCCGGCGCGGTGCTCGGCGGGCTCGCGGCCGGCACGCTGCGGCGGCTGCCGCTGTGGCCCGTGACGGTCGCCATCGTGCTCGGCTGGGGGCTCCTGCTGCTGCCGTTCGCCTTCGACGTGCCGGTGGCCGTGACCGTCGCGTGTTTCGGGGTCGGCGGCGCGGTCTACGGGCCGTTCGTGGCGCTTTCGGTGACGCTCATGCAGGCGAAGTCGCCGCCGGAGCACCTGGCCGCGATGCTCGCCGCCCGCAGCGCGGCGCTGCTCACCGCATCGCCGCTCGGCACGGCGCTGGGCGGACCGGTCACGACGGCGCTGGGCCCGCAGGCGACGCTCGGCGCCTCGGGACTGGCCACCGTGCTGCTCGGCGCCATCGCGTGCGTCCTGCTGCTGGCCAGGCGCCGGGGCCGGTGAGCCGGGCGGCCGAGCCGGGAAGGGTTCGCGCGGGTCCCCCTCGGCTCGACCGCGCGCGGCCTACCAGCCGGCCTTGTGCCTGGCCCCCGCGCGGTCCGGCACCGGACGGTCCGGCACGACCATGACGATGACCCGGTGGACCAGCCATTCCAGCGGCCCGCGCCGCATCCACCGCAACCACAGCGGCGAGACGGCGAAGGCGAAGACCGCCATGCCGGCGAACAGGGTGAAGGCGTAGGGCGGATCGCCCGCCACCCGCTCGATGAAGACCTGGTGAGCGGCGTACCAGGTCAGCGCCAGGCTCCCGGCGGCGGTCAGCGGCCGCAGGGCCACCTGCCAGCCGGGCCGCTCCAGCAGGGTGAGGAGCCCGGCCAGCAGCAGCAGCGCGACCCCGGTCATCATCGGCGCCATCGGGATGCTCAGCGCGTACAGCTGGTGCGGCGGCAGGGTCAGCACCGACGCCCACGGCTGCAGCATCGGCCCGCCGGCGGACTCCATCATCGCCGCCAGCGCCCGCTCGGCGCCCAGCGGGACGAGCGCCACCCACGACACCAGCCAGCTGACGGCCACCAGCAGGGCGCCCCAGCCGGCCATCTTGGCGCGCACGGTCGGGCTGCGCAGATCGAGCCGGCCGATGGCCAGTCCGGCCAGCAGCAGCGGGATCGCGTACGGCGTCTGGAAACCGCCGCCCATCAGCAGCTGGTGAAGTTTGGCCAGCCAGTCCTGCGGGCTCAGCAGCAGCGTCAGGCCGAAGGCCGGCTCGGCGCCGGCCGCGTTCATCGGGGAGATGGCCCAGGTGCGGCCGTAGTTGAGCACGACGAAGCAGAAGACGGGCAGCGCGGCCCCGAGGGCGCCGGCGGCGGCCATGAGCGTGCCCGGGCGCAGCCGTACCAGCGGTATCAGCAGCAGCAGCCACACGGCGTAGAACTCGAGGATCGACAGGTTCATGCCGGACAGCTGGTCCACGCACAGGCTGATCAGCAACAGCATGGCCGCGCGGATCGCGAGCCGTCTCCTGGCCGTCGTCAGCCGCTCGCCGTCCAGGGGCGCGGGCCCACCGGTCATCAGCGCCACCGAGATGCCGGCCATCAGCACGAACAGGCTCATCGACCGGCCGGAGACGGCGTGCTCGACCCAGTCGAGCACCGCCGGTTTCTCCGGCATGGGGGCCGGGGCCAGCCATCCGGTCGGGCTGACGTGCATGTAGACCATGCCGACGATGGCCAGCGCCCGCACGGCGTCCAGCCCCAGCAGCCGCCCCCGCGGGGGCCGGGGTCGGTTCGCCGGCGGGGCGTCATGGGGAACGTCCACGGGATGGTTCATTTCAGGTCAGCCTCCAAGGCGGGGACATGGTCCGGCTTTCTCCGGGCGAACGTTTCGATGTCTTCTCTGAATGCGACACGGAATTTCTTCGACAGGGCTCGCGTGTTATCGGCCGCATGGTCTCCGGCCGCATCACCGGCCCTGACGCAGAGCCCGGGACGGAACGCGAAGCTCCACGCCGACCACCGTAAAGGCGGACGCCGTCGATTCCTTTCAGCTTTCACATCGAAATGCCAGCGGTAATCCATAGGTCTTGTAACAATGCGCGGCAGGTATTATCTGCGGCATGTCGCTGAGAAAACCGTCCGCCGTCGCGGGGGCCTTGCTGTGCGCTCTCGCCCTGGCCGGATCGGCCGCCGTGGCCGGCTGCGGGATCGATCCGCGGGTGCGGGTGGAGGGGCGGGCCAGTCATGAGCGGGCCTCGCCCGCGCCGGCGCAGACGGCTGCCGGCACGCCGTCCGACCTCGACGGCCTGCAGGTGCTGCGGGAGGATCCACGGCTGGGCACCAAGAGCACGTCCGCGATCAGGCGGTGCGAGCACGGCAAGTTCCCCGTCTACTCCGAGGAGATCTCCCTGTCCGGCGACTGGGGGCACGTCCGCCTGGTGGCCGTCACCGTCTACACCTGCCCGGGCCGGAGTTGCGGATACGAGGGCACCCGCGGCACCTATGTCTACCGGCTCGCCGGAGATCAGCCGGGTGAGCGGGTCTACGCCCACGAGGGCGCGGGCAGCCGCGTCGAGGTCCGCGACGCGGCCCTGGTCCTGGTGCGGCCGGAATACCGGCCGGGCGACGCCGCCTCCTGCCCGACCGCGACGCGGACGACGCCACTGCGCTGGAGCGGCCGCACGCTCGTCCTCGACGGCGCGTGAGACGACCCGAAAGGCTGAACAGAGATTTCGTGACTCCTCCGCTCCCTGAAGGAAGCGGCTTCTCGCTAAGCCGCTTGCGCAGCCTGGCGAAGGGCAAGCCCTGCCCTCACGATGTTGACCGCCGCATTCACGTCAGCGTGCGCGGCATGCCCGCACGCCGTACAGGCGAACGCGGCCTGGGTGACGCGATTCTCCCGTGCGCAGTGCCCGCAGCGGGCACAGGTGCGGGAGGTGCCGGCGGGGTCCACCGCGATCAGCTCTCGACCGGCGCTTTCAGCCTTGTGCGCGAGGATCGTCAGGAACACCCCCCAGCCCGCGTCCAGGATCGACCGGTTGAGCCCAGACTTGGCGGCGACGTTCCGGCCGGGGGCTTCGGTCGTGCCGGACGCCGAGCGGGTCATGTTCGCGATCCGCAGGTCCTCGTGCACGATCACGTCATAGATGCGGACCAGGGCGAGCGCGGCCTTGTGGGCGTGGTCGAGCCGCTGACGGCGGACTTTGGCGTGCAGCGCGGTGACGCGGGCCACCGCCTTGCGCCGCCGCTTGGAGCCCCGTTTCCTGCGGGCGAGGTCTCGCTGGGCGTCCGCCAGACGGCCGGCGGTGGCGGCCAGGTGGCGGGGGTTGGCCGCCCGGCCACCGTCGGAGGTGGTGACGAGCGAGGCCACGCCCATGTCGATCCCGGCCACCGCGCCGGTGGCGGGCAGCGGCTCGGCGGGCACGTCGTCGCACGACAGCACCACGAACCAGCGGGACCCCTCGCGCTTGACGCTGATCGTCTTCACCTGGCCGCGCACGGGCCGGTGCCGGTGAACGCGGACATGCCCGACCCCCTGAAGGCGCACGTAGGCGACGGTCGGGTGCTCGGGCTGGGAGTCCCACCGGCAGCCGTCGCCGTCCTTCGGCCACTCAACCGTGTCGAACCGGCCACGCCCCTTGAACCGCGGGAACCCCGGCGCGCGTCCGGCCCTGACGCGGTCGAAGAACGCGCGAAACGCCTTGTCGAGCCGTCGCAGGGTGGCCTGCTGGGACGAGAACGACCAACGCCCCTGCCCGCCCGAGTCGTCGGCACGGATGTGTTTCAGCTCGGCCGACTGATCGCCGTACCGGACACTCACGCCCGCCCTGGCGTAGGCGGTGCGCCGGTGCTCCAAGGCAGCGTTGTAGAGCTGCCTGTGATCCTCCAGACACGCCGCCAGCGCCGCCGCCTGCCGGGCAGTGGGGCGCAACAGGAACCGGAACGACCTGCGCACACCCCACCTCCCGTCACGTTCGGTAACGACAACGCCACGATATCGGCTGGCGCCGACAAAACCAGAAAGGACATCCGCGATGCGCAGATGTGACAGGTCAGGGCACGCTCGGGCCTTGACGGCCCTCCCGCTCCCGATTCACCCGTCTCCTCAAGGCGACGGTCCCCTCGGGAGACTCTGATGGACGCCACCGAGACCCCGCACGTGTTGTTCGTCGAGGACGACGAGGTGATCAGGGAAGTGACCCAGCTGACCCTCGAACGCGACGGCCTGACGGTCACGACCGCCGCCGACGGGATGGCCGGCCTGGAGTCCTTCCGCGCCCGCACCCCCGACGTGGTGCTGCTGGACGTGATGCTGCCGGGCATGAACGGAGTGAGCCTGTGCCGGCGCATCCGCGAGGAGAGCCTCGTCCCGGTGATCATGCTGTCGGCCCGGGACGACGCCGTCGACGTGGTGGTCGGGCTGGAGGCGGGCGCCGACGACTACGTGACCAAGCCCTTCGACGGCTCGGTGCTGCTGGCCCGCATCCGCGCGGTGCTGCGCCGCAGCGCTCGCACCGCTCAGGGCGGCGCTCCGGCCGGGCGGCGCGCCCGCCCGCTGCGCTTCGGCGACGTGGAGATCGACGTCGACGGCATGCGGGTGCTGCGCGGCGGCAGGCCGGTGGCGCTCACCCCGACCGAGATGCGGCTGCTGCTGCGCTTCGCCGAGTCGCCCGGCACGGTGCTCAGCAGGGACGTGCTGCTGGCAAGCGTCTGGGACTACGCCTACGGCGGCGACTCCCGGCTGGCCGACATCCACGTGCAGCGGCTGCGCAACAAGATCGGCGGCGAACGCATCGAGACGGTGCGCGGCTTCGGCTACAAGCTGCGCGCGGAGGGCGAGTGAGGCTGCGGCGGGCCACGGGGGCACGGCGGATGAGCCTACGCTGGAAGATCAGTGCCACGGTCGCCGCGGTCAGCGTCGTCGTGGCGGTGGCGCTGAGCCTCATCGTCCATCTCGCCTACGCCCGCAAGCAGGCCGACGACGCCCACCGCCTGCAGGCCGAACGCATCCAGCTGCTGCTGCGCGAATATCACCGCGGCAGCCAGCCGGCCTTCGGCAGCCGGCTGGACGACCCGGCCGTGCCGGCTGATCTGCGCGCGGCGGTACGGGACGGGCAGGTCGCCACCGCGCTGCGCCAGACCTCCGAGGGCACCTTCGTCTGGGCGGCGGCCGGCACCGGCGACCACGTGCTGTCGTTGCGCTCCGACTACCGGCACAGCCTCGATGACCTGGCCGCGCTCGACCGGGTCCTGCTGCTGGGCTCGGCCGCGGTCGTCGCCGGCGGCACCCTGGCCGGGATCGCCATCGGCGCGCGCCTGTCGGACCGGCTGCGCCGGGCGGCGACCGCCGCCCGCCACGTCAGCGCCGGCGACCCCACCGTCCGGGTGGGCGCGGCGATCGGCGGCCGCTCCCACGACGAGGCCACCGAGCTCGCCCACGCCGTCGACGCGATGGCCGGCGCCCTGCGGGCCCGCCTCGAAGCCGAACGCCGGGTCACCGCCGACATCGCCCACGAGCTGCGCACCCCGCTCACCGGCCTCACCACCGCCGCCGAGCTCCTGCCGCCCGGCAGGATGACCGACATCGTGCGGGAGCGCACCCAGGCCCTGCGCGCCCTCGTCGAGGACGTGCTGGAGGTGGCCCGCCTGGACACCGCCACGGAACGCCCCGCCCTGTCCGACGTCGCCCTCGGGGAGTTCACCACGCACCGCGCGGCGGCGCTCGCCCCGGACGCGCGGGTCGTGGTCCGCGCCGCCGCCGTCGTGGCCACCGACCCGCGCCGCCTGGAGCGCATCCTGGCCAACCTGCTCACCAACGCCGCCCTCCACGGCCGGCCGCCGATCACCGTGGTGGTCGACGGAGCCCGCGTCACCGTCCACGACCGCGGCCCCGGATTCCCCGGCCATCTGCTGCGCGACGGGCCGGCGCGTTTCCGCAAGGGCGGCGACCGGACGACCGCTGGTCACGGCCTGGGCCTGACCATCGCCGCCGGCCAGGCCGGCGTGCTGGGCGCCCGCCTCACCTTCGCCAACCCGCCGGAAGGCGGCGCGCTGGCCACGCTCGACCTCGCCCTCGCCCTCGCCGACGCCGGCGACCCCCATCCGTGATATGATCATTTTGTCATGAACGCTCATGACACTTCCCGGCCTCGCGTGATGCTCGCAGGCGACCCCGGCAGCGCCGCCGCCCGCTTCGTGGCGGCCATGAACGCCCGTGACGCTCAGGCCCTCGACCACGTCTACGAAGACGACGCCGTCCTCGTGCCGGTCCCCGGCCATCCCGTCACCGGTGCCGGCCGCCTGGCCGCCAACCAGCACCTGCGAAGCTTCGGCCTGCCGATCGAGGCGCGCCCCCGGCACGTGTACGTCGCCGGCGACATCGCCCTGCTCATCGTTGACTGGTCGATGCGGGGCACCGCCGGGGACGGCAGCCGGATCGACATGTCCGGCACCGCCACCGACGTCGTCCGGCGCGACCCCGACGGCCAGTGGCGCTACGTCATCGACAACCCTCACGGGACGGCCTCGTTCCCCGAGAGCGCCTGACCCGCCGGTCGCGCAGGCACGCGCGGGCCCGGGCGCCCGGCGGGCCCCGGCGGGCCCCCGGGCCTCCGGGTCCCGCGGCCGGTGAGCCCCACTGCCCGCCCAGCGGCCGGTGAGCCCTGCGGCGGGCTCAGCGGCCGGTGAGCCGGGAGCGGTCGACCTTGCCGGTCGGGTTGCGCGGGACCGACGGCACGAACACGACGTCGCGGGGCACCTTGAAACCCGCCAGTTCCGCCTTCACCGCGCTCTTGAGCTCGTCGGCCGACAGCGTGACGCCCTCCTCGGCGACCACATATGCCGCCAGGCGCCGGCCGTACTCCTCGTCGGGCACGCCCAGCACGGCCACGTCGGCGACGCCCGGCAGGCGGGCCAGGAGGTTCTCCACCTCCTGCGGGAAGACATTCTCACCGCCGGAGACGATCATGTCGTCGTCGCGGCCGTCGATGAACAGCAGCCCTCCCCCGTCCCGGTGGCCCAGGTCGCCGGTGCCCATCAGCTCGCCCGCCCGCGCGCCGAACGCCAGCCCGCCGCCGACCAGAACCCGCCCCGTCTCGCCCGCCGGCAGCTCCTCCCCGTCCGGTCCCGCGATCCGCACGGTGGCGCCGCGCGGCGGGCGGCCGATCGTGTCAGGGGCCTCCCGCAAGTCCTCGGGCGTGGCGAGGGCGGCCCAGCCGGCCTCGGTGGAGCCGTACAGGTTGTAGAGCACGTCGCCGTAGGCGTCCATGAACGCGGTGGCCAGGTCGGGCCGGAGCGCGGCACCGCCGGAGACCACCACCCGCAGGCCGGGCAGGTCACGGGGCTCGCGGGCCAGCAGCCGCGACAGCATGGCCGGCACGGCCACCAGCGCGCCGGCCCGGTGCCGCTCCAGGGCGTCGAGCACGGCGTCGGGGTCGAAGCGGCGCATCAGGACGACGGGGCATCCGAGCACGAGCGCGACCGCGTACCAGAGGATGCCGAGCCCGTGGAACAGCGGCGGCGCGATGAGCATCGGCTCGCCGCCGCGCACCGGCACGGTGGCCAGCATCGCGACGAACGGCTCGGCCAGCCCCGCCACCGACAGCCGCCGGGGCGCGCCCTTGGGCAGGCCGGTCGTGCCCGAGGTGAGCAGCACCAGCCGTCCCGGCCGCCGCGGCACCGGAGGGGGCGGGGCGGCGGAGCGCATGAGCTCGTCCAGGTCGCCGGCCCGCCGCCCGGCGAAGTCCACCGGCGGCAGGCCGGGCGCGGCGACGAGCACGTCGGCCTGTTCGCGGCGCAGCACGTCGCGCAGGGCCGGCCCGGCCAGCCCTGTGTTGAGCAGCAGCAGGTCCGCGCCCAGCCGGGACACGGCCGCGACCGCCTCCGCGAACCCGCGGTGGTTGGGCCACATGACCGCCACCGTCGTTCCCGGCTCCACGCCGAGCCGGTGGTGCAGGCCGGCGGCCAGCGCGGCGGCGCGCCCGTCCAGCTCGGCGAACGTGAGCGCGCCGTCCTCGTCCACCACGGCCTGCCGGTCCGGCCAGCGCGCCGCCGCCATCGCCAGCCCGGCGGCCGGGGTCACGTGGAAATGCCGGTACGCCTCCACCACGCGGGCGAGCGCGGCCGGATGGGTCGGTCGCAGCAACCCGTTGCGGGTGAGGGCGACGGCGGCCTGCGCGCCGAACTCGCCCAGCTCGGCCAGTTTCTCGATCATCGCCGTACCCCAGGCCTTTCTCACGGGAGGAGGTACGCGTACCCGCTCAGCCCGGACGGGAACCCGCGTCGCCGCGATCAGTCGCCGCCCGGGTACACCCGCCCCTCCATGAGACGGCGGGCGGTCCTGACCGCGCCCACCGACCGCACGGGCGGCGACGCCGCGGGGTCGACGTCGGCCAGCACCTCGACGACACCGCGCGGATGCCTGACGCGGACCGTTGCGTCGCTCACACCGCGCGCCACCCCCGACGGGACGGTGCCGGGCAGGCGCACGGCGGCGCCCAGGCACAGCGCGGCCGTCATCGGCAGCGCGTGGTGGATCCTGCCCATGGACACGCCGAGCGCGGCGACGTGGTGACCGTCGTCCAGGGGTTCGCCGACGAGCGCGATGCGCGGCACGATCGGCGAGTCCCTGGCCGCCTCGTCCGGCTGCGCGGCGCGGCCCAGCGCCACCGCCGCCGCGCCGCGCAGCCGTTCCAGCCTGGCCAGCAGGGCGCCGTCCGCGCCGAGCGCGGCGGGCGGCGCGGCGCCGAGGTCCACTCGCAGGTCTTCGGCGCGGGCGAACACGTACGGGTGGGTGACGTCCAGGATGGTCACCTCGACGGGCCCGTCCTCGCCGTCCAGCAGCGACACGGGCCCCGACGCGGGATAGCAGGGCCCGAGGCCGAGGTAGCGGGTGACGATCGGGGCGCCGGGCCGCCTGACGCCCGGGATGTGGTGCGTCCCGGCGGCGCGCGCCCTGCCGTCGCGCACCGGCACCTCGGCCAGGATGCGCACGCCGGTGTTGCCGTTGCGCAGCCGCACCCGCGTCACCGGTTCGACGGCCGTCACCAGTCCTTCGTCCACGGCGAACGGCCCGACGGCCGAGGTGAGGTTGCCGCAGTTGCCCGACCAGTCCACGATCGGCCGGTCCACCCCGACCTGGGCGAACCAGTACCACACGTCGTCGCCGTCGCCCCCAGGCTCGACCACGACGACCTTGCTGGTGCTGGAGTGCGTGCCGCCGAGCCCGTCGATCTGCATCGGGTCGGGGCTGCCCATGAGGTCGAGGATGAGGGCGTCGCGGGCGGGGCCCGCCGGCGGCAGGTCGCGGGCGTGCAGGAACAGGCCCTTGCTCGTGCCGCCGCGCATCAGCACGGCGGGAATCGGCTCACTCATGCGCTCGCTCCGCCCACCGCTGGTACAGCCGGTTCAGCGCGACGATGTCCTGGCCGGCCAGCCCCTCAGCGACGGCCATCGCGTACATCGAGCGCGCGACGGATGCCGCGGGAGCGGGCACGCCGACCGAGCGGGCCAGGTCGAGCCCGAGCCCGAGGTCCTTTTCGCCGAGCGCGACGGTGAAGCGCGGGCGGAAGTCGCCGGCGATGGCCCACGGGAACCTCTTGGTGAAATGGTGCGAGCGTCCCCCGCTCCGCGACAACACGTCGAAGTGCCGCTCCGGTTCGACGCCCGCGGCCACGCCGATCTGGAAGGCCTCGGCCGCGACGAGCACGTTGGCCATCGACATCAGGTTGTTGACGAGCTTGACCACCTTGCCCGTCCCGATGTCACCGGTGTGCGCGATGGACGTGCCGATCCGGCCCAGCAGCGGTTCGAGGTCACGCAGGTCCGCCTCCCAGGCCCCGGCGATCAGCGCCAGCGCGCCCGCGGCCGCCTCCTCCGGCCCGCCGCTGACCGCGCAGTCGACCACGCGCAGCCCAGCCGCGCGCGCCGGGACGGCGATCTCGCGCATCGTGCCGGGGTCGATCGTGCTCAGCTCGACGGCGAACGTACCGGGCGCCGCATGCCGCACGAGTCCGCCGGGCCCGCACCACGCGGCGCGCACCGCCGCCGCGTCGGGCAGGCTGGTGATGACGGTGCGCGCGCCCGTGACCGCCTCGGCCGGGCCGGCCGAGGCGGTCACGCCCGCCTCGGCCGCCCGGCGCACGGCCACCTCGTCCAGGTCATAGCCGACGACCTCGCGACCGGCGGCGGCCAGGCGGGCCGCCACGGCGCCGCCCATCGCGCCCAGCCCCACGACGCACACGGGCTCCCACATGTTGTCAGCCATCGGTGTTCCTCCCCAGTTTCATGCGATGCGGACGGCCCGGCCCTCGAAGCCGTCGACCGGGTCGAACCTGGCCAGCACCTCGGGATCGTGCCCGGGCACGATGAGCTCGGGAGCGGCGGCCAGGGCGCGCATGCGGTCGAAGGTGTCGTACATCGCGGGCAGGTCGGTCAGGACGCCGAAAGGCGCGTCGTCCTCGACGTTGGCGTACAGGTGCGAGGCGTCGGCGGCCAGCACGACGGTGCCGCGCGCGGTGGCCACGCTGACGATCTGCAGCCCGGCGGTGTGCCCGCCGACGTGGTGCACGCGCACACCGGGCACCACGTCGTGCTCTCCGTCCACGAACAACACCCGGCCGTCGAGCGCGTATCCGGCCAGCCGCTCGATGTCGGCGCGCTCGACGAGCCTGCGGAACTCGTGGCGGGCGGCGTGCCTGCCGGTCCAGAAGGCCATTTCCCTGGCCTGAACGACGAACTTGGCGCCGGTGAACGCTTCCACGTCGCCGACGTGGTCGTAGTGGAAGTGGGAAAGGATCACGTACGGCACGGCCGAGCAGTCGGCGCCGAGCCCTTCCAGCGCCCGCGACGGGGCCTGCCAGTGCTCGCGGCCGCGGCGCGCCGCCGTCTCCGCGGTGAACCCCACGTCGACCACGATGTCGCGGCTCGGGTCCTGGCCGGGCGACCTGATCAGCCAGACGAAGTAGTCGAGCTGGGTGGGCTTCTCCAGCGGCTCGGCGGCGGAGCCGTGGAAGTACTGCGCTCGTTTGCCGCCGGGATGCTGGCCGAACTTGACCGCGTAGACCTCGTGCGCCGGGGCTGTCATGGTCTTCACCTCACTGGTCGATCACTTTGACGACGACGGTGTGGTACTCCTCGGCATGCCCTCGCGCGCAGGCGGTGCCGAGCAGATCGTGCGCGAGCCGCCCGGCGGGCAGTCGCAGGCCCGCACGCTCGGCCAGGTCGAGGGCGTACCCGATGTCCTTGCGCATGTAGGCGGCGGGGAAGGCGCCGCGCGGGTGGGTGTCCGGCTGCAGCGCCTTGCGGCCGTGGTTGTCCAGGGCGAAGCTCGCCGCCGAGCCGGCCGCGAGCGCGTCGAAGAGCGTGGCGTCGTCCACCAGCCCCGTGCGCCTGGCCAGCGTGACGGCCTCGGCCAGCGCCACGACGGTCTCGAAGACGACCAGGTTGTTCACCAGCTTGACCAGGGCGCCCGCGCCGGGCGGGCCGCAGTGCCGCACCTCGGTCGCCAGGTGGCGCAGGTACGGTTCGACGCGGGCGAACGCGGCGGCGTCGGGCGCGCCCACGGTGATGCTCAGCGTGCCGTCGACGGCCGCCTGCCGGGTGCGGGCGACGGGCGCGTCGAGGAAGGCGACGTCCGCCTCGGCCAGCCGCGCCGCGAGGCGCTGCGCCAGTTCGACGGGCGAGGTGCTCAGGTCCACGATGGTCTGTCCCGCCCGCGCGCGCGGCAGCAGCTCGTTCAGGACGACGGCCTCCACCTGGGGTCCGCCGGGCAGCGACAGGAAGACGAGGTCGCTGCGCTCGGCCACCTCCGCGGCCGAGCCCGCCCTGTCCGCCCCTGAGGCGTCCAGCGCCTTCGCGTCAAGATCGAACGCGGTCACCGGGACGCCCGCGCGGCGCACGAGGTTACGGCACATGGGCCCGCCCATGACGCCGAGGCCGACGAAACCGAGTCTGGTGCTCATGACGTTCCTTCCTCCGACGGGGACGAGGTGGCGTAGCGGGCCTCGAGCACCTCGAACTCCGGCCGTCTGACCAGCCGCTGCCGCTCGGCCCAGCTGGCGAGCTGCGACTCGCCGGGAGCGGTTCCCGCGCGCAGCGTGTGCAGCGCGTCCTGGATGCCCTTCAGCCCGGCCAGCAGCGGCAGGTTGGCGTGCAGCGCGATCGCGAACCCCAGCTCGCGCAGCCGCCGCTCGGGCAGCATGGGCGTGACACCACCGTGCACCAGGTTGATGACCTGCGGCCCGCGCACCTTGGCCGCGACCTGCTCCACCTCGGCTTCCGAGCGGGGCGCCTCGACGAACACCACGTCGGCGCCCGCCGCGCGGTAGGCGTTGGCCCTGGCGCAGGCCTCCTCTATCCCGGCCACGGCGCGCGCGTCGGTGCGCGCGACGATCAGGGTGCCGTCGTCGCGCCTGGCGTCCACCGCGGCCCGGATCTTGGCGATCATCTCCCCGGTGGGGACGACGCTCTTGCCGGCGAAGTGGCCGCACCGTTTGGGGAAACTCTGATCCTCGATCTGGATCGCGCCTGCGCCGGCCCGTTCCAGGTCGCGGACGGTGCGGCGGACGTTGATCGGGTTGCCGAAGCCCGTGTCGGCGTCGACGATGAGCGGCACGCTCACCGCCTCGCGGATCGCCGCCACGTGTGCGAGCAGTTCGCTGAAGGTCAGCAGCCCGATGTCGGGGACCGCCAGATGGCTGTTGGCCAGCCCCGCGCCGGTGACGTAGACGCTCTCGAAACCGCAGTCCTCGATCACCCGCGCGGTCAGGGCGTTGGCGGCGCCGGGCACGACGAGCAGCCGTCCTGAGCCGAGCAGCGCGCGAAGGGCGCTCACCCGGTACCACCGGCGGCCCGCGCCGCCGCGTTCCCCCCGGCGATCCTGCCGAACACCGCGCCGCGCACGAGCCCCGAGCCCGCGGCGTAGTTGTGGTAGAAGAAGTCGCCGGCGATCTCCCCCGTGGCGTACAGGCCGGGCATCGGCCGTCCCGTCGTGTCCACGACGCGCGCCTGGGTGTCGATCTTCAGCCCGCCGTAGGTGAAGGTGATGCCGCAGGTGACCGCGTAGGCCACGAAAGGCGGTTCGTCCAGCGTCTGGGCCCAGTTCGACTTGGGCGGCTGCCCGGCCGGCTCGGCCGAGACACCGTCCAGCCGCATCGGATCGAACCGGGACCCGGCGTCGGCCGAGACGGCACGGTTGAACGTCGAGACCGTCTCGGCCAGCGCGTTCGCCGGCACGCCGAGCCGCCCGGCCAGCTCCGCGAGCGTACCGGCCTCGACGGGCGTGCCGGTGCGGTAGCGGGGTTCGAGCAGGTGGACGGTCTTCTGGTCGAAGACCTGGTAGGCGACTCCGCCGGTCTGCCGCATGATCGCGCTGCCGGTCTTGGCGTAGGTCAGCCAGACCTCGGTCTCGCCCTCGTCGACGAAGCGCCGGCCCTCCCCGTTGACCAGGAGCGCGTACGGGTAGGAGTAGCGGCTCAGCTTGTCGGTCATGCGCAGGTCGCCCACGGGCGGGTGCGCGGCGTCCTGCGGGCTGGCGTGGCAGCCGCCCCAGTGGCCGGCCGGCTGGGCTCCGGCGTGCAGCGCCTGGGTGAGCATCGTGCCCATGTTGAACCGGGTACCGCGTACCTTCACCAGGTCCCAGCCGGGGCCGAGGTAACGCAGCCGCATTTCGGGGTTGGCCTCGAACCCGCCGCTGGCCAGCACGACCGCCCCGCGAACCTCGTCGAAGCCGTTCTGCCGGCGCACGAGCACGCCGTCGACGGTCGCGCCACTGGTGATCAGACCGGCGGCGGGCGCGTCGTACCGGATCTCGATGCCGGCCCGCTCGACGGCGGCGAACAGCCGCTCCATCAGGCCGACCCCCTCGCCCTTGGCGCGGATGGCGCCGCCGGGCGGCAGCGCGTAGACGCCGTCCAGGTTGTCCAGGTCGAAGAGCTTGTTGGCGGTGAGTTCCCATTCCACGCCCTGCCGCCGCATCCATTCGAGCGTCTCGAAGGACCCGTCGACCACGGTGTCGACCAGTTCGCGCGGCGGGCGGCCCATGGAGGTGGCCAGCCAGTCGCCCGCGTAGCGCTGCCTGCTGTACGGCGCGACGGACACCTTGGACAGCACCTTCTCGTCCGACTCGGTCAGCAGCGGGCGTATCGACTCCAGGCCGTCGTGGGCGGCGCGGAAGATGCCGCCGGAGAAGCGGCTGTTGCCGCCGCGTTCGTCCTCCCCGGCAGCCTCCAGCACGATCACGCGGGCGCCGGCCTCGTGCGCGGCCAGCGCCGCCACCAGCCCCGCGTTGCCCGCGCCGACAACGACGACGTCGGTCTCCGTCATGGACAAGGATCTTCCTTTCGTCAGGGGTGAGTCTCAGCGGCTCGGCGCGTACGCGGAGTCGCCCTCGCCGGCCGCCGTGGCCGGCCGCGCGTCGGCGATGCGCAGGCGCGAGGTCTCGGGCGCCAGGTACGCAGCCACCGCGCTGATCACGGCGGTGAACGCCATGTACCCGGCGAAGTACCAGGGACCGCCGTCGCCGACCCCGACGAGCGCGGTCGCGATCAAGGGCAACGGCCCGCCGAACAGCGCGCCGGCCACCTGGTAGCCGAGGGAGAGGCCCGTGTAGCGGACCGAGGTCGGGAACAGCTCGGAGAAGAAGCTGGCCTGCGTGCCGTACACCGCGGCGTGCCCGACGGCCATGCAGACGGCGATGCCGGCGAACAGCAGCGGCCCCGATCCCTGGCCGGCCAGCCAGAAGAAGGGGAACGTGCACGCCGCGAGGAAGGCCAGGCCGCCGATGTACACCGGCCGCCTGCCGACCCGGTCGGAGAGGTGCGCGAACGCCGGCAGCGTGAACGTCTCGATCAGCGCGGCGACGCTGACCGCGACCAGCACGGTGCTGCTGGAGAACCCGAGCGTGGTCGTGGCGTAGGCGAGGATGAAGGTGGCGAAGGTGTAGAAGTAGGTGTTGGGCGCGATGTGTGCGGCGATGAGCAGCACGACCCTGCCGGGATGGCGCCTGACGACCTCGGCCAGCGGCAGGCGCACGACGGCCTGCGTCTGCTTGGCGTTCTCGAAGGCGGGGCTCTCCACGATCCGCATCCTGATCACGAGTCCGACCAGGACGAGCACGAAGCTGAGCAGGAACGGCACGCGCCAGCCCCAGGCCTGGAAGCTCGCCTCCGGCATGGCGGTGAGGAAGGCGTAGAAGACGGCCGTGCCGAGCACGAGCCCGGCAGTCACCCCCATCTGCGGCCAGCTCGCCGCAAGACCGCGGCGCCCTTCTGGGGCGTGCTCCACGGCCATGACGACGGCTCCGCCGTACTCTCCGCCGACGGCCAGCCCCTGGAACACGCGGAGCGCCACCAGCAGTGCGGGCGCGGCGACACCGATGCTCGCGTACGTCGGCAGGACGCCGATGAGCATCGTGGCCACGCCCATGCCGACGACGGTGACGACGAGCATCGTCTTCCTGCTGAGCTTGTCGCCGAAGTGACCGGCCAGCACACCGCCGATCGGCCGGGCCAGCCAGCCGGTGGCGAACGTGGCGAAAGCCAGCAGGGTGCCCGCGGTGGGCGAGAACTCGGGGAAGAACAGCTTGTTCAGAACCAGGGCGGCGGAAGTTCCGTAAATGAAGAAGTCGTACCACTCGACTGTGGTCCCGACCAGGGTCGCCAGCGCGACGCGCCGGCTCTGTCCGGACATGGGTCACCTCCGTGAGGGAGTGATGGAGGGTGTCGCAGCGTTGGGAGGAGGTGGTCAGGTGCGGATGGAGAACGGGTCCCTGGCGGAGCCCGAGTAGTCGATCATCACGTTCTGCACGTAGGTGTACTCGGCGAGCGCCTCCTCGCCGCGCTCGCGCCCGTAGCCGCTGCGCTTGACGCCGCCGAACGGGGCCTGGGCGGCGGTGGAACGGTAGGTGTTGACCCAGATCGAGCCGGCTTCCAGGCGGTCGGCGACGCGGTGCGCTCGGTCCAGGTCGCGGGTCCAGACGCCGGCGGCGAGACCGTAGTCGGTGGCGTTGGCGATGCGGACGGCCTCGTCCTCGTCGTCGAAGGGGATGATGGACAGCACCGGGCCGAAGATCTCCTCCGCGGCGACGCGCATGTCCGGGGAGACGTCGCCGAAGACGGTCGGCTGGATGAACAAGCCTCGGCCCGGCCCTTCCGCGGCGTGGCCGCCGGTGAGCAGGGTGGCGCCGTCGTCGCGGCCGGCCTCGATGAGAGCGAGGATCCGGTCGAACTGGGGGCGGTTGGCCACCGGGCCCATCTCGGTCTCCGGGTCGAGCGGGTCGCCCAGGCGGATCGCGCGGGCGCGCGCGACGATGGCCTCGCTCACCTGCTCGTAGATGGGGCGGTGCACCAGCAGGCGCGAGCCGGCGATGCACGTCTGCCCGGCCGCGGCGAAGATCCCCGCGACGGCGCCGACGATCGCGCGGTCGAGGTCGGCGTCGTCGAAGACGATGTTGGGTGACTTGCCGCCGAGTTCGAGCGTGAGCGGGATCAGGCGGCGGGCCGCGGCCTCGGCCACGCGCGCGCCCGTCGCGCTCCCTCCGGTGAAGCTGATCTTGTCGATGCCGGGATGGGCGGTCAGCGCGTCGCCCACCGCCCCGTCACCCGTGACGACGTTGACCACGCCGGGCGGGAAACCGGCCTCGGCGGCCAGCAGGCCCAGCTCGCAGGTCGTCACCGACGCGTGCTCCGACGGCTTGACCACGACGGTGTTGCCCGTGGCGAGCGCGGCGGGCAGCTTGTTGGCCAGCAAGGCGATCGGCGAGTTCCAGGCGGTGACGATCCCGGCGACGCCGTAGGGACGGCGGCGGGTGAAGTCGAACATGCCGGGGTGGTCCAGCGGCACGGTCCTGCCGTAGATCTTGTCGGCGTAGCCGGCGAAGAAGCGCAGGTTGCGCGCGGCGAAGGTCATCTGGTTGCGGGTCTCGCGGATGACCTTGCCGTTGTCGCTGCTCTCCATCGTGGCCAGGGCGTCGCCGTGCGCCTCCAGCAGGTCGGCCAGGGCGGTCATGAGCTGGGCGCGCCGCACGCCCGGCGTGGTGCGCCAGGTCTCGTGGAAGGCTCCGCGGGCGGCGTCGACGGCGCGGCCGACGTCGCCGGGGGTCGCGGCGGGCACGGTCGCCCACTCCTGGCCGGTGTAGGGATTGATCGACGCGAAGCGGTCGGCGCCGTCCTCCGCGCGGCCATCGATGATCATACGGGCGCGTTTCACGGCGGGCCCCCCTCCTGCCGCCCCAGGTTCAGCCGGCGGGCGCCGGCGTCTCGCAGATCGCCGGCCATCCCCTCGAACAACTGCCTGACGTTCTGCCGTGACGCCTCCAGGTGGGCGTGCATGGCCGCGTCGGCCTCCTCCGGATCGCGTGCGCGTATCGCCTCGTAGATGCGGTAGTGCTCCTCGAAGGCGGCCTTGGCGCGGGGCGGGGACTCGCCCGATCGGGCCCGGGCGAGCTGGAACTGCCTCGACACGCTCCTGGCCGTCTCCACCAGCTTCAGGTTGCCGCTCATGTCGAGAACCTGCTGGTGGAAGTCCAGATCGCGTGGGTACGGGTGATCGGGGTCGGCCAGGGCCGCCTTGGTGCTGGCCAGCAGCCGGCCGAGCGCGTCGAGCAGGTCGTCGTCGGCGCGCTCGGCGGCCAGCCTGGCGGCCTTGCATTCCAGCGCCTGGCGCACTTCTGCCAGCTGGTCGATGGCGACGGCGTCGAAAGCCGCGACGAACATGCCCCGGCCGGGCACGGCGCGCACGAGGCCTTCGGCGGCCAGCGCCTGCAACGCCTCCCTGATCGGCGATCTGCTGATCGACAGCGTCTCGGCGAGGTTGAGCTCGTTCAGCCGCTCTCCCGGCTCGAACTGGCCGGACAGGATGAGCTGCCGGATGATCGTGGCGACCTCGTCGGCGAACCGGCGAGATTGGAACACCGAGCTGTCGAAGCCTTCCGGCAATCCCTTGCGGTCACGTGGGGGGGACATCGAACCTGCCAATCTGTCGTCTGTCGACAGACGACACCCTAGAACAGGACACTCCACCCCACAAGCCCCAATATTCCAGTGTGAGGACGCAGGCGGTGCTTGACACCGCACGGCGGCACGGATGTAATGCTCGACGTGTCGTGTGACGCCGCCAGGTGGACGGCGGCGGGTGGGCGGCACCTGACACCCGGGGGTTGATCTCTATGTTCACGGGCCTCATCTGATCTTCTCGCGCCCCGCGTGACGCCTCCGTGCCCATGACGGCGCCCAGCGCCCTGGTACGGACCCGCATGAGCCTCCCCCGGCTCATCCCCGCGTGCCCGAGGCACCGACGCCACCGCCACGCCGTGCTCACCCGTGCTCGTCCACACCTTGATCGAAGGAACCCTTCGTGCAGCTCGCACACGTCTCCATCACGCCCGAAGCCAAAGCCGCCGTACGCTCCCACCTCGGCACGTTGTTCACCGACCCGCCCACGCTCGACGCCGACGCCGACATGACCCCCGTCCTGCCGCGGACCGGCGGCGTCCCCGGCATGTGGGTCACCGCACCCGGCGCGAAGCTCGAGGCGGGCGTCACGATCTACGTGCACGGCGGGGGCTTCTCCCACAGCAACCCGGCCATGGAGCAGATCATGGCCCACCGTCTCTCCCAGGCGACGGGCCGCCCCGCCCTGGCGGTCGACTACCGGCTCGCGCCGGCCCACCCCTACCCCGCGGCCGTCGAGGACGTGGTGGCCGTCCACCGGAGCCTGCTCGCCCAGGAGGTGCCCGCCGAGCGGATCCTGCTCGCCGGCGAGTCGGCCGGCGGGACGCTGCTGCTGTCGGCGCTCCTGGTGCTCGCCGAGGCCGGCGACCCTCTGCCCGGGGGCGCCGTGGCGGTCTCCCCCGTCACCGACTTCACGGTTTCGAGCCCGTCCATCCGCGCCAACAAGGGCCGCGACCTCATCGACCCGGACATCATGGGCCCCATCGGCGAGCAGTATCTCGCGGGCGCGCGCCCCGACCAGGGGCCGCAGTCGCCTCTCTACGGCGATCTGCGCGGCCTGCCGCCCCTCCTCATCGTCGCGGGCGGCGACGAGGTGCTCCTCGACGACTCCCGGCGCTTCGCCGAGGCCGCCTGCGCCGCCGGCGTCGACACGGCGCTCGACGTCTACGACGGCATGCCGCACGCGTTCCACGCCGTGGTGCTGTCCCCGGGCGACGCTCACCTGCCGACCGCGACGACGTTCCTGCGGCGGGTGACGGACTGGACGGCCCGGCTCCCGGTCACGTGACCTCCGCGTCCCGCCCCGAACCGGCCTGTCCGGGGCCCCGAACCGGCCCTGTCCAAGGTCCTGGACCGGCCGGGGTCCCGGTCACTGCTGGCCGGGGCGGCGGGCCGGGACCGGGGCGGGACGTACGGCGCCGTCGGCGAAGCGGCCGGGGCGGAACGGCGACAGCAGCGCGGACTCCTCCCCGAACAGCTCGCCCGCCACCTCCTCCATCAGCAGCGGCGCCAGCGTCACCCCGCTGTGCGTGGCCACCGTGTAGACGCGCCGGCCGGCGTCGGCGAAGCCGGCCACGGTGAGCCCGTCACCCGGCATCGCCCGCTGGCCGACGACCGCCCGCTCCGCCGTCGCCCCCTCGGTCGCGCGCAGCACCTTCGGCAGCAGGCCGAGCATCTCGTCGACGACCTCGCCCGGCACCGGGAGCGCCGGGTCGGCCAGCCCGTCCAGCTGCAGCGCCTGCAGCAGCAGCCGGCCCCCGCCGTCGGGGCGCAGGTTGAGCCCGCCGGTGGTGAGCACCCGGGACAGCCGGGCAGGCACCGGCGACGTGGTGACCAGGAACCCGTTGGTGACCGTCCCGGACACGGCGGGATCCAGCATGGGGACGTCCGCCCCGGCCAGCGCGGCCACCCGCTGCGTCCAGCGGCCCGCGCACGTGACCACCACGTCGCCGGCGAACGTGCGCCCGTCGGCCAGCGTCACCTTGGCGCCCGCCGGTGCCGTCTCGACGGCCGTGACCTCGGCCCCGCACTCGACCACCGCGCCACGGTCGCGGGCCTCGCCGAGCAGCCGGCCGAGCAGCCGCAGCGGCAGCACGTACGCCTCGCCGGGGAAGAACACGTACTCGGCGCCGCCGGGCGGCGGCACCAGGTCGGGCTCCAGCGCCCGCGCCCGCCGGGCGGTCACCCGCTCGACCGGGTAGCCCAGGGCCAGCAGCCGCGCCACGCGCTCCTCCAGCAGGCCCTTGTGCTCGTCGGTGGCCGCGCACTCGAGGTTGCCCGTGGGGAAGTGCCAGTCGCCGGGCAGCTGGTGGTGCGCCCAGACGGCGGCGTGGTTGAGGTCGAAGTACTCCTTCGGCGTCTTGTTGTTGGCGTTGATCCACGCGACCGAGGTGGACGTCGTACCGGAGCCCGGGGTCCGGGCCTCCAGGACGGTGACCTGCGCCCCGCGCCGGGTCAGACCGGCCGCGACCGCGGCACCGACCACCCCCGCACCGATGACGACGACTCGCACAGTGGCTCCTCTCACTTGTGGTCGGTGTCGGCGCCGAACAGCCTGGCCACGCCGACGAAACGTTCGATGACGACGACCGCGACCACGGCGAACAGCACCATCAGCGTGCCGATGGCGGTGACCGTCGGGTCGTAGTCGTACTGCATGTAGTTGAAGATCCGTACGGGCAGCGTCTGCAGGTCGGTGGTGACCACGAACAGCGCCACGGTGAGGTCGTCGAAGGAGGTGATGAAGGCGAAGAACGCGCCGCCGATGAGCGCGCCGCGCACGGCGGGCAGCGTCACGTGCCAGAACACCAGGAACGGCGGCGCGCCCAGCCCCGCGGCGGCCTTCTCCGCCGAGCGGTCCAGTCCGGCGAGCCCGGCGAGGACGAGCCGCACCGCGTACGGCACCGTCAGCACCAGGTGGGCCAGCAGCAGCGTGAACGGGCTGGAGGCCAGCCCCATCTGCGCGAACCACTGCAGCAGGCCGATGCCGAGCACGATCGTGGGCACCGCGAACGCGCTGGACAACACCGCCTCCAGCGCGCCGCGCCCGGGGAAGCGGTGGCGGTGGATGGCCAGCCCGCCGGCCAGACCCACCACCGCGGAGATCGCCGCCGCGGCCAGGGCCACCCCGGCGCTGAGCGCGAACGACGACAGGAACTCCGGCTTGCCGAACACCTCCGCGTACCAGCGCAGCGTGATCCCCTGCGGCGGGAACGTCACGTACGACGTGGTCGTGAGCGAGGAGGCCACGGTGACCGCGACGGGGGCGATCAGGAACAGCCCGACGAGGACGGCGAAGCCGGTGCCGAGCACGCGGGTGAGCCGGGTCATCCGAACACCGCCTCCCCGTGGCCCCTGCGCAGCAGCCGGGAGTAGCCGAGCAGCAGCCCGGTCGTCACGACGACCAGGACGAACCCGATCGCGGCCGCGTACGGCCAGTCGAGCGTGGTCGTGGCCTGCGTGTAGACGAAGTACGGCATGAGCTTCACCTTCGGGCCGCCGAGGATCGCGGGGGTGACGAAGCTGGACGCGGTCAGGCTGAACACGATCATGGCTCCGGCCAGCATGCCGGGAGCGGACAGCGGCAGCGTGATCCGCCAGAAGCAGGTCCAGCCGGGCGCGCCCAGCCCTTTGGCGGCGGGCACGAGCGTCGGGTCGATCCGGTCGAGGCTGCCCATCAGCGGCAGCACCATGTACGCCAGCATCACGTGGACCATGCCGATGAGCACGGCCGTGTCGTTGTAGAGCAGCTGCGGCGGGGTGAGCCCGAGCCACGTCAGCACGGCCGCGACGGGGCCGTTCGGCCCCAGCACCACGAGCCAGCCGTACGCGCGGATGACCATGCTGATCAGCAGCGGCGACAGCAGCAGCAACGCCAGCCAGTTGCGCACCCGCGGGGAGCGGCCGCGCATGTAGAGGGCGAACGGGTAGCCGATGACCAGGCAGCCGGCCGTGGTCAGGGCGGCGACCTTGAGGGTGTTCCACAACACGTCCCGGTAGAACGGGTCGCCGAGGAACCGTGCGTAGTTTCCGAAGGTGAACGCGCCGGTCTGCGTCCTGAAGCTGTTGGCCACCAGCGTGAACAGCGGCGCCACGAACAGCAGCGCGAAGATGACGACGGCGGGCAGCGCGAGCAGCAGGCCAGTACGCCAGCGGGGACGGCTCCCCCGCCCGCTCGCCGGCCCGTTCCCTGGCCCGTTCCCTGGCCCGGTCCCTGGCCCGTTCCCTGGCCCGTTCCCTGGCCCGTTCACCGGGCCGCCATCGAGGCGTCCGACGGCCGCCATGCGCAGGTCACCTCCTCCCCTGCCTCGGGCACCTCCGCGTCGAACGGCAGCGCCGCCGTCACCTCGCCCGCACCGGTGGCGACGACGCACCGGATGCGCGAGCCGAGGAACCGGGTCTCCCGCACGGTGCCCCTGAGCCCGTCGCCGTCCGCCCGGATCCGCACGACCTCGGGCCGTACGTAGACGCGCACGCCGGCGCCCTGGGCCGGAGGGTCGCCCACGGGGGTGGCGCCGACCCTCGCGCCCGCGACCTCGCAGACGCCGGCGCCCGTGGCGGTGCCGTCGAGGGCGTTGACCTCGCCGATGAACTGCGCCACGAAGTCCGTGGCCGGCCTCAGGTAGATCTCCCGCGGCCGGTCGAGCTGGTGGATGACGCCGTCGGCCATGACCGCGATCCGGTCGGAGACCGCCAGCGCCTCCTCCTGGTCGTGGGTGACGAGGATGGTGGTGGTGCCGATGCGCCGCTGCAGCGCGACGACCTCCTCGCGCAGCCGAACCCGCAGCTGCGCGTCGAGGTTGGAGAACGGCTCGTCGAGCAGCAGCAGGTCGGGCTGGATGACGAGGGCCCTGGCCAGCGCGGCGCGCTGCTGCTGGCCGCCGGACAGCTGGCGCGGGTGCCGGCCGGCCATGCCGTCCAGGCCGACCATCTCCAGCACCTCCTCGACCTGGCTCCGGCGCTCGGCCGCCGGCACCTTCCGCATGCGCAGGCCGAACGCCACGTTGTCGGCGATCGTCATGTGCGGGAACAGCGCGTACGACTGGAAGACCATGCCCATCGAGCGGCGGTGCGGCGGGGTGCCGGTGACGTCCGTGCCGTCCACCTCGATCACGCCGCCGTCGGCGCCGAGATGCCCGGCCACCATGTTGAGCGTGGTGGTCTTGCCGCAGCCCGAGGGCCCGAGCAGGGTCAGGAACTCGCCCGGCTCCGTCTCCAGGTCCACCGCGGAGACGACCTCCTTGCCGCCCAGCACCTTGCGCACGCCGTCCAGGCGCAGGCGCCCGCGCCGTGCGGCCGTGCCCGCGGGCGTCTCGGTGGTGCTCGTGCTCACTGGCCGTTCAGCCTCCTGCCGGGTGGTGCGGGTCCTCACGACCGTTCGACCTCCTTCGTCCACCGGTCCGTCCACGCGGACCGCGCGTCGTTGACGACGGTCCAGTCCAGCGGCTTCATCTCGGCCGCCTGCTCCGGGCCGACCACCCGCCCGGCCACCGCCGGGTCGAGCCCGGCGTCGGTGACCGTCGGCCCGTCGTAGCCCTCGGCGGCCAGCTCGCGCTGGATGCCGGGCTGCAGCAGGGCGTTGACGAACTGCTGCGCCAGGTCGGGGTGCGGCGCCCCGTCGACCACGTTCGCGGTGGCCAGCAGCGGGATGGCGCCGGCCTCGGGGTAGACGAACGCGATCGGGAAGTCCTTGTCCGCCAGCGTCTCCACGCGCGATCCGCCCCAGACGGAGGCGACGGCCTGCCCCTGGAGGAAGTAGTTGGACACGTCGGCGGTGGTGTCGAACGTGAACGCGTTGGCGGCCACCTTCTTCACGCCCGCGAAGCCCGGGTCGATGTCCCGCTCGGAACCGCCGTCCGCGCGGGCCGCCAGCATCAGCGCGCCCACGCCGTACGTGTTGCTGATCGACGGCAGCACGACCTTGCCCTTGAGCCTCGGGTCGGCCAGGTCGGCCAGGCGCTTGGGCGCGGGCAGGCCGTTCTTCGCGTACCAGTCGCGGTTGTAGGCGAGCCCGGTCGCGGTCAGCGCGAAGCCGACCCCGACGTCTCCTGCGAGCCTGGCGACCTTCTCCACCTTGTCCAGGCGGGTGACCTTGGCCGGGTCGAGCCTGGCCAGCAGCCCGGCCTCGGCCGCCTGGGCCTGCGGTCCGTCGTCGATGAGGGCCACGTCGATCTGCGGCGCGTCCTTCTGTGCCTTGAGCTTGGCGACGGTGTCGGTGGAGCTGCCGGCGACGTAGGTGACCTGGCAGCCGCAGGACTTCTCGAAGCCGGGCAGCACGGCCTGTTCGAAGACCTCCTGGTACGAGCCTCCGTACCCGGCCACGACGAGCTTGCCGGGCGCGGCGGCGGGGGTGGGCGGGGCGCAGGCCGCGAGCCCGACGAGGGCCAGCGCCGCGGCGAGCAGCCTGGTCATGAGGTTTCGATCTCCTTGTTCCAGCGGTCCGTCCACGCGGAGCGGCTCTTGTTGATCGTGGCCCAGTCGAGCTTGCGCAGGTCCGCGGCGCGTTCCTGGCCGACGACCTTCTCGGCGAGCGCGGGGTCGAGCGTGACGCCCTCGACGGCCGGGCCGTTGAAGTTGGAGGCGGCCATGGCCTGCTGCGCCGACGGGTCGAGCAGCGTGTTGACGAACTTCTGCGCCAGGTCGGGGTGCGGCGCCTTGTTCACCACGTTGACGGTGGCGATCAGGGGCAGCGCGCCCTCCTCCGGGTAGACGAACTTGATGGGGAACCCCTTCTTGGCCAGCGTCTGCACCCGTGAGTTGCCCCACACGGTGGCGACGGCCTGGCCCTGGAGGAAATAGTTGGACACGTCGGCGGTGGTGTCGAACGTGACGGCGTTGGCGGCGACCTTCTTCACGCCCGCGAAGCCGGGGGCGATGTCCTGCTCGGAGCCGCCGGCGACCTTGGCCGCCATGAGCAGGGCGCCCAGGCCGTACGTCTGGGTGATGGACGGCATGACGAGCTTGCCCTTGAGCTTGGGGTCCGCCAGGTCGGCGAGCCGTTCGGGAGCGGGCAGGCCGTTCTTGGCGTAGTAGTCGGTGTTGTAGGCCAGGCCGGTGGCGTTCAGGGAGAAGCCGACGCCGACGTCACCGGGCAGGCGGGCGATGTCGATCACCTTGGGCAGGTTCGTGACGGTCTTCGGGTCGAGCTTGGCGAGCAGGCCCGCCTCGACCGCCTGGTTCTGCACGCCGTCGTCGATGAGCGCGACGTCGATCTGCGGCGCGTCCTTCTGCGCCTTGAGCTTGGCGACGGTGTCGGTGGAGCTGCCGGCGACGTAGGTGACCTTGCACGAGCAGGCCTTCTCGAAGCCGGGGATGACCGACTGCTTGAACGCCTCCTCGTACGACCCGCCGTATCCGGCGATGACCAGCGTGCCGGGGGCGGCGGACGGCGTGGGCGGGCCGCAGGAGGTGAGGGCGAGGGCTCCGGCGAGGAGCCCGGCGGTCAGCGATCTGGGTGTCATGGCGACCTCCGCAGGGTGCGGTTCGGGGCTAGGTGGCCGATGTCGCGCGCGGTCGCGCCGGTCTCGACCAGGTCGGCGATGATGTCTCCGAGGACGGGTGCGAGCTTGAAACCGTGGCCGCTGAACGCCGCGGCGAGCACGGTGCGGCCGTGCCCGCCGAGCAGGCCGTGCCCGTCGGAGGTGAAGGCGTCGCAGTACGTCGCCACCCGCACCGGGTCCGGGTCCAGTCCCGGCAGCGTCTCGGCGACCGCGCGCGCGACCTGCCTGACGTAGGCGACGGGCACGCTGCGGGCCAGCGCGGCGGGTGACGCGATCTCCCGCCAGGGCACGTGCAGGTTGATCTTGACGCCCGCGCCGTCCACCGCGGGGAAACACGAGTAGGCGGGCTCGCCGACGCGGATGGCGATCGGGCACCGGCCGGGGTCGAACAGGCTCTCGTCCCGGCGCGGGAACCAGGTAGAGGTGATGGCCCTGACGGTCAGGGCGCGGGCGAGCGGTTCGGGCAGCAGGCCGCTCGCCGCCGCCCACGGGCCGGGGGCGAGCACCGCGTGGGTGAAGCGGTGCTCGCCGTCCTCGGCCAGGACGGTGACGCCGGCGGCGTCCTCGCGCAGTTCGCGTACGGGCGTGTAGCGGGCGACGCGCGCGCCCGCCCGCTCCGCGGCGGCGGCCGCGGCCCCGACGGCGGGTTCGGGACGCAGGTAGCCGGCGTCGTGGTCGACGACCATGACCTCTCCGTCGCGCAGGGGGTGCTCGGGCACCCGCCGCCGCGCGTCCTCGCCCGTCAGGACCTCGACGGGCAGGTCGTGGGCGCGGGCGGCGTCCAGCACCGCGCGCACCTTGGGGTGTTCGCGGGGGCCCGCCGTGACGCCGCCGACCGGGGTGAGCAGCCGGCGTCCCGCTGCGCGCTCCAGTTCGGCCCACAGGGCGCGGGCCTCGCGCAGCAGCGGCACGTAGCGGGGGCCTTCCTTGTACGCCGTACGGAAGATGCGCGACTCGCCTCCGGCGGCCCCGCGGTCGTGGCCGGGGGCGTAGGTGTCGAAGCCGACGGCGTGGATGCCGCGCTCGGCCAGCCGCCACAGGGCCATCGAGCCGACGGTGCCGGTGCCGACGACGGCGACTGAGGTCATGGCTCCGCTCCTTCGGGGGGTTTCGGGGGGTGTGACGGTTTTCTGGGGGGTTCACGGCATGGCGAGAACCCGGCCCGGCGCCGGTTGGGTCGCGCCGGTCCTGTCGTGCCGTCCTGTCAGGGGATGATTCAGCTGTGGTCGGAGGAGCCGCCCAGGTCGGTCTCCACGTAGAACCGCTCGGACCGGGGCGGGACGATCATTTCCACGATCTCCGCGATCTCTCCCCGCCTGGTCCAGGTCTCGCGCGTCCAGCGGAACGCGGGCGTGCCCGCGGGCAGGCCGAACGCCTCCGCCTCGGCGCCGCCGAGGACGCACGGCTCCACGTACATCCTGGCCCGCACCAGCTCGATCCCGCGGTCGCGCAGGTAGGCGTGCGTGGTGAGGGGCTCCAGCGGCTGGTCGAGCAGGTCGGGCGCCAGCCGGAACGGCAACACGTGCAGCTCGCTGTTGATCACCTGGCCGGCCGTGTCCATCTTGTGGCGCTCCATCTGGACGACCGCCTCCTCGTCCGGCACGCCGGGCAGCCGCAGCCGCGCCGACTGCGCGGGCATCACCTGCGCCGAGACGACCTTGTGGTCGCCGTGCGTCTCCGGTCCCTGGATCAGCAGGCCGGTGAAGCGGAGCAGGTTGTGCCGGCCGACGGCCTGGGCGACGAAGCTGCCGCGCTTGCGGAAGCGCACGATGAGCCCGGCGTCGGCGAGGTCGCGAAGGGCCCGCTGCACGGTGATGCGCGAGACCTCGAACTCCTCGCAGAGCTCGACCTCGGTGGGGATCCGGGTGCCCGGACCCCAGTGGCCGCTGCGGATACGCGCCTCCAGCGCCCTGCGGATCTGCACATGGAGCAGGAGGTCACGTTCTGACATGCCAAAATACTCGTTGTAGCGTTTAGTTATGTCAATAGGAGATTTGATATAACTTATCGGGCTGTGTCGCAGTGAGGCGGTCGACTCTGGGCAGATCGGGCGGTCTACGCTGCCCCCATGGACGCTGATCTCATCACCACGGCAGGCGAGCTCTGGGACGCCGATCCGGGCTGGCTGAACACCGCCTCCTACGGCGTGCCGCCGCGGCGCGCCGCCGACGAGCTCCAGGCCGTGCTGACCGAGTGGCGGCACGGCAGCAGCGACTGGGCGCCCTGGGACACCTCCGTCGCCCGCTCGCGCGCCGCGTTCGCCCGCCTCATCGGCGCCCCCGTGGCCGACGTGTCGATCAGCTCCACCGTCTCCCAGATCATGTCCACGGTCGCCACGGCGCTGCCGCCGGGCGCGCGCGTGGTCGTGCCCGAGATCGAGTTCACCAGCAACCTGTTCCCCTGGGCGGTGGCCGCCCGAGTGGAGACCGTCCCCGCCGACCGGCTGGCCGACGCGATCGACGGCTCCACCAGCGCCGTCGCCTTCAGCCTCGTCCAGTCCGCCACCGGCCAGGTCGCGCCGCTCGCCGACATCGTGGCCGCCGCCAGGGCCTGCGACGCGCTCGTCATCGCCGACGCCTCGCAGGCCTGCGGCTGGCTCCCGGTGGACGTCTCCGGCATCGACGCGCTGGCCTGCGCCGCGTACAAGTGGCTGATGGCGCCGCGCGGCGCCGCCTTCGGCTACCTGTCGCCCCGCCTGCGCGAGCGCATGCGCCCCCTGGCCGCCGGCTGGTACGCCGGCGCCGGCGAGGGCGGCTCCTACTACGGCCCTCCGCTGCGCCTGGCCCCCGACGCCCGCGCGTTCGACCTGTCACCCGCCTGGTTCTCGTACGTCGGCGCCGCCCCCGCCATCGAGCTGCTGAACGAGCTCGGCGTCCAGCGCGTCCACGACCACGACGTGGCGCTCGCCAACCGCTTCAGAGCCGGGCTGGGCCTGGAGCCCGCCGACACGGCCATCGTCTCCGTGGACGCCCCGGGCGAGCGGCTGGAGGCGGCCGGCATCCGCGCGGCCGTACGCGCCGGGAAGGTACGCGCCAGCTTCCACGTCTACACCACCGCCGACGACGTCGACCGCGCCCTCGACGCGCTCACCTGACCCGAGCCGGCGCCCGCGTTCACGTGCCGCCCGTGTGGTAGACCTCCAGCTCGGCGATCGAGGTGAACGTCCGGGTGCCGCCAGGGGCGCCGATGATCCGCACCCCGTCACCGCCGGTCGCGTCGAAAGCCAGCTCGTACGCGCGGAAGGGCCCCGCCGTGCTGTCGTACGGATATCCGGGGGTGATCCGCAGCCCGCTCACGTCCGTCCAGGCGTGGTCCCTGCGCACCTGCACCCTGAGGCCGGCGCCGAACCAGCCGCCGTCGCCGAACATCTGCCCGCTGGTGAAGACGACCTTGTCCATCGTGTACTCGCGCGGCCAGGTGTATCCCCACCAGCTGGCGCCCTTGCGCTCGTCGTTCCAGTCGTCCTCGCTGCGGGATCTGTCGCCGTCGTTGTAGTACGCGGTGTTGCCGAAGTGCGCGACCCTTTCGACGCCCGCGGTGCCCGGCTCCCTGGCGAGGTTGCGGCCGGCGTCGGGCGCGTTGCCCGGGGTGGTCTCCACGTGCGGTTCGAGGCGCATCCCGCGCAGCGAGAAGGTGTACGCCCAGTGCTCGCCCTCCGGGTAGCCGCCGCCGCACGGGCAGACGTTCGACTGCAGCCACATCGACCTGCCGTCGGCGCTGATGTACTTCGACGGGATGGTCGTGGCGTAGCCGCCGTGCTTGGTGCGCGTCCACGGGTAGCCGCCGAAGTCCTTGCCGGTGAAGCGCCGCCACGGGCCCCAGGGCGTGGGCGACTCGTAGAACTCGAACGTGTACTCCGTCCACGACGTGTACAGGTAGCGGTCGAGCGGCTTGTTGTAGACCACGCCGCCCTGGCTGATCACGGTGAGGTTCCTGGCTCGTCCCGCGGTGTAGACGTCCTGGTACAGGTGCCGGTCGTCGTGCAGCACGGCGACGCGGTCACCGATCTCTTCCGACCAGGTGGGCGTGCCGGAAGCGGTGAAGCCGCTGACGAACTCCCAGGCGTCGCGGTCCTGCACCGCGCCCTTCGGCACCCGGGCCAGCCACACGGCCACGGGATCGGGCACCCGGTCGTTGAACGAGTCGCGCCAGTTGTGGTCGAGCCCGTAGGCGTAGACGTGGTCGTCGGGCGCGTTGGCGTACGCCTTGCCGTAGTCGAGGAACATGATGGTGGTGAACAGGCCGTCGCGGAACATCGCGCCCGTCCTGTCCCACGTCCACGTCCGGCCGTGGTCGGTCGACTTGGCGATGGTGGCGGCGGGCGCGTCGTTGAAGTCGAAGGCCAGGTCCTGGACGGCCAGGTAGAGGGTGCCGTCCACGCAGGCCATGCCGGTCGGCTTGCGCGTGTGTCCCGGGGTCCACACCTGGCCGACATCGTCGCCGACCGGCAACTGGGCGCCGGTGAGGTTGCCCGGCATGCCGGAGATCCTGGCCACGCCGATGTCGCTCATGGCGCCGCCGAAGCCGATGCCGTCGCCGTACGCGGTGTAGACGTTGTCGTCGTCGGACCAGCACGACGGCCACAGGTCGCCGTGGTTGCGGTTGTCGCCGACGGCGGGCGCCCCGACCGTGGCGCCGGAGTCGATCTGCACCGTCGAGAAGAACGAGCTGGGTGGCGGCGCCTCGGCCGCCGCGGGGGTGCTGTCCTGGGCCACGGCGGTCGCTGCCAGGAGCAGGGTGGCCAGTCCTGCGCCCAGGCCTCGTCGGACGATCGAATACATGGCTTCTCCTGGCGGTGCGGTATCCCCTGGGCGCGCGGCGGTGGGGGCCGATGAGGGTGGGAGGTGTCGGAGAACAGCTGCGAGCAATCGATTTCCGGCCGAACGTACAAGCGTGCGTGACAGGCGTCAAGCCCCTCGCGCGCCAGAGATCGGATGGGGCCCCGTCCGGCAGGCGGGCATATTTCGAGAAAGTTTGAAGTGTGACAGGATGATCTTGGAGTTTTCCCTGTTGGACGCCGAAGGCCCGGGAGCGCGCAGCCCCGCGATGGTAGAAACTTGGTGCGATGCCCACTATCTACGATGTCGCCCGTGAGGCCGGCGTGTCCGCCGCCACCGTCTCGCGCGTGCTCAACGGCGCCAGGACGGTCGATCCCGCCATGGTCGCGCGGGTGCTCACCGCGGTCCGCGAGCTCGGCTACCGCCCCAACGCGGTGGCCCGCAACCTGCGGCGCAGCCGCACCACGCTCTGGGCCGTGATCATCTCCGACATCGGCAACCCGTTCTTCACCGCCACCGTCCGCGGCGTCGAGGACGTCGCCCAGCAGGCGGGCTACTCCGTCGTGTTGTGCAACAGCGACGAAGACCCGGCCAAGGAGGAGACATACGTCGCGGCGGCGCTGAGCGAGCAGATGGCCGGGGTGATCATCGCGTCGTCGGGCAGCGCGAAGGCGGCCAAGAGCCTGCTCGACTCCCCCATCCCGGTCGTCGCCATCGACCGCCAGTTGCCGCGCGGCGAGGTCGACACCGTCGTGGTCGACAACGAGGCGGGCGCGCGCACGGCCACCCGGCACCTGCTGGACGCCGGCTACCGGCGCATCGCGTGCATCACGGGGCCCGAGGGTGTGAGCACCGCCGACCTGCGCCTGCGCGGCTACACCACCGCCCTTTCCGCGCAGCAGCCGCCGGAGCCGCTGGTCGCCAGGACCGACTTCCGCGAGCAGGGCGGCTACGACGCCATGGCGTCGCTGCTGTCCTCCCCCGAGCGCCCCGACGCGGTGTTCGTGGCCAACAACCTCATGACGGTGGGCGCGCTGCGCTGCCTGGCCGACCGCGAGGTGCGGGTGCCAGGGGAGATGGGCGTGGTCGGGTTCGACGAGATCCCGTGGGCCGACCTGGTCCGCCCGTCGCTCACCACGGTGGCCCAGCCGACGTACGAGCTCGGCCGCATGGCCGCCCGCCTGCTCGTCGACCGCATCGCCACCCCGGCGGGCCGGCCCGCCACGGTCGTCCTGCCCGCCGAGTTGCGCCCCCGCCAGAGCAGCGCCCGCTGACCCGGCGCCCGGCCCGCACGGCCTCCGGCGCCGTGCACCCCTAGGCCCACCTAAGCGCCCCGCCATGACGTCCTTATGGGGCACGCTCCCCTTGTTTGTCCAAATATCGGCCTCTATCGTCACAAATAGGCTCTCATTCTCGTTAAATGAGCATTAATACTCATTATTTGAGAAAGGCAGTGTTGTGGACGAAGGAGACCAACCGCCGCTCGCCGGGATCCGGGTCCTCGAACTGGGCAGCTTCATCGCCGCGCCGTTCGCCACCCGGATCTTCGCGGACTTCGGCGCCGAGGTCGTGAAGATCGAGCGGCCCGGCACCGGGGACGAACTGCGCGGCTGGCGGCGCAGCAGGGGCGGGACGTCGATGATGTTCCGTACCATCGCCCGCAACAAACGCTCCGTCACCGTGGATCTGAGCACCGGCGAGGGCCGCGACATCGCGCTCGGCCTCGTGCGCCACTGCGACGTGGTCGTGGAGAACTTCCGCCCCGGCACGCTGGAGCGTCTCAGGCTCGGCTCCGACGAGCTGACGGCCGCCAACGCCGACGTCGTGCTGGTCCGCATCTCGGGTTACGGGCAGACGGGACCGTACCGGGATCGGGCGGGTTTCGGTGGCGTGGCCGAGGCGTTCGGCGGCCTGCGGCACGTCACCGGGCATCCCGACCGCGAGCCCGTCCGGCCCGCCGCGCCGGTCGGCGACGCCCTGGCCGGCCTGTACGGCGCGATCGGCGCGCTGATGTTGTTGCTGGCCAAGGCGCGGGGGCGGCCGCACGAGGGACCGCGGGTCGCGGACGTGGCCCTCTACGAGTCGGTGTTCATGGCCATGGAGTCGCTGGTCCCCGACTACGACGCGTACGACGTGATCCGCCGCCGCACCGCAGGCAACCTGCCCGGCGTGGTGCCCAGCGGCATCTACCCCACCAGCGGCGGCGGGTCCGTGATCATCGCGGGGAACTCCAGCGGCGTGTTCGGCCGGCTCATGACCGCGGTGGGCCGCCCCGACCTGGGCACGGACCCCACGCTGGCCGACGGCTCCGCCCGCGACGCGCGCGAGCCCGAGCTCAACGGGGCCATCTCCGCGTGGACCGCCCGCCACACCGCCGCCGAGGCGGTCGAGCTGCTCAGCCGGGCCGGCGTTCCCGCCGGGCCCATCTACGACGCCGCCGACATCGCCGCCGACGAGCACTACCGCGCCCGTGACATGCTCCGCCCGCTCAAGGTCACCGTCGACGGCGAGCCCGAGGAGATCCGCTTCCCCGGCGTGGTGCCGCGCGTGCCCGGCGCGCCCGGCGACGTGCGCTGGGCCGGCCCCGACCTGGGCGCGCACACCGACCAGGTCCTGGGCGAGCTGCTCGGCTACTCGGCCGGCCGGCTCGGCGAGCTGCGCGCCAGGAAGGTGATCTGACATGCCCGTCGCCGCCGACGTGACGGTCAACGACGTCGTGCTCAGGGACGGGCTGCAGGACGAGCCCGTCGTGGTCCCGGTGCCGGACCGCGTCGCCATCGCCGCCGCGCTGGCCGCCGCCGGAGTGCGCGCGATCGAGGCCGCCTCCTTCGTCAACCCGGCCAGGGTGCCGCAGATGGCGGGCGCGGAGGAGTTGTTCGCCGCACTCCCCCGCGACGGCTCCGTACGCTACAGCGCGCTCGCGCTCAACGCACGGGGCGTCAGCCGTGCGGTGGCGGCGGGAGCCGACGAGATCGTGCTGGTCGTGTCGGCCGGGCAGGGACACAGCCTGGCCAACGCGGGACGCGGCGTCGAGGACGGGCTCGCCGGTTTCCGCGACGTGGTGGCCGGCCACCCGCAGGCCACCTTCACCGGCGGCGTCTCTACCGCGTTCACCTGCCCGTTCGACGGCGAGATCGCCCCGCCCAGACTGCTCGCCGTGGCCCGCGGCCTCGCCGGGATGGGAGTGGCCCGCATCGTCCTGGCGGACACGCTGGGCACCACCGAGCCCGAGCGGATCGCCCGTACGCTGGCCACGATCCGGCCCGCCCTGCCGCACGTGGAGTTCGGGCTGCACCTCCACGACGCCCGCGGCCAGGCGCTCGACACCGTCGACGCCGCGCTGGAGCTGGGCGTGACCCGCTTCGACGCCGCCGCCGGCGGCTACGGGGGTTGCCCGTTCGCGCCGGGCGCGCACGGCAACCTCGCGACCGAGCGCCTGGTGGCGCACCTGCATGCGCGCGGCGTGCGCACCGGCGTCGGCGAGGGCGCACTCGCCGACGCGGTGGCCCTGGTCAAGGAGTGCCTGGCGCGGGGCACGCCGCTTGCGTGACACGCGGGCCCTGGTCAGTGCGGGTCCCGCTCGCCCGGCGTCCAGAAGGGGCTTTTCGAGGTCGGCGACCGCGGCGAGCAGGACCCGGGAGAACGCCCGGGAAACGGGCGGAAACCGCTCGCGGCCGCCGAGATGACGTGACCGGCCGGCCGGACGGCGTCCGCGCAGGTCACGCGGAGATATCGATTCCTGTATCCGGCAAGCGAAGCCGTGAGGTTCTTGACGCCCGGCATGCCGACTTCTACATTTCCTGGGAAATCGATTGCTCGCCCCCCCGAGCACTCAACTCCAGGAGGATGCGATATGTCGGCCTTCGCGAGGGTGACCCGCCGATCGCTGCTGCGCGGCGGGACCGTCATGTTAGGTTCGGCCATGGCGGCGCCGCTGCTGTCGGCATGCGGGGGCGGTGACCAGGGCGGCAACCCGAAAGAGCTGACCTTCTGGAACTTCTACGGCCCCAATCCGCAGTCCGACGCCCAGAGCAAGTGGTTCACCGACCTCGTCGCGACATGGAACTCCAACAACGACGTCAAGGTCAAGCTCCACTACCTGCCCGTGTCGGAATATCTGGCCGGCCGGGCGCTGCAGACCGCGTTCTCCGCCGGGCAGGGGCCGGACATCTTCCTGCTCAGCCCGGGCGACTTCCTGCGCTACCACAACGGCGGCGTGCTGACCGACCTCACGCCGCACCTCAAGCCCGACCAGATCGCCGACTTCGCGGACGGCGTGCTCGACACCCGCACGGTCGACGGGAAGATCTACGGACTGCCGATGGAGCGCGAGCCGCTGGCCGTCTTCTACAGCGTCGACGCCTTCGAGCAGGCGAAGTTGTCGGAGGGCGACCTTCCGAAGACCTGGGAGCAACTGCTCGAGGTGGCCGGCAAACTGTCCTCCAAGGACCGGTTCGGCCTGCTGTTCGAGACCATCCCCGGCTACTACCAGAACTTCACCTGGTATCCGTTCATGTGGATGGCGGGCGGCTCGGCGGTGCCGGAGAACGGCGGGCCCGGCTTCGACTCGCCCGCCGTGCACAGCGCGCTGAAGCTCTGGCAGGACAGCGTCACCGGCAAGATGTCCCCGCGCAAGCCGCAGGGCGACGGCGGCAACGACACCCCGGCCAACCTCGGCAGCGGGTTCGTCGCCATGCAGCAGACCGGCATCTGGGGGGTCTCGCAGCTGGCTCAGAACAACAAGGACTTCGAGTACGGCGTCTTCCCGCTGCCCGTGCCGGAAGGCGGCACCTACACGACCTCGGTCGGCGGCTGGGCGTTCGTGGCCAACGCCAAGGGAGCCAATCCCGAGGCCGCGGCCAGGTTCATCACCTGGGCCCTGGGCGCGAAGGACGCCGAGGGCATCGAGCGCGGCCGCCAGTGGAACACGGTCGTCAAGACGAACCTGCCGGCCCGGACGTCCGTGCAGGAGGCGGCCAAGTCGGCCGGCGCCTTCGACGATCCCGCGCTGAAGGTCTTCCTGGAGAAGGTCGTCCCCGGTTCCAGAGGCGAGCCCCGCTACACCCCCGAGGTCTACAAGGCCGTGTCGGACGCCATCCAGGCCGCCCAGCTCGGCGGTGCGGATCCGGCCAAGGCGGCGGCCGACGCCGCGGCGAAGATTGACGCCTTCCTGAAGGGCTACAAGGGTGCGGCGATGTTGTGACCGGCGTCCCCGGCCCGGGGCGCGCACGCCCGGCGACCACCTGACCCGAGAGAGGCGATAGAACATGGCGACCGTTGCCGACGCCGGCACGGCGGTGCGGCGGCCGCCCGGCGCCGCGCCTCCGGTGTGGAACCGGCGCAGGCGCGAGGCGCTCGCCGGGTACGCCTTCGTGGCGCCCGACCTGCTCGGCCTGGTGATGTTCGTCGGGCTGCCCATGGTCCTGTCCCTCGGTGTCTCGCTGTTCAGCGCGGACGGCTTCGGCGGCTACACGTACGTCGGCCTGGACAACTTCCGGCAGATGGCCGAGGACGCCCAGCTCTGGCAGAGCGTCAGGGTCACGCTGACGTACACGGTGGCGTTCGTGCCGATCGGCTTCGTCGTCAGCCTCGGCCTCGCGCTGCTGGTGCGCGACCACTTCCCCGGCGTCGGGCTGGTGCGGACGATGTTCTTCCTGCCGCACGTCATCAGCCTCGTCGTCGTCGGCATCGCCTGGCAGTTCCTGCTGGTCGACAAGCAGGGCGCGGTGCCCACGCTGCTGCGGCCCGTGGGGCTGGGCGACACGTCGTTCCTCGGCGATCCGTCGCTGGCGCTCGGGTCGCTGGTGGCGATCAGCATCTGGTTCCTGATGGGTTACAACATGCTGATCCTGCTCGGCGGGCTGAAGGACATTCCGAAGGAGTACGAGGAGGCGGCCGGCATCGACGGGGCCACCGCGTGGCAGAAGTTTCGCCACGTGATCTGGCCGCTGCTCCGGCCCACCAGCTTCTTCGTGCTGGTCAACTCGGTGGTCGGGTCGGTGACCGGGCTGCAGGCCTTCGACCTGGTCTATGTGCTGACCCAGGGCGGCCCCGCGGGCAGCACGTCGAGCGTGGTCTTCTACATCTACCAGCAGGCCTTCACCTTCAACAACTACGGTTACGCGTCGGCCCTGACCACGGTCGTCGTCGGGTTCCTCATCACGGCGACGGGGACCATGTTCGGGCTCACGAGGGGAGGCCGGTTCGATGCCGGTTAGGCTGCGCGCGATCGTCGGATACGTGCTGGCCATGGTCACCGTGGCCCCGCTGGTGTGGCTGCTGGTGGCGGTGCTGAGGCCGGCCGACGAGCTGTTCGACGTGACGCTGCCGAGCAGGCTGACCCTGGACAACCTGCTCTACGTGCTGACCGAGGTGCCGATCGGCCGATACATGGTCAACAGCGCCATCGTCTCCGTCGCGGTGACGGTGATCGCGCTCGTGCTGCACTCGATGGCGGCGTACGCGCTGGCCCGGCTGCGGTTTCCCGGGCGGCAGGTGATCTTCTCGATGATCGTGTCCACGATGCTGGTGTCGCTGCCGGTGATCCTCGTGCCGCTGTTCCTGGTGGCCAGGGAGCTGGGGCTGCTGGACACGTACGCGGGGCTCATCCTGCCGGCGATCTTCCACGCGTTCGGGATCTTCCTGCTCCGCCAGTACTACCTGACGATTCCGCGCGAGCTGGAAGAGGCCGCAGACCTCGACGGGTGCGGATATTTCCGGCGCTGGTGGCAGGTGGTGGTGCCGCTCAGCCGCCCGGTGCTCGCCTCGCTCGCCGTCCTGTTCTTCCTGGCCAACTGGAACGCGTTCCTCTGGCCGCTGACCGCCGTCCAAGACCCGGAGCTGCGCGTGGTGCAGGTCGGGATCTCCACCCTCCAAGGCCAGTACGGCTCGGCCTGGAACTATGTCCTGGCCGCGACGGTGATCGCGGCCGTGCCCACCTTGGTCGCTTTCGTGCTCGGCCAGCGCCGGCTCGTCGAGGCGATCAAGACCTCCGGATTGAAGTGAGGATCGAACCAGCATGACTTATGGCGACTTCGGCAGCAGCCTGCGCGACCTGCCCCGGCTGCGGGCGTCCAGGCGCAGGCGCGTCTCCAGCTACGACCGCACGGGCGCCAACGACGACCGGCTGAAGGTCGAGGCGGGGACCACCGTCACCCTGGCCGACATCGAGGGCCCCGGCTCGATCAACCACATCTGGTGCACCGTGGCGCTGCCCCAGCAGGACGTGCCCGACGCGGCGGACCTCGACTACCTGCGCCGCCTGGTGTTGAAGATCACGTGGGAGGACCAGGAGCATCCCAGCGTGCTGGTGCCGCTCGGCGACTTCTTCGGCATGGGCCACGCCAGGACGGCGAACTTCGTCTCGGCGCCGCTGCAGATGAGCCCGCAGGACGGCAAGGGCTTCAACTCGTGGTTCCACATGCCGTTCGCCAGCCGGGCGAAGGTGGAGCTGGTCAGCGAGCTGTCGTCCGAGCCGGTCTTCTTCTACTACTACATCGACTACGAGGTGTTCGACGCCGCCGCCGACGACCTCGGCTACTTCCACGCCCAGTGGCGCTGCGAGCGGCCCACGGACGGGGTCGAGCAGGGCGCGCAGAGCAACCGCGAGTTCCAGGTCGAGGGCGTCAACGACACCGGTGACGGCAACTACGTCCTGCTGGACGCCGAAGGGCGCGGCCACTACGTGGGCTGCGTGCTCAACATCCGCAACCTGCGCGAGACCAGCGACTGGAACTGGTACGGCGAGGGCGACGACATGATCTTCATCGACGGGGAGCCGTTCCCGCCGTCGTTGCACGGCACGGGCACCGAGGACTACTTCAACACCGCCTGGTGCCCCACGCAGACGTACCACGCTCCGTACCACGGCATCACCATGCCCGGCGGCGACAACTGGAGCGGCGAGATCTCGCTCTACCGCTTCCACGTCGAGGACCCGATCACGTTCACCGAGTCGATCAGGGTGACGATCGAGCACGGCCACGCCAACAAGCGCTCGGACGACTACTCGTCGGTCGCGTTCTGGTACCAGACGCTGCCGCACAAGCCGTTCGGGATCGCGCCCGTCGAGCAGCGGCTGCCGTTCCCACCCCGGTAGTAATCGATTTCCAGGCACCGCGATAGACTGCCGTAGCTCAGCTGCCGGGCCTGCCACGAGATGGGACGAGGTTGCTCAAAATCCAAGATGTCGCGCGACACGCCGGGGTCTCCGCCGCGACGGTCTCCCGCGTGCTCAACGGCCGTTCCACGGTCAACCCCGAGCTCGCGGCCCGTGTCCACGCGGCCGTCAGGGAGCTGGGCTACCGGCCCAACGGCGTCGCGCGCAACCTCAGGCGCCGGCAGACCACGCTGTGGGCGGTGCTCATCTCCGACGTCGGCAACCCGTTCTTCACCTCGCTCGTGCGCGGGGTGGAGGACGGCGGGCGGCAGTTCGGCTACTCGGTCGTGTTGTGCAACACCGACGAGAACCGCGCCAGGGAGGCCGAGTACATCGCGGTGGCGCTGGCCGACAACATGGCCGGCGTGATCATCTCCCCCGCCGACGACTCCACCGACATCAGCGCCCTGGTCGCCGCCGGCACCGCCGTGGTGACCATCGACCGCGAGCTGGCCGAGACCGAGGTCGACGCCGTGCTGGTGGACAACGAGAAGGGCGCGGAGATGGCCACCGCGCACCTGCTGGAGTCGGGCTACCGCCGCATCGCCTGCATCACCGGCCCGCGCCGGATGTCCACGGCGATGCGGCGGCTGCGCGGCTACCAGCGGGCGCTGCGGGCCTTCGGGCTGCCGTCGGACCGTTCCCTGATCCGCCACGCCGACTTCCGCGAGGAGGGCGGCTACTCGGCCATGGCGGCGCTCCTGGACGAAGGGGTCGAGATCGACGCGGTGTTCGGGGCGAACAACCTGATGACCGTGGGGGCCGTGGAGTGCCTCGTGGATCGCGGCGTGGCCATCCCGGGCCAGGTCGGGGTGATCGGCTTCGACGACATCCCCTGGGCGCGGCTGTTCCGCCCGGGGCTGAGCACGGTGCGGCAGCCGACGTACGAACTGGGGCGGGCGGCCGCGCAGCTGCTCGCCGACCGCATCGACAACCCGGCCAGGCCAGCCGCCCGCATGGTGCTGCAGACGGAGCTGCACCCCCGCGAGAGCTCCAGCCCCCGCACCGGCTGACCTCCCCGCCACACCCGGGCCGGCGCCGCCCCGCGCCGGCCTTTCCGCTGCTCGTACGCGGTAGCGCTACCAGGCGGTCACTGTTGCCATTCTGTGATGTGAAGCGGCATTGACGGTCCAAGAGGTGAGATCTAGCTTGGGTGGAAATCGATTTCTGAGCAATCGATTTCTGAACATGGAGGTCAACCACCCGTGGCACGTATCGGAGTGCTGAGCATCTCGGACGGGCGCGACTTCGTCGCCCGCGATCTTGTGGATCACATCGACACCGCCACCACCGCCCTGGCGGAGGCGTTGCGCAAGGAGGGGCACGAGGTGATCGTGGCTCCGGAGATCGTGTCGACCAGCGAGCTGGCCACCTCCCAGGCCCGCCGGCTCGCCGATCAGCGGCCCGACCTGACGATCTTCAATTACGCGGTCTGGGCCTTCCCGCATTTCACCATGCTCGCCGCCGAGGCCACTCCGGGGCCGCTGCTGCTGATGGCCAACATCGACCCCGCCCAGCCGGGCATGGTCGGCATGCTGGCCGGCGGCGGCGGTCTTGACCAGATCGGCAGGGTGCACGCACGGGCCTGGGGCGACATCGAGGACCTCGCCGTGAAGAGCCGCGTGCTGACCGAGGTGCGCGCCGCGCGGGCCGTCCGAGGGCTGCGCGGATCGACGTTCGGCCGGATCGGCGGCCGGCCCATGGGCATGTACACCGCCGTCGCCAACACCGACCAGTGGATGCGCACCTTCGGCGTGGACGTCGAGGAGATCGACCAGTGGGAGATCGTGCGCCGCAGCGAGAACGCGTCCCAGACCCGGGTGAAGGAGACTCGCGAATGGCTGGAGACCAAGGGCAACGTCCACTACGACGGCAAGCAGCTCACACCTGACCTGCTCGAACGGCAGATCCGTACGTACTACGCGATGCGCGAGCTCATCGACGAGTGGAAGCTGGACTTCTCCGGCATCAAGGGCCAGCCCGAGCTGACCACCCACTTCTGCACGATGGACATCGCCGAGTCCTTCCTCAACGACCCCTACGACTGGGAGGGCCCGAAGGAGACGCACGTCTGCGCGACCGAGGCCGACATGGACGGCGCGCTGAGCATGCAGATCCTCAAGCTGCTGAGCGGCGACCCGGTCCTGTTCGCCGACGTGCGGCACTACCACGCCGACAAGGACGTGTGGGACCTGTGCAACTCCGGCCAGCACGCCACCTGGTACGCCGCCCGCTCCGACGACCCCGCCGAGAACCTGGCGAGGACGCACTTCTACCCCGAGGTGTTCTTCTTCCCCGCCGGCGGCGCCAGCGTGCACCACCTGGCCGCGCCCGGCGCCGCCACGTTCGCCCGGCTCACCCGCAGGGACGGCGCCTATCGCATGCACGTGATGCGCGGCGACTTCGAGCTGTACGACGACGCGACGAACGAGGCCATGGCCAGGCAGTCGACGTTCGAGTGGCCGCACGCGTTCACCAGGCTGCACGTGCCGGCCACCGAGTTCCTCGGGCGGTTCGGCTCCAACCACATCCACGCCGTTCCCGGCGACCACGTCGCCGAACTGCGGGCGGTCTGCGCACAACTGGGTGTCGAGTTCGAGGGGTTCGGCGATGCGGCTTAACACGATCCTGCTGGCGGCCGTGCTGGCGGCCGGGGCGTTGGCGGCACCCGCGCAGGCGCAGCCGGTGCCGGACAAGGGCCTGGTCGGGTGGGACGTCTACCGGCGGCTCGACCGGCTGCCGGAGCTGACGACCGGCGTGCAGACCAAACAGTTCTCCAGCTTCGACCGCACGGCCGACAACAACGACGGGTTCGAGGGCACGTACTCCTGCCTGCACACCTCCGGCCAGGGTTGCGTGATCGCCGAGCACACCGGCGCCGGCGAGGTGCAGGCCATCTGGTTCACCAGGGACGGCGGCGACGTCACGAAGACGGGCACGATCACCATCGAGCTGGACGGCCGCAAGGTCGTCGAGGCGAGCCTGCAGGACCTGGTGAACGGCAAGCTCGGCGCGCCTTTCGTCCATCCCCTCGTGGGCAACGCCGACCAGAGCTCGGGCGGCGTCTACGTCGAGGTGCCGATGCCGTACCGGGAGTCGATGCGCATCACGACCGAGCACAACCCGCTCTTCCACCACGTCTCCTACCGCACGTTCGCCGACGCCGAGGGCGTGCGCACGTTCGACCCGTCCGACAAGGCGCAGGACGTGATCGACCGGCTCAGGGCCGGCGGCGACCCCAAGCCCGCGCTCCCGGGCGCGCGCACCCACGACACCGCGATCGACCTCGCCCCCGGCAGGTCGGTACGGCTCGCCCGCACGCAGGGCTCCGGCCTGCTGTCTCAGATCAGGCTCCGGCTGCCCCAGGCCGAGCAGGTCCTGCCCGAGACCGAGGCCGACGAGGGCCGGGCGTTCGGCAAGGACGGCTCCAGCGAGTTCACCGTCAAGATCGACCCCGAGAACGACGGGGTGCGGCTGACCCGGCGCATCGACCCCGCCATCGGCAAGCAGGTCGCCAAGGTGCTGGTGGACGGCCAGGAGGTGGCCCAGTGGCCGCCGAGCAAGGTCGGCGCCTCGGGCATGTGGGCCGAGGAGTCCGTCGACCTGCCGGCGAGCGCGACCAGGGGCAAGGCGCAGATCACGATCAAGAACGTGTTCCAGTCGGCGGACCTCGACTACAACGAGTTCACGTACTGGGTGGACAGCGGCGGCGAGCGCACCGACACCGTGGACGTGGGCGACGCGGCGGACGAGGCGGCGCACGGCTACACGATCGCCGCGCAGACCTGGCAGGGCGAGCGGACCTTCGCCTTCCCGATGGAGGAGGACGAGCTCGCCAGGGTCAGGGCGGCCCAGGAGGTGCTGCAGGGGCTGCGGCTGCGGATCGCCTTCGACGGCAGGCGCACCGTGGACGCGCCGGTCGGCGAGTTCTTCGGCAGCGGGCACGCGATGATGCCGGTCAAGTCGCTGATGTACGCCGTCGATGCCGAGACGAGCACGATGTCGGCCTGGTGGCCGATGCCGTACGGGAAGGGCGCGACGGTCGAGCTCCACAACGGCACCGGCCGGGCGATCGAGGGTGAGGCGTCGGTCACGTCGGCCCACCGTCCCATGGCACGAAATATCGGTTATTTCGGGGCGCAGTCGCACGCCGGCGCCACCACCCCCGGCAAGAGCTGGCCCTTCCTCAAGGCCACCGGCCAGGGCAAGTTCGTCGGGGTCAGCCACACCATGCGCGGCCCGACCAACCGCAACTACCTGGAGGGCGACGAGCGCGTCCACGTGGACGGCTCGCGCACCCCGCAGATCCACGGCACCGGCAGCGAGGACTTCTACCAGGCGGGCTGGTACTTCAACAGGGAGACCTTCAACACGCCCTTCCACGGCAATCCCGTGCACCTGGCCCCGGCCACCGGCTGCCCGGAGGAGAGCGACTGCACCAGCGCCTACCGGCTGATGATCGGCGACGCGGTGCCGTTCGGCAGCTCGATCACGTTCGACATCGAGCACGGCTGGACCAACAACGTCGAGGGCGTCTACTCCTCCACCGCCTACTGGTACGGCTCCGGCAGGACGGCCGCCAGGAAGACCGACGCCCTGACGGTCGGCGACCCGGCCAGCGAGCGGGCCCACCGCTACACCGGCCAGGGCGAGGTCACCACGCTGGAGTCCGCGTTCGAGGGTGATCTGGAGAACGCCGACACGCTGAAGGCCACCCAGCGCGTCACCGAGGGCCCGGTCTCCTTCAGACTGCGGATCGACCGCGGCAACAAGGGCGTCGAGCTGCGGCGGACGAGTGACCAGAGCCGCGCCGGGCAGCGCGCCGAGGTCACCGTCAACGGGCACCGGCTGCCCGACTGGACGCAGCCGCTCGGCAACGAGAGCCGCAGGTGGCTGGAGGACACCTACCAGATCCCGGCGAGCGCGACCCGGGGCCGCGGCGAGATCACGGTCCGGCTCACGCCGAAGACGCCCTGGTCGGCCGCCTCCTACACCGCGTGGAGTCTGCGGTGACCGTTCTGACGATGCGGGCCATCGGCAAGTCCTTCCCCGGCGTGCGGGCCCTCGACGGGGTCTCGCTCACCGTGGCGGAGGGCGAGGTGGTGGCCCTCCTCGGAGAGAACGGCGCCGGAAAGTCGACGCTGATGAACATCCTGGCCGGCGTGTTCAAGGAGTACGAGGGCGAGATCGAGATCGGCGGGCAGGCGGCGCGCATCCACTCGCCCAAGGACGCGCGCCGGCACGGGATCGCGATGATCCACCAGGAGCTCAACCTCGTGCCCGAGCTGTCCGTCGCGGACAACATCTTCCTCGGCAGGGAGCGCGCGATCCTCGACAGGAAGGCCATGGAGGCGCGGACCGCGGAGCTGCTGCGCGGTCTCGGCCTCGACCTGTCGCCGCGCCGGCTCATCAAGCAGTGCAAGATCGCCGAACGCCAGCTCATCGAGGTGGCCAAGGCGCTGTCGCAGAACGTCCGCGTCCTGGTCATGGACGAGCCGACCTCGGCCCTGGCCGACGCGGAGGTGCGGCGGCTGTACACGGTCATCCGCGACCTGACCGGGCGCGGCGTGGCCGTCATCTACATCTCGCACCGCCTGGAGGAGCTGGAGGAGATCGCCGACCGGGTGGTCGTGCTGCGCGACGGCACCTACGTCGGCGAACGCTCGGACGTGGACCGGGACGAGCTGATCCGGATGATGGTCGGCCGGCCGCTGGGCGAGATGTTCCCGCGGGCGGACGGCGGAAGCACCGGAGGGGAGCTGCTGAAGGTCGAGGGGTTGTCGGTGCCGGGCGAGCCCGGCACCGGCCGTACCCCGTTGCGCGAGGTCTCCGTGTCCGTACGGGCGGGCGAGATCGTCGGCGTGGCCGGCCTGATGGGCGCGGGCCGCAGCGAGCTGCTGGAAACGATCTTCGGGATGCACCGGCCGGCCGCGGGCTCGATGAGCCTGGGCGGGCGGCCGTACCGCCCGCGAAGCCCGAAGGGCGCGATCCGGCGCGGCGTCGCGCTCGTCGCCGAGGACCGCAAGGCGCAGAGCCTGGTGCTGGGCAACAGCATCGCCTTCAACGCCGGCCTGCCCTCGCTCGGGCGGTTCCTGCGCTTCGGCATGGTGGACGCCCGCCGCGAGCAGGCGGCCGTCGAGCGGCAGGTGACCGAGCTGCGGGTCAAGGCGCCCGGCACCCGGTTCACCGTCGGGAACCTGTCCGGCGGCAACCAGCAGAAGGTCGTGCTGGCCAAGTGGCTGCTGACCTCGCCGTCGCTGATCCTCATGGACGAGCCCACCCGCGGCATCGACGTGGGGGCCAAGGCGGAGATCCACGCGCTGATGTCCTCGCTGGCCGCCGGCGGCAAGGGCGTGCTGGTGGCCTCGTCGGAGTTGCCCGAGCTGCTCGCCATGTGCGACCGCATCCTCGTGCTGTGCGAGGGCCGGATCACCGCGGAGTTCTCCCGAACGGAGAATCCCACGCAGGAGGCGATTCTCGAAGCCGCCATGGCACGACAAAAGGTGACGACCCCATGACGACCAAGACCGCGCCGCCCACGCCCGCGAAGCCACCGGGCGAGAACCGGCTGCGGCGCACGTTCTCCGCCCTCGGCGCGGCCCAGGCCTACATCGGCCTGGTCCTGATCCTCGCGGTCGGCATCGCCACGAAGGGCGACATCTTTCTCAACGAGACGAACCTCACCAACGCCGTCGGCGCCTTCGCCTCGCGCGGCATCCTGGCCGTCGGCGTCACGCTGGTGATCCTGACCGGCGGCATCGACCTGTCCGTCGGCTCGCTGCTCGGCATCGCCTCGATGACGGCGGCGATGATGTTGTCGAAGCATTCGCTGGAGCCGTGGCAGATCGTGCCGATCTGCATGGTGGTGGGTGCGTTCTTCGGCTTCCTGAACGGCGCGGGCACGGCCTGGCTGCGCATCCAGTCGTTCGTCATGACGCTGGCCATGTTGTCCGTCGTACGCGGCCTGGACCGGCAGGTCAGTGACAACGTCAGCGTCGGCACCCAGATCGCCGGCCCCGACGGGAAGCTGACGCCGCAGGCGGAGGCGTTCCAGCTGTTCGGCACTCCGGGGCACAACCTGTTCGACCGGATCTACTACCCGGTGCTGGCCTTCATCGTGGTCTGCGTGGTCTTCCACCTGATCCTGACGAAGACCCGGTTCGGCCGGCACGTGTACGCGGTCGGCGGCAACCCCACCGCGGCCCGCCTGTCCGGGGTCAACGTCACGGCGATCACGATCGCGGTGTTCACGCTGTCGGGCATGCTCGCCGGGTTCGCGGGGCCCATCGACGCCGCTTACAGCGCCTCGGCCGACCCGCAGGCCGGGCAGTCGTACGAGCTGGACGCCATCGCCGCCGCGGTCATCGGCGGTGCGTCGCTGGCGGGCGGCAGGGGGACCATCGCGGGCACGTTCGTCGGCGCCCTCATCCTGACGCTGCTGGACAACGTGCTGGGGCTCAACGCGGTCAGCGACAACTGGCAGCTCGTCATCAAGGGGCTGATCGTCGTCGTGGCGGTGGTCCTGCAGCGTCCCGATCTCTTCAAGTTCTTCCGAGGAGGGTCTCGATCGTGAAGAAGGCCATCACCATCGCGCTGTGCGCGGTTCTCGCCGCGGCGTGCGCGTCGAAGGCGCCCGGCCCGTCGACGTCGGCGGACGGCGGTGAGAAGAAGACGTTCGTCGTCGGCTACTCGCAGTCGAACAACGCCGAGCCGTACCGGGCGCAGCTCAACCTGCAGCTGCAGCACTTCATGAAGAAATATCCGGATATCGAGCTGCTGCCGATCGCCGACGCCAAGCAGTCGAGCGCCACGCAGGTCTCCCAGGTCCAGAACTTCATCACGCAGAAGGTCGACGCGCTCATCGTCTCCCCCACCGAGCCCGCGCCGCTGACGGCGGCAGTGGAGCAGGCGTGCCAGGCCAAGATCCCGGTCATCATCCTCGACCGCACGGTGAACACCGACTGCTACACCGCCTTCATCGGCGGCGACAACGTGCTCATCGGCAAGAAGGCGGGCGAGGAGGCGGTCAAGCTGCTGCCCGACGGCGGCACCATCGTCGAGCTGCGCGGCATCATGTCCAACCAGCCGCAGATCGACCGCGACAAGGGCTTCCGCGAGGCCATCGCGGCCAACCCCAAGATCAAGATCATCGCCGACCGCGAGGGCAAGTGGCTGAAGGAACAGGCCACCCCGATCATGCAGCAGTGGCTGGCCCAGCACGAGAAGATCGACCTCGTGTACGGGCACAACGACCCCATGGCGCTCGGCGCCTACCTGGCGGCCCAGGCCGCGGGCAAGGCCGAGCAGATCAAGTTCATCGGCATCGACGGCCTGGCCATCCCCGACGGCGGCATCCGCGCCGTGCAGCTCGGCCAGCTCTCGGCCACGTTCATCTACCCGACGGGCGCGGAGGAGGCGGCCGAGACCGTCAACAAGATCCTCCACGGCCAGGAGGTGGACAAGAAGCAGGTGCTCGGCACGACGCAGGTCACCAAGGACAACGCGGCCGAGCTCTACAAGAAGTACGACCTGTCGGGGCAGGGCTGATGTTCCTCGGCATCGACATCGGCACCGCGAGCTCCAAAGGCGTGCTGGTGGCGCCCGACGGGACGGTGGTGGCCACGGCGGTGCGCGAGCACCGCACCGCCACGCCCCGGCCCGGCTGGTTCGAGCACGACGCGGACGAGGTCTGGTGGGCCGACTTCCTGGCCATCGCCGGGGAGCTGGCCCGTCCTGACGTCGCCGCGCTCGGGCTGAGCGGCATCGGACCGTGCGTCCTGCCCTGCGACGCCGACGGCACGCCGCTGCGCCCGGCCATCCTCTACGGCGTGGACACCCGCGCCACCGCCGAGATCGCCGCCCAGACCGAGCGGTACGGCGAAGCCGCGATCATGGACAGGTGCGGGTCGCCGCTCACCTCGCAGGCGGCCGGGCCGAAACTGGAATGGCTGCGGGGCCACGAACCCGGCGTGTGGGAGCGCACCCGGCGCGTGTTCATGGCGCACTCCTGGCTGGCGTACCGTCTGACCGGCGCGTACGTGCTCGACCACCACTCGGCCAGCCAGTGCACGCCCCTCTACGACACCCGCGCCCACACGTGGATCGCCGAATGGGCCGCCGGCATCGCGCCCGGGCTGGAGCTGCCCGCGCTCGCGTGGAGCGGCGAGACCGTCGGCACGGTCACGCCCGCCGCCGCGGTCGGCACCGGGCTGCCCGCCGGGATCCCGGTCGTCGCCGGCACCATCGACGCCTGGGCGGAGGCCCACAGCGCGGGCGTCACCGCGCCGGGTGACGTCATGCTGATGTACGGGAGCACCATGTTCATCGTCGAGGTGCTCGCCGCGCGGGCCGCCTCGCCGCACCTGTGGGGGACCGCCGGGGTCGCGCCGGGGACGTACAACCTGGCGGCGGGGATGGCCACCTCGGGGGCGATCACCGGATGGTTGCGCGACCTGACCGGCGCGTCGTTCGAGGAGCTCACCGCCGAGGCCGCGGCCGCCGGGCGTGGCGCGGAGGGGCTGCTCATGTTGCCGTACTTCGCCGGGGAGCGCACGCCGCTCTTCGACCCGGACGCGCGCGGCACGCTCATCGGGATGACCCTGCGGCACGGGCGCGGCCACCTCTACCGGGCGGCGCTGGAGGCCACGGCCTTCGGCGTGCGGCACAACCTGGAGGCCATGCGCGCCGCGGGCGGCGCGGGCAGGAGGCTCGTGGCGGTCGGCGGCGGCACGCGGGGCGGGTTGTGGACCCAGATCGTGTCGGACGTGCTGCAGCAGCCGCAGGTGCTGCCCGCGCACACGGTCGGCGCGGCGTACGGCGACGCCATGCTGGCCGCCCGGGCGTGCGGCGTGGCCAGCGAGGGCTGGAACCCGGCCGTCGCCACGGTCGAGCCCGACGCGGGCGCGGCCGCCGACTACGACCGGCTCTACCACCTCTACCGCGACCTCTACCGGTCGACGCGCCACATCGCCCACGCGCTCGCGTGAGCGGCGCTCAGCCGGACACGATGAGCTTCGCGAGGAACCCCCTCAGCGGGACACGGCCGGCTTCGTGCAGGGCCGTCAGCCGGACACGATCAGCTTCTCGATGCGCTCGGCGGCGGCCACGACGAGGTCGCCGTACTGGTGGCCGGGCCCTTCCCGGCTGACCCTCGACAGCGGGGCGGACAGGCAGAGAGCCGCCACCACCTCGTCGTTGACCCGCACGGGCGCGCTGACCGAGCTCAGCCCCAGCATGCGCTCGGAGACGCTCTCGAGCCAGCGCCGCTCGGGACGCGCGGGATCCGGCGGGTCGCCGGCCTCCAGGATGCGCGCCGCCGAGCCGCGCCCGGCCAGCGGCAGGCGCGAGCCGACGGGCAGGGAGGCACGCAGCTCGGCCTCGGACTCCGCGCTGGCCACGCAGAGCCGGTGATCGCCGCGCCGCACCCAGATGGCCGCCGTCTCCCCCGTGCGCGCGCGCAGGTCGTCGAGCACGGGGCCGGAGACCGTGATCAGGCCCGAGGAGGTGAAGCGCCGCCCGACGTGGTAGCGCCCCTGCGGGTCACGGCGCAACAACCCGTGCTTGACCATGGACGCGGCCAGCCGCTGCGCGGTCGGGACGGACAGGCCGAGGTGGCGGGCCAGCTCGGTGGCGCTCATCGGGGCGCGCTCGACGGTGTCGAGGATGGCGACCGCCCGGTCGATCACCCCGACCCCCGTGACCAGGTTTGCCTGCTCCTCATCCCTCACGGCACGACCTTAGCTCCGCCGCGCGAGCCGCGCCACGACACCGGTCAGTTCTTGATCTCGACGAGCGTCACGCCCTCGATGGTTGCCGCGGACGAGCTCGATCGCCTCCGGCGGGCCGCCCTGCACCGGCGCAGGTGAAAGATACGGAAAGAAAGGATATGACGTGAATGGTCCCGTGCCCTGCTGCCCGTAGAGTGACGATTTGGACAGCGGTCGGGGACGGGGCACGATCTGGATGGTGGGGTACGACGCTCGCGGGCTCATGACGCGTTTCCCGCCGGGCTGGCCGGGATGACCGGGTGCCGGCGGACCGCCGAGGCGCTGCACGCCGAGCGCCAGTGGACGACGTACATGGTCGAGGCGTCCGGGGAACTGCTGTCCTCCCTGAACCTCGACCGCTGCCTGGAGACGACGGCGCGCCTGGCCGCCCGGCGGCTCGCCGACGCCGCGCTGGTCGTGTTGCCGATGCCCCGCCGCAGGTTCGTGATCGTGCGCTGCGACGCGAGAGGCCGGGTGGCCCGCGAGAGCGCGGCCATCGATCCACGCGCGGTCCCGGGCCTCGACGAGGCGCTGCAAGGTTTTCCGCCGGTGCCCGCCCGCTGGATCGATCCGGCCGACGCTCCCGGCTGGGTGCTCAGTGACGGGTCCGGGGACATCGGCTCGGTCGCGCTGGCCTCCCTGCCCGGCCGCGGCCTGCCCGCGGGCGCGCTGGTGCTGCTGCGGCGCGAGCGGGAGGCCGGCTTCTCGGACAACGAGGCGGTGTTCGCGAGGCTGCTGACCGCGTGGGCGGGTGCGGCGATCTCGGTCGCCCGCCTGTACGCCGAGCAGGAGGCCATCACCGAGACCCTGATGGCCGAGCTGCTGCCACCTCCCCCGCCGCGGCTGGAGGGTGCGGAGGTGGCGGCCCGATACCGGCCCGCGGGCGCCGGGGAGCGGATCGGCGGCGACTTCTACGACGTGCATCCCGTCGCGGGCGCGGGGGGCGAGTCGCTCGTGGTGCTCGGCGACGTGTCCGGCAAAGGGCTGGAGGCCGCCGTGCTCACCGGCAGGATCCGCAACACCCTGCGGGCCCTGTCGGCCCTGGCGGACGACCACCACCGCGTGCTCGAGCTGCTGAACGACGTCCTCATCGCCGACGGCGTCCCGACCCGCTTCGTCACCCTCGTCCTCGCCTCGTTCAGGCGCCGCGGCACCCGCGTCGAGTTGCGGCTGACCAGCGCCGGGCATCCGCCACCGCTGATCCTGCGTAACGACGGCCGCGTCGAGACGGTCACGACCGTCGGCACGCTGATCGGCCTGCTGGAGCACATCACCAGCGCCACCGCCTCGGTGGAGCTGGAGCCCGGCAACACGTGCCTGCTCTACAGCGACGGCATCATCGAGGCCAGGGGCGGCCCGCTCGGCGACGAGTTCTTCGGCGACGAACGCCTGTGCGAGCAGCTCGCGCAGTGCGCCGGCATGCCTCCGGAGGCGCTGGCCGAACGCGTCGAGATGCTGGCATCGGAGTGGGTCGGCGGCGGCGAGCACGACGACATGGCGGTGGTCGCCATCACGGCCTGCCGCGACGTCCCACCCGGCGCGGCAGGAGAGCGGCTCCCGTGAACGCCGGCATCGGGAACCACGTCGACACGTTGTGGGCGGCGGCGATGGCGGGCGACCAGTACGCCGCGATCGACGCGGCGACGGCCGCCATCGACGCCGGCGTCCCCGTGGAGACCCTGCTGATGGACGTCGTCGCCGCCGTGCAGGCCCGGGTCGGCCACGAGTGGGCGGCCAACCGCATCACCGTCGCCCAGGAGCACACCGCGACCGCGGTCAACGAACGTGTGCTCGACGCCCTGGCCCACCACCCGGCCATGAGGCAGAGCCGGGCGCCGGGCAGGGGCCGGGTCGCGGTGGCGTGCATCGACGGCGAATGGCACGCGTTCCCCGCGCGGTTGCTGAGCGAGGTGCTGCGGGTGAACGGCTGGCACGTCGACTACCTGGGCGCGCAGATCGCCACGCGCCACCTGGTCGCGCACCTGCACCGGACGAACCCGGACGCGGCGGCGCAGGTGGTGGCCTCCGCCGTCGACGTGCTGGCCGGCCTCCTCACCGGTTTCCCGCGTGCCCTCGCCACGCTGGCGCGGGCACGTGACGTGCTGCGCCCCGCGGTGACTAGCGCCAGGTGATGTCGGAGGAGGAGTAGAGGCAGTTCACGCCATCCGCCCCCTCGCCGATCTTCTCCGGCTCGTCGCCCTTCGGGACGCCCCGGTACTTCTCGCAGATCGTGGTGTCGTCGCCGTACACCGTGATCCTGCTGAAGCGGGCCGTGTCGCCCCAGTTCGTGTTGATGCCGGCCAGCACGTCGGTCGAGCGGGCGGTGACGCCGTCCATGACCACGTGGCGCTGGTAGGAGCTGGAGCAGTTGCCGCAGGCGCGGTAGAGCTTGCCCGCGTTGTGCACCTGGAAGTCCCTGATGGTCAGCGTGCCGGCGCCGTTGTGCTGGAACACCTTGTCGGAGGCGGACTTGGCGCCTCCGCCGTCCACCAGGTAGGTGGCCGACGAGCTGGACGACCTGAACGTCGCGGCGTCCTCACCGACGTCGTTCCACCACACGTTGCGGATCGTGCACGAGCCCTCGCAGTGGATGCCGTCGCCGGCCGGGGCGTCGATGATGACGTTCTGGATGGTGCCGCCGTTGTCCACGACGAACATCGGGTCCTGGCTCTCCCCCTGTCCGCCGTCGCCGATGCCGTAGTAGCGCTTCATGCCGCCGTCGAAGAACGTGCCCACGTCACGGGTCTCGGTGATGTGCACGCTGCCGGTGTCGGAGGGCCACTCGCCGCTGCCGTCGCCGCCTCCGCCGCCGCTGCCCATCTTGACGAGCTGCCACTGCTGGTTGGCGCCGCCGAGGTCGTCCCACTGGGAGATCCTGGCGCCGTCACCGGTGCCCCACTCCCACACCTCCAGCGCCTTGCCGCTGTTGCGGTTGATCAGCCGGACGTGGCCGCCGTCGGAGTCGGCCAGGCGGAACTGCTGGTTGGCGGCGTTCAGGTCGGCCCACTGGACGATCTGCGCGCCGCCCTCGGTCGACCACTCGTAGACGTCCAGCACCTTGCCGCTGTGGCGCGACTTGAGCCGGTAGTAGCCGTCGCCGGAGCTGACGAACTGCCACTGCTGCTGGTTGCCGTCGTTGCGGGCCCACTGCACGATGGGCGCGCCGTCGTTGGTCGCGAAGTCGTACAGGTCGAGGGCCTTGCCGCTGTGCCGGTTGACCAGCACGTACCAGGCGCTGGTGTCGACGCTGGCCGCCTGCGCCGGGAGCGGCGCCACGGCGATGGCGCCCACCGTGGCCGTCAGCACGGCCGTCAACACGGCCGTCAACATGGCGGCGAGGGTCGCCGGCAGCCGGCGCCATCGCCTGGAACGAGGGTCACGTGTCAAGGTCGTCCTCCTCTTTGGTAAGCGCTTTCCCAATGGGTGTGACGCTGCCGGGATAGCCGAGTTCGTTGGGAGATCCGCCTTACTCGAAGGCTGGTCGTCGCTGTTCGAGCTTTGATCGCACGCGCCGGGGCCACCGTCAACCGGCCCTCGGAGGCACGCCCGCCGACCTGCGGGTTCCCGCGGTGAAAGTTTCATCCCGAGCCCCGGCCATCCGGCGGGGCGAGGTCGAACGGGGCGGCCGGCCGTGCCCGTGGCGCCGGGCGCGGGAATCGTCATACGGCCTCCTGGTGATCGGCGATCATCCGCGAGGAGCTTCGTCGGAGATGGCGGCGCCACCCGTGCCCAGGAAAGTGCGTACGAGTGTTGGCCTACAATCGTTGTCATGGCTTTCACCGAGCGATCGGCCGCCACACGGACCTCCATCCTCTCGGCCGCCAGGAAACTCCTCATCGAGCGGGGCTTCGAGGGCATGACGATCAGGGCCGTCGCCGCGCAGGTGGGCGTCGACCCGTCGATGGTCATGCGCTACTACGGGAGCAAGGCCGGGCTGTTCAGCGCCGCCGCGGACGTCGACCTGCGGCTCGACCGGGTCGAGGACCCGCCGCTCGACCGGCTCGGCGAGCTGCTCGTGCGCCACTTCCTGGCACGCTGGGAGGGCGACCTGTCCGACGACGTGCTGATCCTGCTACTCCGTTCCGCGAGCACCAACCCCATGGCCGCCGAGCGCATGCGGGAGGTGTTCGCCGGCCAGATCGCCTCGCAGGTGGCCCGGCTGACCGGGGCCGAGGGGGCGGCGCTCCGGGCGGGGTTGATCAGCACGCAACTGCTGGGCCTGGCACTCACCCGCTACGTCCTGCGGCTCCCGCCGATGGCCGAGGCCGACACCGAGACCTTGGTGCGGGAGATCGGCCCGGTGGTGCAGCACTACCTGACAGGATCAGACATCACGGCGTGACGGTCAGTCGGAGGCGCACACCCCTATGTCGCTACATATCGCACATGTATGATTACTCAGTGTGAGCAGCCAAGAAGCAGCGATATCCACGTTGCGGGAGCGGTGCGGCGACCGTCCCGCCACCTTTCCCGAGATCCCGCACCAGCAACTCGACCAGATCGCGCCGGTGCAGCTGCAGGAAGAGTTGTGGCGGCGGATGGCCGGGCTCGGCCACGTACGCACCGGCGCCAGCGTCGTCTCCCTGCCGGAGACCCGCGCGCTGCACCTGGACCCGGAGCACGCGCTCGGGCCCGGCCCGGCGTTCGTCCGCGGCAGCACCGAGTTCGCCCACCTGCACGGCGCGTCCGACGGGAGCCTGCACCTGCTGCTGCCCGAGCGGGACGCCGCCGAGGCCGTGGCACGAGGGTGGGGCGAGTTCCACCCGCTGGTGCTGGAGGGCCGCTGCCCGCCCACTCTGATCATGGTGTACGGCCCGCGCGACGACGACGAGCTGGAGACGGTGTGGGAGCTGGTGCGCCGCAGCCACGCCTTCGCCTCCGGCCACATCCTCTGACCGGAGGCGAAGGGGATGTGCGTTCCGATCGCCGATCTCAGCGGCAGAACGGAGCCATGCCGAGGACGGACTTGACACCTCCCAGCAGGTGCTGGACGAAATACCGGTCGCCCTCCATGGGCTCATCGGTCCACGCCTTGACGTCATGCCCGAGGGTGGTCAGCCAGGCCTTGCCGCCGTCGTAGTACTGACACCAGCTCACGGGGTGACGCCTGCCGTGGCCGGGGTGCCCGAGGTTGCCGCGTACCCCGCGGGCCAGCGTGTTCTCGTCCACTTCGGCCAGCACCCGGACGTGAGTGGGCGCGGGGACGAGGTTGTACCACTCGTCGGAGAAGGCCCAGGTGCGGGGAAGCCCCTGGGTGGAGGCGTCGCGGCGGTTCACGGTGACCACGGTGCCAGGCTGGTTGGCGCTGTGGTCGTAGAAGTTGGCGTTGCCGAGCAGGCCCTCGTACCAGGGCCAGTTGTACTCGGTGCCGAAGGCGTTGTGCACGCCGATGAAGCCGCCGCCCGCGCGGACGTACTGGCGCAGCGCGGTCTGGGCGGCGTCGTCGAGGGCGTCGCGGGTGGTGCTGAGGAACATCACCGCGTTGTAGTTCAGGAGCCGCCCGGCCGAGGCGAGCTGGGCGACGTCCTCGGTGTAGTCGACGGTGAAGCCGTTCTCCCGGCCCAGCTCGACCATCGCCTTGACGGCGACGTTGTCGTCGTTGAGCGGCGGGTTCATGCCAGGGGCGAGCGGGGTGCCGAGGTGGGCGTGACGCGGGCCGGCGGTGCGGCTGTAGACGAGCAGCCTGTAACCCTCGGCGGGGTCGAAGTTGCCCCAGTCGTGATAGCAGCGGGGGTCGGTGCCCCGGCAGACCCCGTAGTCGGGATCACCGAGGTTGCGCGCCCCTTCGGGAGAGGCGGCGGAGCTGGGGGCGGTGGCGGTGAGCAGGACGGCCGCCGCTGCGGCGGCGGTGGCGATGGAGAGTCGGCTGCGCATGGACACCTCACATTTCGATCCACCAGGCGGATCGATAGGTCCGCTGGGGGAGCTTGAGCGTAACCACGGATCTTCGCGGGAACAAGCTCTTGCGCACACCCGGCAAGGCGCGCCGGGACCGCGGGAAGGGAGATCCGCCGCAGCGGGTCTCCCCCTCCCACGCTCAGAGCCAGGTAGGCAGCACGGACGGCGGCATCGGCCCCTTGTTGCGCCGTCCCTGCCCGGCTTCCTCCCAGGCGTGCGCCAGGATGCCGACAGATCTGCTGAGCACGAAGAGCCCGCGCGCCAGCGGCGCGGGGAAGCCCAGTTCGGCGTAGACCACGGCGGTCGCGCCGTCGATGTTCATCGGCACCGGTGCGATCAGCCGCTCGACCTCGATCGCGGCTCGCAGGTGTGCGCCCGGCACCACTCCAGCCGTGACGGCCTCGGACACCAGGTCCAGGAGCGGATCCCGGCGTGGATCGCGCGTGTGGAAACGATGGCCGAACCCTGGCAGGTATTTGTCCCGCGAGCGCCGGCGGGCGACCACGGCGGCCACGTCGCCGTCGGCGACCACCTCCTCTAGCAAGGCCACGCACTGCTCGCCCGCGCCGCCGTGCACGTCGCCGAGCAGGTTGACGCCTGTGGCAACGGCATTGTTGAGCCCCACCCCGCATGTCACGGCCATCCGGGCGACGGCGATGGACGGCGCGTGCGGCCCGTGGTCGACCGAGGAGACCAGGGCCGCCTCCAGCAGCGCCGCCCTGCGCGGGTCGGGGCGCTCGCCGCGGAGCATGAGCCAGATCATCTCGACGAAGCCGATCCGCCCGATGAGATCCTGGACCGGCCGCCCGCGCAGCTCGATGACGTCGGGCTCGATCCGCGACACCGCTGTCGCCCACCAGTCGGCCACCGCGGTCTCGGGGGCGCGGCCTGCCGCGGGGGCGGCGTCCCCGGTCCTGGCCGGCTCACTCATGACCCGGCCCCGAACTCGTCGTTGTGCTCGCCCAGCAGCGGGGCCGGCCCGCGCGGGCGCAGGGCGACGCCGTCGACGACGACACCGTTCCCCGTCACCGTGACCCGCCGCTCGTCCGCTCCGGCGAACGGCACCTCTGTCAGAAAGCCCCGGTGACGCACCTGGTCGAGTGTGAGCGCTTGGGGGACGGTGAGGATTCGGGCGGCGGGCACGCCCTCGCGGGAAAGGATCTCCTCCCATTCCAGTGCGGTCTTGGCCCGTAGCGCCTGGTTGAGCTCCCGGTTGAGCTCCCGCCGGTGGGTCTTGCGCGCTTCCCGCTCGGCGAAGCGCGGATCGGCGGGCAGGTCGGGCCGCCCGACGAGCCGGCACAGCGTCTCGAACTGAGGCTGCTGGTTGGCGGCGATGTTGAGCGGCCCGTCGGCGGTCTCGAACGTGCCCGAGGGGGCGGCGGTGGCGTTCTGATCGCCCATCGGCTCCGGCTCCACGCCGCTGATGAGGTAGTTCGACACCGTCCAGCCCATAGCCGAGATCGACGCCTCCAGCATCGACAGGTCCAGGAAGCAGCCCTGCCCTGTGCGGTGGCGCCCGGCCAGCGCGGCGGACACCGCCAGCGCGGCCATCAGCCCGCCGATGGTGTCGCAGATGGGGAAACCCACCCGCAGTGGCGCGGTGTCGGGCGTGCCGGTGACGCTCATCATGCCGGACAGCCCCTGGATGATCTGGTCGTAGGCGGGCGCTCCGCTCATCGGTCCGCTCTGGCCGAAGCCGGAGATCGCGCAGTAGACCAGGCCATGGTTGAGTTCGCGCAGGCGGTCCCAGCCGTAGCCGAGCCTCGCCAGCACGTCGGCGCGGAAGTTCTCCAGCAGGACGTCGGCCCCGGCCACCAGCGACTCGAAGGCGGCCCGCCCTGCCGGGCTCTTGAGGTCGAGCTCGACCGACCTCTTGCCGGCGTTCTGGGCGAGAAAGGAGGCCCCCATCTGCTCCCGATTGAGCTCCGGGTCGGGTCCGAGCCGCCGGGCGAGGTCCCCTGCGCCGGGCAGCTCCACCTTGACCACTTCCGCGCCGAACAGCATCAGCTGGTAACTGCAGTACGGCCCGGCCAGTACGTTGGTCAGGTCCACGACCTTGACGCCGTCCAGTGGCAACTGCTGCATTCACGCTCCATAGGTCAGGTCAGTGGATGGTCGAACCCGCGCTCCGACATGCGCTTCGCGGCCTCGCGCAGACCTGCGGCGAATTCCCCGACACGCTCTTCGGTGAAGCGGACGGTGGGGCCGCTGAGCGTCAGCGCCGCCACGGTCGCTCGCGAACCGCCCGTGACCGGGACCGCGACCGCCGACAGGCCGGGCTCGCGCTCGCCGTGGCTCACCGCGTACCCCGCGTGTGCCGCCTCGTCGATCCAGCTCCGCAACGTGGTCAGGTGTGCCGCGCCGTCGGGAGAGGAGCGGGCCACCCGCTGGAGCAGCCGCTCCGAGGCGTCCTTCAGCAGGATCTTGGAGGAGGCCCCCGCCCACAGGGGCAGCTCGTCGCCGACCCGCACCACGTGGCGCAGCGGCTGCGGGCTCTCCTGCTGGGCGATGCAGATGCGGTGCGTGTCGCGCAGCACGTAGAGGTTGACGGTCTCGCGATGCCGGATGCCCAGCTCACGCATGAGCTGGACGGTCTCAGGCGGCAGTTCCCACGCCGATCGGGCCAGGTGGGCCCAGCGCCACAGCGCCGGCCCGGCCGTGTAGCCCTTGGGCGTGGCCCACAGCAGGCCCATGTGCTCAAGCGTCTGCAACAGCCGCAGAGCCGTGGTCTTGGCCAGTCCGGTCTCGTCGACGACCTCGCGGATCGTCAGCGTCCGGCGATCCTCGGTGAGCAGGGAGAGGATGTCGAACGCGCGCTGGACGCTGCGCACGCCCCCGCTCTCCCCGGGCTCCGCAGGAATGGATGAAGGCACGGATCCTCACTTGTGAGTTGAAGGCGAATCTGCCGCTCACCTTCTCATGTGGTCCGTACGCTAACACCCAGTCCGCTTAGCGGTCCATAAGAACCATCAAGCGGATTACCCGACCCCCTTGCCAGAACCTTCGGCATGCTCATACCGTGAGGCAATCCACACTGCGGAGTTTGAGAACCACTGCGCGGATCGATGGGAGTCGTCGACCATGAACACCATCAACGAAGCCAGGTGCTTAGTCGCCGGGGAGTGGTTGACCAGCGGAGAGCACGCCGACCGCGTCGGCCCCTACCTGCGGGAGGTCGTGAGCCGGGCACGAACCACCCCACCCGGCGACGTCGACGCGGCCCTGGCCTACGCGCGGCAGGCGGCCGGACGTGTCGCGCGGCTGGCGCCCGCCACCCGGGCCGGCGTCCTGGAACGCGCCGCGGCCGCGGTCACGGCACAGGGGGACCGCCTGGCAGGGCTGCTGGCGTTGGAGCTGGGCAAACCCCTCAAGGACGGGCGTGGTGAAATCGTGCGTGTCGCGGACACCCTGTCCGTCGCCGCGGCTGAGGCGAGGATGATCGGCGGCGAGGTGCTGCCCGTGGCGGGCTGGGGCCGCGGGGTGGGCAACACCGCGATCACCCAGCGGGCGCCCGCGGGCCCGGTGCTGGCAATCACGCCGTTCAACGCGCCCGCAAACCTGCTCGCGCACAAGCTCGCAGCCTCCTTCGCGGCCGGCAACACCACGATCGTCAAGCCGCCGCCGCAGGCCCCCGCGGTTTCGACCGCCCTGGTCGAGCTGATGCTGGAGGCCGGCATGCCGGTGGAGGCGGTGCAGGTCCTGCACGGGGGCGGCGAGCTGGGCGCGCGGCTGTGCGCCGCACCGGAGATCGCCGTCGTGAGCTTCACGGGCAGCGTCACGGCCGGCCACGCCGTCGCCCACGCCGCCGGGCCGAAACGGGTGATGCTGGAACTCGGCGGCAACGCCGCCACCATCGTCTGCGAGGACGCCGACATCGCGGAGGCGGCGTCCGCCTGCGCGCGGACCGGCTACAGCAACTCCGGGCAGAGCTGCATCTCCGTCCAGCGCGTGTACGTGCACCACAGCCGCTTCGAGGAGTTCGCCCAGGAGCTGACCGCGCGGGTCAAAGGCCTGGTCGTGGGCGATCCCCTGGATCCGGCGACCGACGTCGGCTCCATGGTGGACGACGACGCGGCCGAGCGGGTGGTCCGCTGGACCGCTGAGGCCGCCGGTCAGGGCGCCAGGGTGACGGCCGGCGGCACGCGCGACGGCGCCGTGATGGCGCCGACCGTCGTCGTCGCACCGCCCGCCGAGGCCCGGGTGGTTCGCGAGGAGGTGTTCGGCGCCCTGGTCGCCGTGCTGCCCTACAACGACTTCGACGCTGTGATCGAGGCGTGCAACCGCAGCGCGTACGGGTTGCAGGCCGGGCTGTTCACCCACGACGTCCGCCGCGTCATCACCGCCTGGCGCGAGCTGGAGGTCGGCGGCCTGGTCGTCAACGGCTCCTCCAACTTCCGGCTCGACCACGTCCCGTTCGGCGGGGTGAAGGACTCCGGCATCGGCCGCGAGTCGCCGCGCTGGATGATCGAAGACTTCACCGTGACCAAGACGCTCATGCTCAAAGGCCTGACCATCTGGGGAGACCGTTGACCACCACAGCCGCTCACGCCCTCGTCGCCCAACTCGAGGAGCTCGGCGTCGAGTACGTCTTCGGCACGTGCGGCCACACGAACATCGCCGTTCTGGACGCGCTGGCCGACAGCCGCATCCGCTTCGTCATCGGCCGCCACGAGCAGGCCGCCGCGCACGCCGCCGACGGCTACGCCCGGGCCTCCGGCAAGCCGGGAGTCCTGCTGGTCCACGTCGGGCCCGGCCTGACCAACGCGGCCACCGGCGTCATGACGGCCGCGCTGGACTCGGTGCCGATGGTGGTGATCTCCGGCGACATCCCGTCCTACTACCAGGGCCGGCATCCCCACCAGGAGATCAACCTGCACGCCGACGCCGACCAGGCGAGCGTGTTCCGGCCGTTCGTCAAGCGGGCCTGGAACGTGCACCGGGCCCAGGACCTCGGCCGCTTCGTCGAGCGCGCCTTCTGGACGGCCACGGCGGGACGTCCGGGCGCCGTGCTGGTGAACGTGCCGATGGACGTCTTGTCCCGTCCCGCCGCACCGTATCCGCCGATCAGCCGCGCGGCGCCGCCCGGGCTGCCGCAGGACACGGCCGAGCTGATCGCCGCGCGCTTGGCCGCGGCGGAGCGGCCGCTGATCTACGTGGGCGGCGGGCTGCGCGACAGGCCCGAGGCCCTGATCCGGCTGGCCGAGCACTTGGACCTTCCCATCGTCCACTCGCTCATGGCCAAGGGGACCGTGCCCGACGCGCACCCGCTGCTCCTCGGTATGCCCGGCTTCTGGGGACTGGAGCTCACCAACGCCTACGCCCGCGAGGCGGACGTGGTGCTGGCGCTCGCCACCCGCTTCGCCGAGACCGACGCCAGCTCTTGGGATCCCCGCTTCACATGGGACTTCTCCGGCAGCACGCTCATCCAGATCGACATCGACCCGGCCGAGATCGGCCGCAACTACCCCGCCGCCATCGGCGCGGTCGCCGACGTCCGGCTCGCGGTCGAGGCGATCGCCGATGCCGCCATGCCTCACGCCGCACGTTCGAGGCCCGAGCTTCGCGAGCAGATCCAGCAGGCTCGATCGGAGCTGTTCTCGGCCAGCCGGGAACGCGGCGGGAGCGCGGACTTCCCGCTGCGGCCCGAGCGCATCCTGAAGGACCTGCGGGACGCGTTGCCGCCGGACGCGTTCCTGGTCACCGACGTGGGCTGGAACAAGAACGGCGTGGCGCGGTGCTACGAGCTGCCCGCCGAGGGCCGCTTCATCACCCCGGGCGGCGCCTCCACCATGGGCTTCGGCCCGGCCGCCGCCGTGGGCGTGCAGCTGGCCCGGCCTGAGGCCGTCGTGGTGGCGCTGGTCGGCGACGGCGGCATGAGCGCACAGCTCCCCTCGCTGCCGCTGGCGGTCGAGCAGGGCACTCCGGTGATCTTCGTAGTGATGAACAACCGCTCCCACGGCACGATCTCCGACCTGCAGTCGGCGCACTTCGGCCGCAGCCACGGCTGCGACTTCGTCGATCCCGCCGGACGGCCCTACAGCCCCGGTTTCGCCGCACTCGCCCGAGCCTGCGGGGCCGACGGGCATACGGTGGCCACGCCCGACGATCTCGGCACAGCGCTACACGAGGCCATCACGAACCGACGACCCGCCGTGATCGATGTGCCGATGGTGAACGAGCCGGTTCCGACGCCCGGCCACTGGAACATCACGGACATATACCAGGGTCTCTTCACCGACTGAAGGGCTGAAACCGTTGTAAGTTCGAGATTCCCTCAACCGTTCCTGTCACTTATAACGAACGTACTAGTCCGTGAATTGAGACTCACCTACCCCCCGACGAGGTGAACCGTGCGTTTCACGAGATTCTCCATCGCAGTAGCGGCCCTGATCACCGTCGCCGCCTGTGCCCCGCCCGGCCAGCAAGCCGACACCGCAGCCACGGCCACCGGCCCGATCAAGATCGCCAACGTCAACGCGCAGAGCGGCCAGCTCAGCTCGCTCGGCCAGTGGGAGCACAAGGGCGTCAAACTCGCCATCGACGAGGCCAACAAGGCAGGGGGCGTCAACGGACGGCAGATTCAGCTCGACCTGTTCGACAGCCAGGGCGACCCGACCGTGGGCACGAACGTGGCCAGAAAGATCGCCGCCGAAGGCTACATCGCCATGCTCGGCACCGCCGAGAGCGCGGTGACCCTGGCCATGGCGCCCATCCTGAAGGACGCCAAGATCCCCAACATCACCTCGGGCCAGTCCCCCAAGCTGGCCGAGCTGGGCAGCCCGTTCCTGTTCCTCAACGCGCCGACCAGCGTCACCTTCGACGAGACGCTGGCCAAGCACCTGGTGGACGACAAGGGCATGAAGAAGATCGCGCTGATCAGCAACAACGGCGCGTACGGGGCCGGCGAGCATGACGCGTTCCTGGCCTCGCTCAAGAGCAGGAACGTCACCCCGCTGGCCGACGAGGTCGTCACCCCCGACCAGAAGGACTTCAACTCCAACCTCGCCAAGATCCGCGAGCAGGACCCGGAGGTGCTGTTCATCGGCGCCGAGGAGGTCCAGTCAGGGCTGATCGCCAAACAGGCCCGCGAGCTCGGCATCAAGGCGGTCTTCGCCGGCGGCGCCCCCGTGGGCACCGACGTGTACACGACCACGGCCGGCTCGGAGAACGCCGAAGGCACCATCGTCAGCTCCCCCTACCTGAGCAACGAGGCCAGCCCGCAGATCGAGGAGTTCGCCGCCAAGTACAAGTCCGTCTACCATGAGGACGCCCGCATGCACGTGGCCAAGGCCTACGACGGCGCGTCCATCCTCGTCGAGGCCCTCAAGCAGACAGGCGGCGAGGGCGGTCAGAAACTGGCCGACGCCATCCGCGGCGCCAAGCGCGCCGGGCTGCTCGGCACCTACAACTACGACGCCAACGGCGTCGGCATCCACGAGACCAAGATCGGCCTGGTCAAGGACGGCAAGGTCGTGCCCGAGGCCGCGAGCTGACGTGCAGGTCTTCCTTCAGACCCTGATCGGCGGGATCACCTTCGGGGCGGTGTACGCGCTGGTGGCGATGGGCTTCTCGATCGTCTACCGCACCATGGGCCTGGTCAACTTCGCCCACGGCAGCGTCGTGATGATCGGCGCGTACGCCGCCTCCACCTTCTACATGGCCAGCAAGCTGCCGTTCGCCGTGGCCGTCGTGGTGGCGATCGCGGTCACCGGCCTGATCGGCTTGGTGATCGAGCGCTTCCTGCGGCCGCTGGAGAACAAGGACTTCACGCTGATGCTGATCGGCACGATCGGCTTCGGCGCCGTCCTGGAGGCGGGCGCGGTGCTCGTCTGGGGCGCGACCGGGCACGCCGTGCCGTCGCCGGTCGCGACGGGGCCGATCGACCTGGGCGGCATCCGCATCCCCGCCTACAGCCTGCTCGTCATCGCCGTCGCCGCCGCCGCGACCGGGCTGCTGGCGCTGTTCCTGCAGCGCACCAAGCGCGGCGCGGCCATGCAGGCAGCCGCCATGGACCACCAGGCCGCCACCGCGTGCGGCATCCACGTCGGCCGCAGCAACGCCCTGGCCTTCGGGATCGGCGCCGGCCTGGCCGCGCTGGCCGGCAGCCTCATCGGGCCCCTGCTGTACGTCAACCCGACCATGGGCGGCACGCTCGGCATCAAGGGCTTCGCCGCGGCCATGCTCGGCGGGTTCGGCAGCATGCCGGGCGCGATCGTCGGCGGCCTGGCCTTCGGCCTGCTCGACGCCTTCGCCGCCGGCAACTTCCAGGAGTACTCCGAACTCGTGACCTTCCTGGTGTTCGCGGTGATCGTGATGATCCGCCCCACCGGCATCTTCGGAGAGGCAACGGTGAACCGCGCATGAAACGTCTGGTGCTCATCGCCATCGCCGCGGTCGCGGCCTGGCTGCTGCCCTACGGCCTGGGCGGCTACGCCATCCACGTCGCCGACGTCGCGATCATCTTCGCGATCCTGGCCATCGGGCTCGGCCTGACGATGGGTGTGGCCGGGCAGATCAATCTGGCCCAGGTCGCCTTCTTCGGCGTCGGCGCCTACACGGTGGCCATCCTGACCACCGAGGCCGGGCTCGGCTTCTGGACGGCGGCCGTGCTGGCGCTGCTGACCGCGGTGGTGTTCGGCGTGCTGACCGGCATCCCGGCGCTGCGCATGCAGTCGCACTACCTCGGCATCGTCACCCTCGGCCTCGCGCTGGCCTTCACCAACTGGGTCACCAACTCCACGATCGCGGGCCGCGCCGAGGGCATCAGCGACATCCCGGTGCCGCCCATGTTCGGCATCGACCTGTCCAGCGGCTACCTGTTCTACTACGTCGAGGTGATCGTCTTCACGGTCGCGCTGGCCTTCGCGCTGCTGGTCACCCGCTCGCCGCTGGGCCGCCGGCTGCGCGCGATGCGCGACGACGACCTGGCCGCAGGCTCGCTGGGCGCGGAGATCCCGCTGCTGCGCATGACCGCGTTCGTGCTGTCCGGCCTGTACGGAGGCCTGGCCGGCATCCTGTACGCCGGGCTCATCCGCTTCGTCGCCCCCGAGTCCTTCAACATCGCCAACATGTTCCTGCTGCTCGCCATGGTCATCATCGGCGGCCGGAGCAGCATCCTGGGCTGCGTCGTCGGCGCGATCGGGCTTTCCCTGATCAGAGAGGCCCTGTTGGACGCCTCCGGCTACGCCCAGCTCGGCTACGGCCTGGTGGTCGTGCTCGTGGTGGTCTTCGCTCCCAAGGGCCTGGCGGGCCTGCCCGGCCAGATCAGGCACCTGGTGCGCCGGCGCACCGGCGCCTCGCGGGCTCAGCTGGGCCCGTTCCTGCCCTACGACGCCGCGTCCGTCGTCGACGGGCAGGCCGCGCTGGAGGTCCGGAAGGTGACGATGCGGTTCAAGGGACTGGTCGCCCTCGATGCGGTGTCCCTCACCGTCCCCACCGGTCAGATCCGCGGAATCGTCGGCCCGAACGGCTCGGGCAAGACGACGCTGTTCAATGTGATCAGTGGCTTCTACACGGCCACGCAGGGGTCGGTCGAGTTGCGCGGCCGCGGGGTGACGGGGCTGGCGCCTTACCGGCTCTCGCAGCGCGGCGTGGCGCGCACGTTCCAGAACCTGCGCCTGTTCGAGGATCTCAGCGTGCGCGAGAACCTGCTGCTCGCCCTTGACCGCACCCGCGCCTTCTGGATCTGGCGCTACCCGATCCTGCCGTGGAAGGTGCTGGGCCAGGAACGGACGCTGCGCCGCAGGGCGGAGGAGCTCATCGAACGCTTCGGGCTCACCGAGGTCGCCGACGCCGAGCCGCGCTCACTGCCGTACGGGATCCAGCGCCGCATCGAACTGGCCCGCGCCATGGCCATGTCCCCCACCCTGCTCCTGCTCGACGAGCCCGCCGCCGGGCTGAACGGCGAGGAGGTGCGGCAGCTCGCCGAGATCGTGCGCTCCATCAGGGACTCGGGCGTCACCGTGATCATCATCGAGCACCACATGGGGCTGGTCATGTCCCTGTGCGACCAGGTCACGGTGCTGTCCAGCGGCAAGGTCATCGCCGATGGGCCGCCCGCCGAGGTGGCCGTGCACCCGGACGTGGTGGCCGCCTACCTCGGTGACTCGATGGCTGCACCGACCGAGGAGACCGCGGAGGCCGCGGTGGAGGAGGCGACCCGATGACCACGCTCACCGTCGAGGAACTGTCAGTGCACTACGGCGGTGTCCGCGCCACCCACGAGGTCTCCTTCACCCTTGAAGCCGGCCAGTCGCTGGGCATCATCGGCGCCAACGGCGCGGGCAAGTCCTCCACGCTCAAGGCCGTCATGGGGCTGGCGCCGCGTCAGGCCAGGGCCATCCGCTTCGGCGACCACGACCTGCTGCGCGCGCCCGCGCACACGCTGGTCAGGCACGGCATCGGATACGTCCCCGAGGGCAGGCACGTCTTCCCAGGCCTCACGGTGGAGAAGAACCTCCTGCTCGGCGCGTACACCAAGAGCTGGAAACGCACCCCTGTCGACGAGGTGTACGAGCTGTTCCCGGTGCTGGGCGAGATGCGCCACCGGCTGGCGGGCGCGCTGTCCGGCGGGCAGCAGCAGATGCTGGCGGTGGGCCGGGCGCTGATGTGCCGGCCCCAGGTGATGCTCCTGGACGAGCCCTCGATGGGGTTGTCGCCGATTCTCGTCGCCGAGATCGCCGGCGTGCTCAAGCGGCTCAACGCCGACGGCCTGGCCATCCTGCTCGTCGAGCAGAACGCCAAGCTCACCTTCGATGTCACCACCACCTGCCTGGTCATGGAGAACGGCGTGATCGCCGCAACGGGCACCTCCGCCGAGCTGAGAAACGACCCCCAGGTCCGGCGCATCTATCTCGGCCTGTGACGGCCCGCTCCGGCTCGCCGCCCGCGGCACGGGGAGTTCTTCTCCTGGCGGTCGCCCGGGGGTGAGTCCGTGACTCGTCTGATGCCCGGCAGGGCTGAGACCGTCATGACACGCGAGAATCGAGGTCCGCTAGACGGTTCAAATGGTCCGTTGACGAGCAATGTGACGCGATCTATGGTGCGTCCATCAGACGGATACAAAAGTCCACAGAATGGAACGTTAGGGGATGCTCATGGTTCGTCGCAGAGAGTTACTCGCGGGCGCCGTTGCCGCCGTCGCCCTTGCGGGAGCCGGGCAGGCCCCGGCATCGGCAGCCACCAAGCGCTCCGATCGGGATTTCCCGAAGATCGGCGGAAACCTGGCCAATCAGAACCACAGCCGGCTGCGCGACCTTCACCGTGGCACCATCAGACGGCTGCGCGCCGCGTGGGTGAACAACATCGAGGGCGGCCTGGCATCCGGCAACAGCCAGAGCTCCACGGTGGCCGTGGACGGCGTTCTCTACATCGAATCGGCGCTGGGCAACGTCGTCGCGGTGGACGGCCGTACCGGGGCGACGATATGGAAGTACGAGCAGACGCGCGGCGCGGTCACCCGCCGCGGCGTCGCGGTCGGCGCCGGCAAGGTGTACACCTGCGCCAACGGCAACTGGCTGATCGCCCTCGACCAGCGCACCGGCCGGGTTCTCTGGGAACGGCAGCACAACGGCTACGGCAACCTGGAGAAGGTGGCCGTCACCTACCACGACGGCATGCTCTACTGCGGCACCAACGACGGGCCTCGCGGCGCGGCCCTCGCCTTCGACGCCGGGACCGGCGACCTGGTCTGGCACTTCTGGGGCACCGCGGCTCCAGGCGAGGTCGGCGGCGGCACCTGGGAGGGCGACTCCTGGCAGGCCGGCGGCGCGACACCGTGGATGCACTGCGCGATCGACGCCGAGCTCGGCCTGGTCTACTGGACGTTCGGCAATGCCAGGGGCAGCAGGTCGTCGCAGGACGGCTCCGAGCGCGGCGGGCAGAACCTGTTCGCCAACTCGATCGTGGCCATGGATCTGAAGACCGGCGCCCACCGCTGGCACTTCCAGTCCGTCCACCACGACATCTGGGACATGGACAACGTCATGGCGCCGGTGCTGGTGGACGCCCGCGTGCGCGGCCGGATGCGCAAGCTCGTCGTGTACGGCAGCAAGACCGGCATGTACTACATTCTCGACCGGGCCGACGGCTCCGCCCCTCTCGGCATCGACGAGCTGCCCGTGCCGCAGGAGCCGCGGCAGAAGACGTGGCCGACGCAGCCCTTCCCACGCCAGGGCGGCTGGACGGAGCTGAAGCCGGTGTGGCAGCCGCTGGGCACGCAACTGCCCGGTCTCCCGCACCGAGCGGTGCCGAACTACACCATCGGCGCGCTGTACACGCCGCACTGGGACGAGCCGATCCTCACCATCCCCGGCCACGGCGGCGGCGCCGACTGGAGCCACCAGTCCTACAGCCACAGCACCGGGCTCGTCTACACCGGTTTCGGGTACGTGGCCGCCGCCCACTCCCTCACCGAGTCCTCCAACGGGCTGCGCCCGCCGGGCGAGTACATGACCGGCGGCGTCGTGGCGGTGGACCCCTCCACCAACCGGGTGCGCTGGAAGAAGAACCTGCCCTACTCGCTGGCGCACGGCAACGGCATCCTCACCACCGCCTCCGATCTGCTGTTCATCGGCCAGCCCGACGGCAACCTGCTCTGCCTGGACGCCCGCGACGGCCGCGAGCTGTGGCGCTGGCAGACCGGCGCGGCCATCAGCAGCAGCCCCATCGCGTACGAGGTGGACGGCGAGCAGTACGTCGCCGTCTACGCCGGCGGCACGGGCATCCCCTACGGCAACTCCGCTCCGCGCGGCGACCACCTGTGGGCTTTCAAGCTCGGCGGACGGGTGTCCCCTGCCACCGCGCCGCCCCCGCCCGTGGTGCGCCGGCCGGTCTCAGGCGGGCCGGTGGACGGGTCCGTCGTGAACGACACGGTCGTGCTCGCCCGCGTCTACGCCGGCGGGCAGGTGGGCGCGGTCGAGTCCACGGCCGTGAACGCCATGGCGCCCACCCACCTGCGGGTGCCGGCGGGGACCACGGTGACGTTCGTCAACCCGCCGGACAACGTGCACGTGCACGGGGCCACCCAGTTCTTCGAGGGACTGTTCGATGTACGGCTCAGGCCGGGCGAGTCGTTCCAATACACCTTCACGAAACCGGGGGAGTATTTCTTCAACGACTGCCACAGCCCGCGCCCGACCGGGAAGGTCGAGGTCACGGGCTGATCGGCGCGACGTCGGGGCTCAGGAGCGGGAAACGTGCGGGCACCGGCGGGTCACGGCCGGCGATCACGAGCCAGGGCCCGCCGGCCGGGATCAGGCGCCCGCGCCGCGCAGATAGGCCACGACCGCGTCCCCCACCATCCGCCGCAGCCGGCCACGGTGTTCGGGCGCGGTCATGTCGCGCCCGAACAGCGCGCCGAAGGTGTGCTGGTTGGCCACCCGGAAGAAGCAGAACGAGCTGATCAGCATGTGCACGTCGATGGCGTCGGCGTCGGTGACGAAGTCGCCGCTCACCGTGCCCGCGTCGAGAATCGTCTCGATGAGGTCGAGCACGGGCGTGCCCAGGCCGGCCAGCGCCGGTGACTTGCGGATGTGCTCGGCCTGGTGGATGTTCTCGATCGTCACCAGCTTGATGAATTCGCGGTGCAGGTCGTGGTGGTCGAAGGTCAGCTCGGCCAGCGTGCGGATGGCCTCCAGCGGAGCCAGGTGCTCCACCTCGATGGCCCGCTCCATCTCGCGCACCTCGGCGTAGGCCTTCTCCAGGACGGCGATGTAGAGCCGTTCCTTGCTGCCGAAGTAGTAATAGATCATGCGCTTGGTGGTCCGCATGCGGGCGGCGATCTCATCGACCCGCGCCCCCGCGTAGCCGTGGCGGGCGAACTCCTGCTGCGCGACCACGAGGATCTCCGCCTTGGTGCGGTCAGGGTCCCGCTGGCGTTCGGGGGCGGCGGGCTGAGAGGTCACCAGCCCATCCTAGTGACCTGCCGCATGTTGCATGGCGAGCCGGATGGGGGCGTTGGCGGCGCCGTAGCCCTGGTAGCCGCCGGCGCGCTGCACGAGTTCGAAGAAGACCCGCCCCACCGTGACGGTGTACAGGTGCAGGAACTCGCCGCCGTGCTCGTCCCGGTCGTACAGCACGCCGAGGCGGCGCAGCTCGGGATCGGCCTCGTGGCGCGCCTCCAGGTCGTCGTAGTAGTTGCCCGGAATGGGCAGGAGCAGGCCGGGATGCTCGCTCCTCAGCCTCCGGGCGACGGCCACGACGTCGTCGCAGGCCAGCGCGATGTGTTGCCGCGGGAGGTGGTCGGCGCCCACCTGGGCGATGTTCATCACCATGCGCACGGCGCCGCCGGGCCCCGACATGGCCTTGCTGCGCAGCATCCCGTACGGGTCGGGCACCTCCAGGCTCTCCTGCGGGCGCAGCCCCAGCACGCTGCGGTAGAACGACTGGGCCTCGTCGAAGTGGTGCCACGGCTGGGCGAGCGCGACGTGGTCGATGCCGGTGACCGGGCCCGGCATCGGCCCGGCCGGGGCGAAGTCGGCGAGCCAGGCCTGGTCGCAGAAGAAGATCTCGGTGCCGTCCGGCGCGGCCACCGCTTCCAGCTTGGCCTCCTCGGGGGCGCGCTCGCGGGGCAGGACCGGCGAGAGCAGCGACTCGGCGTGCTCGGCCGCGCCGGCCGGATCGGGGCTGTCGAGGCCGATGGCGATGAGCGCGGGGCCGGTGGCGGCGGCGGCGGTGGTGGCGGCGCTGAGCAGCAGCCGCGCGCCACCCTGCTCCCACAGCTCGACCGGCTTGGTGGGGTGCGTGCCCGTGCGCGCGAAGCCGAGCACGCCCAGCAGCCTGCCCACCGGCCCTGTGCCGGACAGCTCGGCGAAGGCGAACCCCGTGGGGGCGGCCGGATGCGTCTCGCCGCGCAGGCTCTGCTCCAGGGCGATCAGCGAGCGCATGCCGTCCAGCGCGGTGCGCTCCGCCGACGCCTGGCGGAAGACGTCGTTGAACACCTCCAGCGACAGCGGCCCGGTGTAGCCCGCGCGCAGCACGCTGGCCACCAGCCCAGTCAGGTCGAAGGTGCCCTGCCCGGGGAAGCAGCGGTAGTGGCGGCTCCATTGCAGCACGTCCATGGCGGGCGGGGGTGCATCGGCGAGCTGCAGGAAGAAGATCTTGTCGCCGGGGATGGCCTCGATGCCGATGGGGTCGGAGCCGCGCGAGAGGATGTGGAAGCTGTCCAGGCACACGCCAAGGCCGGGATGGTCGGCCAACCGCGCGACGCGCCAGGCGTGCAGGTACTCGCTGACATGCCGGCCCCAGGCCAGCGCCTCGTAGGCGATGCGGATGCCGTGGTCGGCGGCCCGCTCGGCCAGCAGCCGGAGCTGCTCGGCCGCCTGTTCGTCCCCGGCGATCGCGTCGGGCGAGACGTTCGAGCAGACCAGCAGCAGGTCCGCGCCGAGCCGCTCCATCACCCGGAACTTGTGCTCGGCCCGGCGCAGGTTGCGCGCCAGCGTGCCGGCGTCCACCGCCTCGAAGTCGCGGAAGGGCTGGTAGAGGTCGATGCCGAGGCCGAGGTCGGCGGCCCTGGCCCGCACCTCCTCCGGCGGCAGGGGACTGGCCAGCAGATCATTCTCGAAGATCTCCACCCCGTCGAACCCGGCGGCTGCGATGGCCTCCAGCTTCTCGGCCAGCGTGCCGCTCACGGACACGGTGGCGATGGACTTGCGCACGCTTTCTCCTCTTCAGACGGCGATCAGGTCGGTCAGGTGGGCGAGCATCCGCTCGGCGTCCGGCTCCCTGCCGGTGAACAGCCTGAACGCGTGCACGGCCTGGAAGACGACCATGCCGCCGCCGTCCAGCGTGCGGCAGCCGAGCGCCCTGGCCTGCTTGAGCAACTCGGTCTCCAGCGGCCGGTAAACGATGTCGGCCACCCACAGCCGGGGGTGGAGCAACTCGGCAGGCAGCGGCAGGCCCGGATGGCGGGCCATGCCGGTCGGGGTCGCGTGCACCAGTCCCTCCGCCCGCTCCAGCTGCTCCGGCAGCTCGGCCTGGGCCGCGAAGCGGGCGCGCCCGGCGCCATACCGGGCGGCCAGCTCACCAGCGAGGGCGCGAGCCCGCGCCACGTCCGCGTCGACGACGGTGATCCGGTCGGCTCCCATGGTGAGCATGGCGTGCGCCACCGCGGCCCCCGCTCCCCCGGCACCGAGCTGCACGATCCGGCTGGTCGGCGCGTCGGGCAGGCCGCGGGCGAACGACTCGGCGAAGCCCGTCCAGTCGGTGTTGTGGCCGATGGCCCGATCGCCGTCGAACACCACGGTGTTGACCGCGCCGAGCATGCGGGCGTCCGGCGACAGCTCATCCAGGAACGGGATGACGGCCTGCTTGCAGGGGTGGGTGACGTTGAGCCCGTCGTAGCCGAACCGCCGCGCCGTGCGGACCAGCTCGCCCAGCTCACCACCCACGCGATCGATGTCGAGCAGCCGGTAGACGTAGTGCAAACCGTGGTGCACGGCCTCCTGCTCGTGCAGCGGCGGGCTCAAGGAGGGGCCGATGCCCGAGCCGATCAACCCCACCAGGAACGAATCCATCACGTCTCCCTTTCCAGCAGGTGCGACAGACGCGTGAGCGCCGGCGCGGGCCCGTAGACAGCCAGGACTCAAACCCGGCAGCACTAATGTACGTACTAGTGAGTTACGTTGCCATACCTGCTGATCGTCTATGCCGCCTCTGTGGGGCCCGTCCGCCGGGCGGCCACGTCGAGGTGACGGCGCGCCGCGGCGATCGCCAGGCGGGCATGCTCCTTGGCGCCCACCTGGGCCACGAGGGTGGCCCGGGGGATCTCCAGGGCGTACGGGATCCTGGGCGGCAGGGCGCCGAGAATGCCGTGCACGTCGAGGCCGCCCTCGCCGGGGAACAGGCGCTCGAAGCGCGCGGCATGGACGACCTCCTCCAGGGTGTCCGGCGCCTCGGCCGGGGCATCGCAGACGTGGGCGAAACGGAACCACTCGGATGGCAGATCACGCAGCTCGGCCACGCTGGAGCCGGAGCGTGCGAAGTGAATCAGGTCGATCAGGATGCCCGCGTTGGGCCGGCGGGTCTCACGCAGGACGCGTACGGCCTGCGTGAGGTCGCCGGTCTGGGTCCACGACGGGAATTCGAGATCGATGGTGAGGCCGAGCGGCCTGGCCAGTTCGCACAGTCGTGCGAACCGGTCGGCTTTGCGGGCGAAGTCCGGGTCCGGGAGCTGGCAGATGACGTGGCGGGCACCGAGCTCGGCGCCGGCTTCCAGGAAGCGCAGCAAGTCCGCGGGGTCGGCCTCGGGCGGGATCCGGGCGAGCTCGATGTCGAGCACCTCGACCCCCGTGGCCGCGAGACGGACCTTGGTCGCCCTCATCAAGGCCGGGTCGGTGGCGAGGGGATGGTGCGGCTCGTGCGGAGTGACTCTGGTCATGCGCAGGCCCACGTACCGATAGCCTGCGTCAGCGGCGGCGCTCACCAGGTCGGGCGGAGACAGGCTCAGCGCCGTCAGATGCGCCAGCGAATAGTCGTGCGCGTGGTCACCGCCGGCGGGGGCGGACGGCTCCCTCAGACTGGTCAGCCGCCGCCTGCGGTGGGCGGCCATGCGCACCGCCGCGTTGTTCGGAGCGCCGTAGCCGGAATACCCACCGACGCGCTGCACCACTTCGAAGAAGATCCGCGCGCCGAGCATCTCGGTGTAGAAGTGCAGGTATTCGCCGTGCTGATCGCGGTCGTAGAGCAGGGAATGCCGCCTCATCGCCGCAAGAAGTCGTGGTGGCAGCGCCAGGCGGGCGTCGAGGTCGTCGTAGTAGTTGTCGGGGATCCTCAGCAGCGGCGCGCCGAGTGCCCGCAACGCCTGCGCGCCGGCGATCGCGTCGTCGGTGCCGAAGGCGATGTGCTGCGGGTTCGGCACCGCCGGCGACCAGTCGCCCCGCCGTAGCGGCGCGGTGTTGAGACCGATCCGGACGCGCTGCTCCGGGTCGGTCGCGGCCCGGCTGTGCATCAGCCCGAACGGCGCGGGCAGCGTGGTGGTCTGCGTCGCCTGGAGGCCGAGCACAGCGCTATAGAAGAGCGCGGTCTGGTCGAAGTCATCGACCGACTCGGTGAGCGAGACATGGTCCGTCCCGGTCAACAGACCGTCGCCGCGGTCCACGCGGCCGGTGGGGGCGAAATCGTCGAGCCAGTTGTCGTCGCCGCCGGTGCGGCAGAAGAAGACGGCCGTTCCGCCGGGGGCCGCCACGGAGTCGAGATCGGCCTCCTCCCTCCGGCGGACGCGGGGCAGCACGGGCGCAAGCAGCCGCTCAGCGCGCCGGACCGAACCGGCCGGGTCGGCGCTCTCCACGGCCAGCGCGCAGATGGCCGCAGTGCCCGGCGGCACCGTCCGCTGCGGGGCGAAGTTCAGCAGAAGCCGGATCGTGCCCTGCGACCACAGCTGGACCGGCTTGGAACGATGCTGGCCGGTATGGGTGAATCCGAGCGCGGTGAGCGCCCGCGCCAGGACAGGGCCGGAGACCTCATCCACGGCGAGTTCGGTGAACACGTGACCGCCGAGGTGCGGAGCCGGCGGCAGATCGGCCAGCCGAACGCGCTCACGAACCGCCACCGGGCAGGCCGTTCCTACCGCCTCCTCCAGCGAGAGCAGCGAGCGCATCGCGTCGACGGCGACGTGCCGGGGATCCGCCTGCCGGCAGACGTCGTTGGACACCTCGACCGAGAGCGGGCCGTCGTATCCGGTGGCCAGGACATGGCCGACGAAGCCGGCCAGATCGAAAGCGCCCTGCCCGGGGAACAAACGGTGGTGCTCACTCCACTCCAGCACGTCCATGTTCAGCCGCGGTGCGTCGGCGAGCTGCAGGTGGAACACCTTCGACCCGGGCACGGCCCGGATCGTGGCGGGGTCCTCACCGCGCGCGAACACGTGGAAACTGTCCAGGCATAAGCCGAGCGCGGGATGGTCGGCTCGCCGGACGATCTGCCAGGCGTGGTCGACGGTGTTCACGAACCGGCCCCACGCCAGGCCCTCGTAGGCGATACGCAGGCCACGCCGGGCGGCCCTGCCCGCCAGCGTGTGGAGCTGCTGTGCGGCGCGGTCGTCGTCGTCGATGGCCGTCATGGACGTCGTCGAGCAGATCGCCATCGTGGTGGCGCCGAGTTGCTCCAGCACGTCGAACTTCCGCTCCGCCCGCCGCAGATTCGCCTCGAAAGTCGCGGGCGGTGCTGCCTCGAAGTCATGAAACGGCTGGTAGAGATGGATCGTCAGGCCGAGGTCGGCGCACTCCTGCCGGATCCGGCCCGGCGACCAGTTCGACACGATGAGGTCGCCCTCACAGATCTCGATCCCGCTGAAGCCCGCCGCGGAGGCGGCCGCGAGCTTGTCCTCGATGGTGCCGGAGAGACAGACCGTCGCGAGCGCCAGTGAAGGGCTCGCGGAGCGGCGGCCGAGAGGGCGTGGCATGCCTTGGCCGGTGGCGAGCATGGGCTTCTCACCTTCCTGGCGCATCGATCAACGAACGAACTAGATACTTACTTATATGCCTTGACGCTCATCGAAGGAAGAGGCGGCGCCGCGGGATCCGCCGGTCAGGCGGGGACCTCACCCGGCCTCCCGCGTGTCGAGGGCGACGTCCCGGCGGCGCCGGGTGATCTGTTTTCGGTAGATTCGCGCACGGATCAGCCCATCGTTGAGCGGACAGAGGAACACGTGAGCATTCCCGAACTGGCGGACGTCCATCCCGCGTGGCTTCCCCCCGGCGCGTTCCGCGCGGTCGGCGCGCGCCGCGTCCTCGTGCTCGGCGACGGGCTCCTCACCGGCACCGTACGCGCGGAGGTCGGGCACGCCTGCGCCCGGCACGGCGGCTCCCTGGAGCAGGACGCGACGGGCTCCCCCGACCTCGTGCTCGCGCTCTCAAGCGCGGCTCCCCCGGCCGCCACCTCCGCGGGCCCCTCCGCGGCCCCCTCAGTGGGCCCCTCAGTGGCCCGCGCGCTGGCAGCCGCGCGGGAAGTCCTGGCTGGGCAGGGCGGGTCCGCCATCGGCGAGGAGGGCTACCTGCTCGCCCGCCGCGACGGCGTCACCGTGGTGCTGGCCGGCGATCCGGCCGGCCTGCTCTACGGGCTGTTCCACGTGGTCAGGCTGGGCGAGGACGCGTTCGCGGGCGAGCGCCCCGCAGAGCCGCACCGGCCCGCGGCGCGCCGGCGCATGCTCGACCACTGGGACAACGTCGACGTGCATCCGGTGATGGGCCAGGTCGAGCGCGGCTATTCCGGCGGGTCGATCTTCTGGCGGGACGGCGGCCCCCGCGGCGACCTGGCCAGAGTACGGGCCTACGCGCGGCTGCTGGCCGCGACCGGCGTGAACGCCATCACGGTGAACAACGTCAACGTGCACGCCACGGAGGCCCACCTCCTGACCGACCGGCTCGGCGACGTGGCCGCCATCGCCGACGAGGTGCGCCCGTACGGGATCCGGGTGCACCTGTCGGTCACCTTCGCCTCGCCGATGAGGCTCGGCGGGCTGCCCACCGCCGACCCGCTCGACGAGCGGGTGCGGGAGTGGTGGGCGCGCACCACCGAGCACGTGTACGCCGCCATCCCCGACTTCGGCGGGTACGTGGTCAAGGCCGACTCCGAAGGCCAGCCGGGGCCGTTCGCGTACGGGCGCAGCCACGCCGACGGCGCGAACGTGCTCGCCGACGCCCTGGCCCCGTTCGGCGGGGTCGCGCACTGGCGGGCCTTCGTCTACAACCACCGGCAGGACTGGCGTGACCGGTCGACCGATCGCGCCCGCGCCGCCCACGATCATTTCGCGCCGCTCGACGGGCGGTTCAGGGACAACGCGATCCTGCAGGTGAAGCACGGCCCGATGGACTTCCAGACGCGCGAGCCGGTGTCGCCGGTGATCGCGGCCATGCCGTCCACCCGGCTGGCGGTGGAGCTGCAGGTGACGCAGGAGTACACCGGCCAGCAGCGGCACGTGTGCTACCTGGCGCCGATGTGGAAGGAGGTGCTCGGGTTCAGGCCGTGGGGCCCAGGCGAGGACGGGGACGGAGACGGGGACGCCGCCGGGGACAGGGCCGGGCGCAGCGTGGCGGACGTGGCGGTCGGGGCGTCGGGCGACGGCGGCGGCCTGGTCGCGGTCTCCAACGTCGGCGACGACTTCTACTGGACGGGCCATCCGCTCGCGCAGGCCAACCTGTACGCCTTCGGCCGCCTGGCCTGGGACCCGCGGCTGGAGCCCGACGCCCTCCTCGACGAGTGGATCGACCTCACGTTCGCGCCGGCGCAGGGCGGCGACCCCGGTCCGCTGCGGCGCACGCTGCACGCGATGATGGACGGCTCGTGGCGCACCTACGAGCGTTACACGGCGCCGCTGGGCGTCGGGTTCATGGTCCGTCCCGGGCACCACTACGGCCCTGACGTGGACGGCTACGAGTACACGCCGTGGGGCACGTACCACTTCGCCGACCGCGACGGCGTCGGGGTCGACCGCACCCGCGCGTCCGGCACCGGGTTCACCGGCCAGTATCCGCAGCCGTGGTCCGACGTCTACGAGTCGCCCGGCACCTGCCCCGACGAGCTGCTGCTGTTCTTCCACCACGTCCCGTACGGGCACGTGCTGCACGACGGCACCACGGTCATCCAGCACATCTACGACACCCATTTCGCCGGGGTCGAGGAGGTGGCCGGGAGCCGGCGGCTGTGGGAGCGGGCGGAGCCGGGGGACGCGGCGCTGCACGCGCGGGTGACGGAGCTGCTCGACGAGCAGCTGCGCTGCGCGGAGGAGTGGCGCGACCAGGTCAACGCCTACTTCTTCCGCAAGTCGGGGGTGCCCGACGCCCGGGGCCGGCGCATCCCGTGACGCGCCGGCGCCTCAGGCGGTGAACCTCTCCCTGATCTCGTCGATCATCGGGCGGCTGTTGCGCAGCAGCGCCGCCGCGAAGACGACGGCCAGGAGGGTCACCGCCGCCTCGGTGGCGACCAGCGTGAGCCCGACCGCCACCACGAGGAGGCAGAGGTTGCTCACGGTGACGCCGGGGAACCGCACGAGCGCGTACGACGCCAGCCGGGCGACGTCGGCCGCCCGGAACGCGAACAGCGAGGTGATGACCAGCGCGGCGGCGGCCCAGAGCGCCGCCGCCACGGCGACGGCGACGAGCAGCACCGCCCACCAGCCGGGGACGCCCGCGGCGGCGAAGTTCGCCAGGTTCGTCCCTACGACGGCCAGCCCCGCCAGCCACGGCGCCCAGATCTTCATGACCCCGGCGACGTTGCCCCGGTAACCGCGCCAGAACGCCGCCGCGGGACGCAGGTCCGTCAGGTCGGACCTGCGGTGGCGCAGCGCGTAGAGGGCGGCCGACAGCGCCGGCCCGGCGGGCAGCGCGCACAGCGCGGCCAGCGGGATGTTGCTCGCGTCGCGGTCGAGCAGGACGAGCGCCGCCAGCCCTGGCGCGGCGGTGACCAGGAACAGCAGCTCGACGACCAGCAGGGTGTAGACCAGCGCGGCGACACGCGAGAGCGGCCCCGTGCCGAACTGCGCTTGCTCCCTGCCGGGAACAGCCCTCTCACCTGCGATGGAGAATGAGGCAGACGGGGCCGAGTCACGATCGTTCCGCGTGGATTCCACAGCAGCATCGTATACATCACGATTCCAGAGCTTTCGCGATGCGTTGACCGGCGATGCCTCAACGAGGCTGCTGCCTCGGCCCCGGAGCGGCGCGAGCATCGTGATCACGCGGACCGGGGGACGCCTTGGTGGCTCTGTTCCAGGCCAGCAGCACCGGCACTCCCGCGACCAGCCCGGCGGCGCCGGCGATCGCCAGGCCGTGCTCCGGTCCGGCCGCTTCGACGAGGAGGCCGCCGAGCAGGATGCCCAGCCC
>NZ_JBQQCC010000025.1:0-104298 GCF_052245635.1 Nonomuraea sp. KM88 | reverse complement strand
TGTGCCTGAACGTCGAGGTGCTTTCCAGCGACGGCATGTCCATCGAGATGCGTGACACCGACGAGGACGTCTTCCGCGCCGCGGAGGAGCTCGGAATCGACCTGTCCCGGCGCGAGCCGAGCAGCGTCGAAGAGGTCTGACGACGCTGAGCGGGCCCCGTGCCGGAACACCACCTTCCGGCACGGGCCGACGCCGCGCCGTCGGCATGCAGGCTTGCGGCGACGGGCGCGTCAAGCCCCGTCGGAGCCGTGCGACCGCGATCCCGGCGGCTCGTCCAGCGGGCACCACGGTGGCGGCGGGAGCAGCACGGGAGGAGGTGGTGGCGGTGCCCGGTGAGGCGATGGAGGAGGGCATCGCCGATCTGCTCGGCATCGAGCGGGGGATGGCCGTCCAGACGAGGAACCCGGCCCCGGAGGCCGCCGCCTGGCTCGACGGCGTCCGAGCCGCGCTGGAACAACGGTGCGGCGGCGAACTGCTGGACGAGAGCGCCGACGAGGTCGTCGACGTCGTGTTGTTGTGCTGGCGCGCGGGCGACGGAGGCGGCGACGACCTGGTCGACGCCCTCATGGACGCGATGGGCAACCTCGCCGACGCCGGCTGGATCTGGGTCGTCACTCCCGAGGCCGGCCATGACGGCTATGTCCTGCCGGATGAGCTCGCCGGATCCGTGCCGGCCGCGGGACTCGTCCGGACCCACGGCGTCAGTCTCGGTGGCGGCCGGCGGGCGATCAGGCTGACGTGGCCGCCCTCGCGAAGGACCAGGCGCTGAGGCGCCGGAGGAGAAACCAGCCCGCTGTGCGGGTGCCGCGGCGCGTTCGACCGATGAGTTCTCCCTCCGCCGGCCGTCTACCTCCGGAAGATTTCTCCGCGTGGCCGGCGAGTGGGGAGGATGCGATGAGCGAGGTACAGGACCGGATCCAGCGTCATATCGACACGCTGGTCGCCACCGGCGCGGAGACCGGCGTGCAGGTGGCTGTCTATCAGGACGGCGCGCTGATCGTCGACGCGGTGGCGGGCACGGCCGACCCGGCCACCGGGCGACCGATCACCTCCGGTACGCCGATCTTCAGTTTCTCCACCGGCAAGAACGTGACGGCCACGCTGGCGCATCTGCTCGTCGCGCATGGGTGCCTCGCGTACGACAGCCCGGTCACGGACCTGTGGCCCGAGTTCGGCGTGCACGGCAAGGCCACGGCGACACTGCGGCACGTGCTGACCCACACGGTCGGTCTTCCGGCCATGCCGCGCGAGATCACCCCGGCCGAGCTTCCCGACTGGTCCAGGGTGTGCGAGTCGCTGGCCGCCGCCGAGCCGCGCTGGCGGCCGGGCGCCGCCGTGGGCTATCACTCCTACACCTTCGGCTATCTCGTCGGCGAGCTGGCCCGCCGCGCGACCGGGCGGTCCATGGGCGAGCTGCTGCGTGAGTGGATCACTGTGCCGCTGGGTATCGAGGGGCAGCTCTACTTCGCCGCTCCGAAGGAATCGCTGCCGGGGCTGGCGCGCCTGGAACAGCGGGCGCGGCAATGGCCTGCCGCCCCGGACGGCGGTGATGCGATCCTCGCGCCGTGGGAGAGCCGGCCGAGTGCCGTTGTCGGCAACAACGGCGAGATCCTGCGCGCCGACATCCCGTCGGTGGGGACCGCCACCGCGCACGGTCTTGCCGCGATGTTCGACGCCGTGCTGCGGGGCGAGCTCGTGGACCCTGCCCGGTTGGCGCGGCTGTCCGCGCTCGCGTTCGAGGGTACGGATCAGGTTTTCGGCACCCCGGCGCGGATGGCGCTGGGCTTCCCGATCGGCAGGATGGGTGCCCCTGCCGCGGAGAACTCCGTGGCACTCGGATGGCCGGGCGGCGGCGGCAGCTACGCCTACGCCGATCCCGCCAGGGGAGTCGCCTTCGCGCTGACGAAAACCCGGCTCGTCCCGAACTTCGACACCGCGCTGTCGGTCACCACGATCCTGGCCGAGCATCTCGCCGGGACCCGCTGAGCTGTCACCGCGGCCCGCGCCGGGGCGGAGCTCACGACGATCGCAAGGAGAGAATCTTGTCCACTTCTACGGCCGGCGACTCGACCACGCCGCAGACCAGCCTCGGTCCGTTCTCCTCACCGGGCGCCGGCCCGACGCCGTGGGAGGAGACGGAGTGGGCACTGCGCCGGATCCAGAAATTCCAGCTGTGCACGGTGCGCCGGGACGGCCGCCCCCACGTGACACCGTTGCTGGCGATCTGGGCGTTCGGCGCGATGTGGTTCACCACCGGCGACAACGAGCAGAAAGCCAGGAACCTCAGCGCCAACCCGCAGTGCGCGCTGACCACCGGGACCGGCACCCTGACCGGCATGGACTACGTCATCGAAGGCACCGCGAGCCTGGTCACCGACCAGGCCACCAGGCAAGCCGTGGCGACCGCGTTCGAACAGGCCTATGGCTGGCAGCTCACCCGCGAGGACGGAACCTGGCATCATCTGGGCGGAGCCATCCGGACCGGAGATGTTCAGCTCTACCAGATCCAGCCCGACAAGGCGTTCGCCTTCGCCACCGGTAGCCGATCGTCCCAAACGCGCTACCAGTGGCGCTGAGAGCACACCCCCGCAGCCTCGCGGCGCCCCGTCCGCCTGGCCCGGCCGTGAGCCGGGCCAGCCGGGCCACTCAGCCGCGACGGTGACACGACGATGACACGGCGCGGACCGGGCGGGGACACGGCCGGTCGACAGTGGGTGGAGTTGACCGGCGGGCGAGTTCACGCGGTGCGCTGTTGACACTCGGCGGCGCGCCGCGGCCCCGCCTGGGCCGCTGTGACCGTCCGTTGGACAGAGGTCAGATGATCGAGGAGAGGGCCTTGGCTGATGTTGGAGCGTGGGACCGGCGTTCGGTGTTGCGAGGTGCCGCCTTGCTGGCCGGCGCCACCGCCGTCGCGCCGCTGCTGGGCGGGACGGCAACGGCGCGAGCCCGCGGCGCCGACGCGGACGCGCTGTTCAAGGCCGGGGAGTTCGACCAGGCCGCCCGCGCGTACGAGGAGATCCTCGGAACGGACCCCGCGAATCTGCACGCGGCCCGCCGGCGCGGCTTCATCGCGCTGCTGTCCAACCGGTTCCCGGCGGCCGAGAAATACCTCACGATGGCCATCGAGCTGGCGCCCGACGACAGGCAGGCCAACCAGTACCTCGCCGACTGCTACATCCGGCAGGACAAGTTCGCCCTGTCCGCACCGCACTGGAAGGCGGCCGGCAACGAGCTGAACGCCACCTGGTTCGCGGCGGTCCGCGGCGAGCCGTACCAGATCCACGGCGACACCACGCAGGTGCCCTGGCTGCAGATGGACCCGTTTCCGCTGGTCGAAGCCTCGGTCAATGGCGGGTCGGCGAAGCGCTTCCAGTTCTACACCGGCGCCCCGGCACTGAGCTTGTCGGCGTCGGTGGCCAGGGAAGCAGGGGTGAGCGCCATGGCCAGGAAGCAGATCGATCACCTGGGCGGCATCGCATGGCGGAACGTGGGGGTGCTGGCCTCGTTCGAGGTCGGCGGCATGGAGCTGCGCAACGTCCCCGTGGCCTGGCTGGAGTCGGAGTCCGGCGACGACGTCGACGCGCGGAGCGACGGCATGATCGGCATGTGGGTCTTCTACCACCTGCTGCCCACCTTCGACTACGCCGGCCGGTCGCTCATCCTGCGCCGCAAGACCCCCGAAACGGCCAGAAAGGTACGCGCCGCCGCGGTGCGGGCGGGCACCGAGCCTCTGCCGCTGTATCTGGCCCGTGAGCACCAGACGTTCAGCAGGGGCAGCATCGCCGGCTCCGGCACCCGGGTGCTGGGCGTGGGCTTCGGCGGCGTCGGCGAGATCGCCGCGGGCCTGCACGGGCCAGCGGCCGAGCTGCTGGACGTCCGTGTCGACCACGACCGCCCGATCGAGACTTTCGCCCACAGCCAGCCGGCCGTCGCCTACCCGTGCTACCCGAACGAGCTCCGCCTGGGCGACGCCGTCGCCGAAAACGTCTACTGCTACTCGGACCCGCACCTGCCGCTCAGCCCTCACGGCTTCGACGTGCTGGGCCACTTCGCCCACTGCTTCTACAAGCCCTACACCGTCACCACCGACTTCACCGACATGAACCTCTACGTCACCCGCGGCAAGGCCCGCTGATCACCGTGACCGCTCGGGCGTCAGCCGCCGCCGTGGTGCGGCGCTGGCCCCCGGACTGCTGCGCCTGGCCCGGCAGGAGGCGCCGGGCGTCTCGTTCCGGTTCCAGGCAGAGGAGCTGGAGGCCGGTCCGGCTCTCTGCGAGGGCCGGACCGATCTGGAGGTCGGATCCATCGACCACGTGAATCCCCCTGCTGCTGCCGCCCTTGACCATCGGCATGGCCTGGCACCCCCGCCATGCGGCCGACGGAGCCCACCACTGGCTCCGCGACGCCGTTCGCCGCACACTCCACGCGCCCGGAGCAACCTGACGCGATCTCAGGGGTGCGGCGGCGTCGACCGGCTCGTCCACGCCGAGGCTGCGCAGGAGTTCAGCACGGGTCCGGACGAGGCGGGGTCTCCGCTGTGCGCGTGATGGACGCGAGAAGCGCCAGCTTGTCGGCGCTGTCGGTGCCGGGATCCGGGTGGAGGATGACGAGCGTCTGACCTGGCGCGCCGCTGACCCCCAGCCTCTCCCGGTTCAGCCACAGGTCGCCGACCTGGGGATGGTCGAGGTGCTTGAACGCGCCGTCGCACGTGTTCACGTCGTGGCGGGCCCACAGCCTGCTGAAGTGAGGGTGGGCGAGGGAGAGCTCGCCGACGAGCTCGATGAACCTGGGGTCGTCGGTGTCGGTGCCGACGGACTTGCGGAAGCCGGCGACCATGCCCTGCGCGGCGTCCTTCCAGTCCGGGAACAGGGCCTGCTCGGCGGGGTCGAGGAACACGTCCCGCAGGCGGTTGCGCCCCGCCACGAGTCGCGGTGACAGAGCGGTCGCCGGCGCGTTGGCGGCCAGGACGTCGAAGTAGCGGCCCTCCACGTACGCGGGCAGCGCGAGCGTGCCGACGAGCTTGGCGACACCCGCGGGAACGGACTCCTTCCTGGGCCGCCGTCGCCGCCGAGGTCCCTCCGTCCCCAGCCGTAGCAGGTAGGCGGTCGCGTCGTCGTCGAGCCGCAGCACGCGGGCCAGGGACTCGAGGACCTGGGCGGAGGGGTTGCGGTCGCGACCCTGCTCCAGGCGCAGGTAGTAGTCGGCGCTGATACCGGCGAGCATCGCGACCTCCTCCCGGCGCAGGCCGGGCACCCGCCGTACGCCCACCGAGGAGATGCCGGCCTGTTCGGGAGTGACGAGCTTCCTGCGGGCGCGTACGTAGTCGCCCAGAAGGTTGGATTCGTCGCTCATGCCGCCACAGTAGTGCGCGCGCCTTCGCGCGTGCCTGGTCCCCTCGCCCCCAGGATCGCCGGGACCCTGGCTCCGCCGGCCGGCAAGCGGAAACCTCGTCTCCGTACGAACAGCGGTGACACGGCAAGGAGCTACACCATGTCTACATATTTGCTGGTGCACGGGGCCTGGCACAGCGGGCAATGCTGGGAACGGGTGGTGCCGTTGCTGGCCGCGGCCGGGCACCGGGCGCTGGCGCCGTCGCTGACCGGCTACGGCGACAGGGCGCATCTGCTCGGTCCCGAGGTGGGGCTGGACACACACGTCCACGACGTCGTCGAGCTGATCATCGAGCAGGACCTCAGCGACGTGATCCTGGTGGGGCACAGCTACGCCGGGCTGGTCATCTCCTCCGCCGCCAACCGGATCCCGGATCGGATCTCCCATCTGGTCTATCTCGACGCGATGGTCCCGGAGGACGGCGAGAGCGCGGTGGACGTGCAGCCTGTGACCCAGGCCCTCATCGACGGCGCGGCGGAGTCCGCGGCGCCCTGGCGGATCCCGCCGATGCCGGAGTTGCCGCCGCCCCTGGGCCTGTTCGGGGTGACCGACCCGGCGGACGTGGCGTGGCTGCGGGCGATGTTGTCCGATCAGCCGGTGCTCTGCCTCCAGCAGCCGGTCCGGCTGGACGACCCGGCCGTGCGCACCATTGCGCGGACCCACATCCACTGCGTGGCCGGCGTGCCGGAGGGCATCGAGCGGCGGCCGGTCCCGGCGACACAGCCCAACGGCACCCCGGCGCAGGTGTGGGAACTGGAGACGGGCCACGACTGCATGATCACCATGCCGGCCGAGCTCGCCGATCTGCTGCTCAAGCTCGGCTGACCCGGCTCTCCTGACCGCGGTCGGCCGCGCGGCGATGACGGCGCGACGCGCGGCCGGGGCGCTCCCTATGCGTGGGGGAAGTATCCGAGGACGAACTCCTTGTTCACCTTCGAGGTGGGCGGCTTCGACTCACAGTCCGGCCTCAGCGAGACGAAGTGGCTCTGCGTGTGCGGGACGTAGCAGCGGTACAGCGCCCTTCTGCCGGGGCCGGGGCTGGTGAAGAGATAACCCTCGGTACGCAGTTTGGCGTGCCGCTTGGCCGAGGGGTTGACGCTGTTCTCGCAGTCGGCCGCGCCGGACAGGAATTGGTCGCGCTTCGCGTTTCCGGAGAGGCAGCCGTAGATGGCCTTGGTGCCCGGCTCTTTCTTGGTGAGAATGGGCACCCGTCCTTCCTCGCGATATTTCGTGCCAGGCCGGGCGCCGCTGGTGACATAGTGCTTGAGCCCGTCGAAATAACGCACCAGCGGCACCGTCCCGGCCTCCGCCTGAGCGGCGGGCGCGCCGACTCCGACGATGGCCGCCGCGGCGGTCAGCGCGCTCGCTACCAGCACATTCTTCTTCATGGTTCATCTTTCCTTGCCGGACAGGGTGATGTACGGCTAGGAACATTAGCGACGTTCTCCTGCTCGGACCGGCATATGCGCCCGATATTGAGAAATGGCCGGTCGATGTCCGGTCGATGTCCGGTCTCCGCGGGCGGTCCCGACGGCGGACGCGGTCAGGACCACACGGCCCGGTCGTCCGCGGTGACGTACTGGTCAGGCCGTCCTGGCGGCCGGCGAGATGCACCATGCGGCGGCGAGCTCGTCGGCGGTGGTGATGGCGTGGGCGAAGGTGGGGCCGTTCAGCTCGTGTGCGGCGTGCATCATCTCGGGCAGGAACGCCGCGGTGGCGTCGCGCACCAGCGTGATGTGGTAGCCGAGTTCCATGGCGAATCGGCCGGTGGACTCGATGCAGGTGTTCGCCAGCAGGCCGATGAGCACGACATGGGTGATGCCGTGCTGCTTGAGCTGGAAGTCGAGGTCGGTGTTGGCGAACCCGCTCTGCGCCCAGTGCTCCCGCGCCACGACGTCGCCGGGCTGCGGCTGGAAGTCGGGGTGGAACTCCCCACCCCAGGTCCCGCGGGCGAAGCTGTGACGCTTCATGATGGCGCGTTGCGTCGGGTTGGGGTGATCCCAGGTCTCGTAGTCGCCCGGCTCCCAGCGGCGGTGCGGAACGATCATTATCCGGATGCCGGTCCTTCGGGCGGCGGCGATCACGGAGCGCAGGTGGTCCAGCAGCCCGACCTGCTTCGCCACGGACTCCACGTGCGGCCACACCTTGCCGCCCTCGGACAGGAAGTCGTTGTAGGGATCGACCAGCAGCACGGCCGTGTGGCGGGGCTCGTACACCTGGGACATGACATCCGCTCCTTGCCTGGGACGATGAGAGCAACCCAGGAACAGGCTTGTGCCCATCATTCACAAGAATCAAGTAAGCCCGGTTCAAATGCCGTTTGCCGCATACTCGGGACGCCCCGGAAATCTGTGCTCTACTTTGTAAAGCCGCCCGCTCTGGTAACGACTCCCGCATTCAGCGATGAAAACAGAGCATCACCGGTCAGGCCGTACGATCAGTGCTGGTGGCTTTCGATGCGGCCGCCGAGTCGAGCGTGAGGCTCGGCCAGGAGCTTCGGATCGGAGACGACGGTCCACCGGTCGCCCACGAGATACGTCCCGCCGTAGGCCCGGGCTCCTTCGTACCACGCGTCCTGGTTCTCTCGCGTGGTGAAGGTCATGACGACGTAGCGGCCGGCGCCGGTTCGGCAGGACACCTGGCGCAGTTCGCTCGCATCGACCTGGACCGACGGCCGGTCACACTCGATGGCGGCGAGGATGCGGTCCAGGCCGGCGCCGGGGAGGGGTTCGCCCGCGACGGGTCGGGTCGGGTGGTGATGGGCGGTCGCGGTGCTGCTCGGTGCGGGAGCGAAGATCGTGAAGACGGCGAGGCCCACGCCCAGGACGGTCAGGCTGGATGCCGCAATGATTCGCAGATGCTTCATCTCGCGCACCTTTCTCGGGTCCGGCGGTGGAGAGACCATGTCCAGGTACGCGCGCCGGCGGCCGCGGGTTCAACGCGAGGACTCGGCGGCGCGGGAGCGGCGCCCCGGTCTCCCGGGCCCCAGGAGGCGACTTCGCGCCGGGTGGTGCGGTGTGCGCTGAGCGCGTCGAACTGGATCGCCGCGCACCCTCCCGGCCCGCTGGCCGGCGGGGTGCGCGGCGGCGGTCAGCCGGCGAGCAGGGCGTTGGCCTCGGTGATGAGTTTCTGCGCGGCCTCGTCGGGGGGCATCCGGTTGAAGATGACCTCCTCGGAGTAGCGCCTGAGGATGCCTTCCATGGCGCTGGAGCCCTTGGGAGGGGCGGCGGGCGGGTCGGCCAGTTCGCCACGGACTTCGTTCACGAACGCCAGGGTCTTCTGGTCGGCCTCCGGGAGTTTGGCGCTGACGGCGGACAGCACCTTGGCGTTGGCGGGCAGGCCGCGGTCGCTGAGGATGTTCTGGCCGGCTTCGGCGTCGTTGACCATGAAGTCGATGAACTTCGCGGCTTCGGCGGCGTGCTCCGACCTGGAGGAGGCGGTGTAGAACATGGCCGGCTGCAGGAACATGCCGCTGGTCGTGGCGCCTTCGATCTTCGGCATGCGCACGAGGTCGAGTTCCTGGCCTGATGCCTTGGCGGCCGCGCCGAGGACGTTGCTCCAGATCATGCTCGTGGCGCCGGTGTTGGTGCCGATGAGTGTCTGTTCGATGCCGGCGTCGTACAGTTCGGAGCTCTTGTCGGCGCTGGGGGAGCCTTTGGTCCTGATCAGGTCCTGCGTGATGGCCCACCAGTCTTCGAGGGTCTGGGGGGACACGCCGATCTTGTTGCCGGCGTAGAGTTGCTCGCCCTTCTGGGCGGCGTAGATCTGCAGGTACGCGGGGTTCCAGGTCAGCTGGGTGCCGGTGATCTTCCCGTCGGTGCCGGTCGTGACCTTGGAGCAGAGTTCGACGAAGTCTTCCCAGGTCCAGGAGCTGTCGTCGGGGAGCGTGGCTCTGGCGCGCTTGACCAGGGCGGAGTTGATCACCATCGCGAAGGAGTTGACGCCGGTGGGGATGGCGTACTGCTTGCCGTCGACGACGCCGGTCGCCAGTATTTTGGCGTCGATGTCGGCGGCGCTGACCTTGGAGGCCAGGTCGGCCAGCGCGCCGCGTTCGGCGTATTCGCGTAGCGCGCGGATTTCCAGGGTGATGACGTCGGGCGCGTCCCGGCCCGCGACCTGGGTGGCCAGCCTTTCGTAGTAGCTGGGAAAGTCGGAGATCTCGCCCTCGACGTCGATGGTCGGGTTCTTCGCCTCGAATTTCGCGATCGCCGCTTCGGTCATCTCGCGGCGCGCGTCACTGCCCCAGTAGGCGAAGCGCAGCTTGACCTCGTCGTCGGTGCTCTCGCCGCCGCCGCAGGCCGTGGTGACCGCCAGCATGGCGGTGGCGAGCAGGGCCGCCGACCAGATCTTCTTGCCAGAGCTCACGGCTCTTTCCTCCTTGGGGTCTTCTGCTGGGGGTGGAAGGAACGTTCTCGGCACTGCGGTGCCCGTGGCATGGATCTGAGGTCTGACGTTAGCGCGATGATCGGTAAGGGAGGTAGGGGGTTTCGCGACACAGCGCCGCCGGTGTTCGGGGCCGCAGGCCGTGCTGCGCGGTGCGGTCCGGTGGGCGCCGGTGTGGGGACTTCCGGAGTGCTGAGGGGGAGTCCGGCCGCAGGCGACGGCTGGCCCGCGCGGCGCGTGCCGGTGGGGCGGGGTCACCGTGCGGCCGGACCCTGGTGGTCAGGCGAAGAAGGTGATCTTTCCTGTGCCGTGGACGGTGCTGAGTCCCTTGGTGGCGCAGATGCTGATGTTGGAGGTCGGGGTGGCGGTGCCGGCAACCTTGCTGCCCGCCAGCGCTCCTTTGCTGACCCGTCCGCTGAGGAGCATGTCGCCGGGGTTGTGGCCGGTCAGCTTCTCCATCGATGGTCGCAGGGTGGAGACGCCGGCTCGCCGGCCGTCGGCGCCGTACCAGGTGATGCTGCCTTTGCCGTGTATGTCTTGCGCGCCGGCGCAGGAGGCGCGGCCGGTGCTGCGCACGGTCATGACGCCGGAGCGCATCCCGGCGGCCGAGGGCGATGAGGCGGTGCAGCCGGTCAGCGCGAGCCTGGCCTGGGCGGTGACGGTGTCCGGCAGGAACCTGACCGGCGGGGCGAACGTGATGGGGCGTTCGGTGGTGGTGGAGACCTGGCAGGTGAGCAGGGTCTGCCGGGCGGTGGCCGCGGCGGGTGATGTGGTCGCCGTCGTCATCGCCACCGCCGCGGCCGTGGCCGCGCCTGCGCGCATGAGCGGGTGAACGGGCATGTCGTCTCCTTGTCCTGGTGGTGGCCGGTGTGCGGCGCTCGGTGATCTTCCTAGGTGGAGCCCACGATAGGAGGGGGCGTGCTGCGGGGCGGCGAGCGCGGCGCCTGGCGGGAAAACTTGATCGACTTCTTAACGGCGCACGCCGTGCCACAAGTGATCAGTTGTCGCGGTATGGGCGACGCTGGGTGGCACGAGCGCTGACTGTGCCCTGGGGGAGGGAGTTTCATCGTGGGTGAGGACGACATCGCGACCGTGGTGCGGGAGCACTGCGTGCGGATCCTGAAGGTCGACCCGGGCCGGGTGACCGTGGACGCGCTGCTGCGTGAGGACCTGGAGGCCGACAGCCTGGATCTGGCCGAGCTGCACGTGGCCTTGGAGGACAGGTGGGGGCCGCTGCCTCGCGAGACCCTCGCTGACGTGCGGACCGTAGGCGATGTGATCGCCAGGGCCCGCCTGCTGCTGAGGGGATCGGTGTGAGCGTGCCCGGGGTTCGTGTCGCGGTGACCGGCCTGGGGGTGCGTACTCCGGCGGGCGCCCACCCCAAGGAGGTGTGGAACACGCTGCTGGCCGGCCGGTCCACCGCCCGCCCGATCACCTCGTTCGACACCGAAGGGCTGGGCGTCGGCTTCGCCTGCCAGATCGCCGACCTGGACATGGAGGCGTACCTGCCCGCCAAGCAGGCGTCGCGGCTCGACCGGATGGCTCAGCTGGCCTTCTGCGCCGCCACCGACGCTCTGGCCGACGCGGGCGCCCTGCGAGCGCCGCCGCAGCGCCGGGCGGTGGTGACCGGCACCTGCTTCGGCGGCAGGATGACGGACGAGGCGGTCATGCTCGGAGGGCAGCATTCCGGACGCGGCGATCCGGGCCCGCTGTGTGTGCCGATGGCCATGCACAACTCGGCGGCCGCCGCGATCAGCATTCACCACCGCATCCAGGGTCCCAGCCTGTCGGTGGAGACGGCCTGCGCCTCAGGCTCCCACGCGATCGGCGAGGCGGGCCGCCTGGTGCGCGGCGGGCACGCCGATGTGGCGATCGCCGGTGGAGCGGAGGCCTGTATCACTCCGACGGTGCTGCTGGGCTTCCGGCGTTGCCAGGTCCTGTCGCAGCGCAACGACGCGCCTGAGCGTGCCAGCCGGCCCTTCGACCGTGATCGGGACGGCTTCGTGCTGGCCGAGGGCGCCGCGTTCGTCGTCCTGGAGAACCTCGAACACGCCATGCGCCGCGACGCCCATGTCTACGCCGAGCTGACCGGCTACGCCTCCGTCTCCGACGCCCACCATCTCACCGCGCCGTCGCCGCAGGGCGAGGGGGCGGCCCGTTGCATGCGCGCCGCGCTCGCCGACGCGGGCCTGGCCCCGGAGGAGATCGCGCACGTCAACGCGCACGGCACCGGCACACCGCTCAACGACGTGGCCGAGGCCCAGGCGATCAACGAGGTGTTCGGCCCGGCGAGGGTTGCGGTCACCTCGGTCAAGGGGGTCACCGGGCACGCCATCGCCGCCGCGGGCGCCATCGAGGCCGTGGCGGCCGTGCTGGCGCTGCAGGAACGTGCCATCCCGCCCACGGCCAACCTCGAGCACGTGGACCCGCGGTGCGACGTCGATGTCGTCGACCGGGTGCGGCCCATGCCGCCGCGGCCGGTCATGTCGAACTCTTTCGGTTTCGGCGGCCACAACGCCGCCCTGATCTTCTCGCCGTGCTGACCCGAGGACCTGTCGTGCGCATCTCCGCTCTCACCGGCGTCACCGCCGCCGTCCTGCCCGCCTTCCCGCTCGCCGTCCTGCTCGCCGGTGGGCCGGCCGGTCCGGTCGCCGCCGACGTCGCCACGCCCTCACCGGTCGCCGCCGGTGTTCCCGGCATCGTGCCCTCGCCGGCCGGTCCGGTCGTCGCCGGTGTTCCCGCCGCGACGCCCCGGCCTGTCGTCGCCGGCACCGGGCTCCCGTCGGCGGATGCCCCGCTCGACGCCCCGCCCGATGCCCTGCCCGGTGATCAGGAAGAGGAGCTGGAAGTGGGGCAGGGCAAGATCTGCATCAACGTTCCCGTCGACGCCATCGCCAGAGCCTGGGCCAGGATCGTCGCGCCGGGTCTGGTCGTCAGTCGCGCCGCCGGCGCGGCGCCGCGCGTCGGGGTGCCAACGCCGCCCCAGCCAACGCCGCCCCAGCCAACGCCGCCCCAGCCAACGCCGCCCCAGCCAACGCCGCCCCAGCCAACGCCGCCCCAGCCGGCGGTGACGCCAGTGGTGACGCCTGGGGTGACGCCCGCTCTGCGGTTCCCTGGCGGCGGGCTGCCCAAGGCCATGCCCTTCCTGGAAGCCGTGCCCTGCTGAGCCCGCCCGTCAGGCGATCCCGCTCACGGGGGAGCCGTGGAAGGTGCCGCCGTAGCAGGTCATGCGGCTCGTGCTGGTCGGGCTCGGCAGGACCACGCCGGTGCCGAGCATGCAGTCGATGATCGAGACGCTGAGGGCGGGCCCTGCCGTGACGACCATGAGGGCGCTTCCTGCGGCTGTGGAGGCGAGGACGGTGATGAGGCGGCGCATGGCGAATCCATTCACTGTAAGTAATGTCCTACTACATAGAGTTACTATACGGTAGTGATCCAGAACGAGCTGTGAGAGGTGAGGCGTGACCACCCCGCTCTTCGACGTCGTGGCGATGACCGAACACTGGACGCGCGCCAGGCCCGGCACGGTCGCCTGCCGCGTCGATCGCCGTCGCGGCGCCGAGGAGCTGACCTACGGGCGGCTCGACGAGCTCATCACCGAGGCGGCGGCCAGGCTGGCCCGCGCCGGGGTGACGGCCGGGACGCGGGCCGCGGTGATGATCCCGCCCGGCCGGGATCTGGTCGCGGTGGTGCTGGCGCTGCTCCGGCTGCGGGCCGTACCCGTCCTGATCGACCCGGGGCTCGGGGCGCGCGCCATCGGCGCCTGCCTCGAGGAGGCCGCCGTCCAGGCGTTCATCGCGGTTCCGCGCGCTCATCTGGCGCGGCTCCTGCTGGGCTGGGCTCGCGGCAGCGTGACCACCACCGTCACGTTCGCCACGTACGCCCTGTGGTTCGCCCGCATCCGCCGCCTCCACGCCGGCACCCCGCCGGTCGCCGCGGCGCGCCCACGGACGCCGTACGCCGACGATCTGGCGTTGATCGCCTTCACCTCCGGCTCCACCGGCGTGCCGAAAGGAGTGCCCTACCGCCACCGGCACCTGGCCGGGCAGACCGAGCTGCTGGCGCACCTGGGCGCGCTCGAGCCGGGCGCCACGGTGTATTCGACCTTCCTGCCGTTCGCGGTGGCGGCGCCGGCAATGGGGTGCGCCTCGGTCATCCCGCGGCTCGACCTGCGCCGTCCCGGACGCACCGACCCGGCCGCCATGGCCGCCTCCATCGCCGCCCACGGCGTGCGGGGCCTGTTCGCGGCGCCCGCGCTGCTGGACCGGCTCACCCGTCACTGCGCGCGCCACGGACAGGTCCTGGACAGCCTCCAGATCGTGCTCACCGCCGGCGCGCCCCTGCCCTTCTCGGTGCTGCGGCGCGCCCAGCGGTGCCTGCCCGCGCACGCCGACGTCCGCTCGGTGTACGGCGCGACCGAATGCCTGCTGGTCGCCGTGGCGGACGCGGCCGAGCTCGCGGGCACGGCGGCGGACACCGCGCGCGGCGCCGGCACCTGCCTGGGCTCGGCGCTGCCCGGCAACCGGGTCCGCGTCATCGGCATCACCGACGAGGCGATCCCGCGCTGGTCGGATGATCTGTCGGTGCCGGCCGGCACCGTGGGGGAGATCACCGTGGCCGGCCCCGCGGTCAGCGACCCGTACCTGAAGCGCCCGCGCGAGAGCGCGCTGGCCCGCATCGACGACGACGGCGAGCCGGTGCACCGCATGGGGGATCTCGGCTGGCAGGACGAGCGGGGGCGGCTGTGGTTCGCGGGACGCAAGAGCGAACGCGTGCGCACCGCCGACGGCGAGATGTACACCGACCAGGTCGAGCCGATCGTCAACGCGCTGCCGGGCGTGCACCGCAGCGCGCTGGTGGGGGTGGGGCCGCCGGGCGGCCAGCGCCCGGTGTTGTGCGTGGAGTGCGAGCCGGGCACCCCCGGGCGCGAGCGTCGCGAGATCGTCGAACGGGTGCGGGCCGCCGCGATCGGCGGCATCGGGCACGTGCTGGCCCACCCGGGCTTCCCCATGGACGTCCGGCACGCCAGCAAGATCCGCCGCCCTCTGCTGGCCCGCTGGGCCGCGCGCGAGCTGGGCGGTGACGGGCGGTGAAGGTGCTGGTGACCGGCGGCGGCGGATTCCTCGGCCAGGCCGTGTGCCGGCTGCTGGCCGCGCGAGGCGAGCACGTCTCGACGCTGGGCCGCCGCGGCCACCCGGAGCTGGACGCGCTCGGCGTCGTCCAGCACGCCGCCGACATCCGTGACCCGGACGGCGTACGCGCCGCCGTGGCCGGCTGCGAGGCCGTCGTGCACTGCGCCGCCCTGGCCGGGATGTGGGGACCGGCCCACGCCTACCGGTCGATCAACGTGGCGGGCACGGCGAACCTGATCGAGGCGTGCCTGCGGGCCGGCGTCACCCGGCTGGTGCACATCTCCTCGCCCAGCGTCGTGCACGACGGAGGCGACCTGGAGGGCGTCGACGAGTCGGCCCCCTACGCCCGCCGCTTCCTGGCCCACTACCCGGCGAGCAAGGCGATCGCCGAACGGATCGTGCTGGCCGCCGGCAACGAGCGGCTGGCCACCGTCGCGCTGCGCCCGCACCTCATCTGGGGGCCGGGAGACCCGCATTTCCTGCCCAGGCTCGTCGCCCAGGCCCGCCGCGGCCGGCTCATCCTGCCACGCGCCCCCGGCAAGCGCATCGACACGGTCTACGTCGGCAACGCGGCCGAAGCCACCCTGCTCGCCCTGGACGTGCTCGCCCCGGGCTCGCCGGTCGCCGGCCGCGCCTACTTCATCACCCAGGACGAGCCCATCACGGTCGCCGCCTGGGTCAACGGCCTGCTGGGCGCGGCCGGCCTGCCGCCGGTGACCCGGTACGTCCCGGCCGGCGTGGCCCGGATGGGAGCCGCGGTCGTCGAATACGGCTACCGGCTCGCCCGCACGCGCTCGCAGCCCCCCGTCACGCGGATCGCCGCCGTCCAGGCCACGACCTCCCACTGGTTCGACGTCTCCGCCGCCCGCCGCGATCTCGGCTACGTGCCGCGCGTCAGCACGGCCGAGGGCCTGGCCAGGCTCGCCGCCCACCTGTCCGCCCACGCCGCGGACCCGGACGGCGATCGCGCCGCACGCCCGCCCGTACCACCGATCCAGCCCTGAGGTCCCGATGCCCGGCCACGTCCCGAGCCTGCCCGGCTACCCCTTCGTCTCCCGCTGGTTCGCCCGTGACGGGCTGCGCCAGCACTACCTGGACGAGGGCGACGGGGCGCCCGTGCTCATGCTGCACGGCAACCCTTCGTGGAGCTACCTGTGGCGGCGGCTGATCGAGGCGCTGCGCGGCGAGCACCGCTGCGTCGCGCCCGACCACATCGGCATGGGCCTGTCGGACAAGCCCGGCCAGGACCGCTATCCCCACACCCTGGCCTCCCGCGTGGACGACCTCGACGCGCTCACCGCCCACCTCGTCGCCGAGCGGGGCGCACCGGACCATGGCTGGACGCTCGTGGTGCACGACTGGGGCGGCCCGATCGGCATGGCCTGGGCCGGCCGCCACCCCGGCCGGGTGGCCCGGCTGGTCGTGCTCAACAGCGCCGCATTCCCCAACCCGCACGGCCCGAGGGTACGGCCGGCGCTGCGGCTGCCGCTGTGGCTGCTGCGTGAGACCCGCCTGGGTGAGCGGCTGTTCCTGCGCCACCACGCCTTCGCCCGCCTGGCCACGCTGCCGCCGTTCGGGGTCCGCAACCGGCTGCCCTCCGACGTGCGGGCCGCCTTCCTGGCCCCCGGCGACCGCCAGGGGAACCGGCTGGCCGTCCAGCGGTTCGTGCACGACATCCCGCTCGGCCCCGGCCACCGATCCTGGCCGCTGCTGGTGCGGGCGGGGGAGTGCCTGGCCGGCTTCGCGGACCGGCCCGTACTGATCGGCTGGGGGATGCGCGACCCGGTGTTCGACCCGCTCATGCTGCGCGAGTGGCGACGGCGCCTGCCCCGCGCCCAGATCCACGCCTTCCGCGATGCCGGCCACTACGTGCTCGAAGACGCCCACGACCGGCTCGTCCCCGCCATCAGCGCCTTCCTGCGCCGCTGACCGGCCCGGACCGGACGCCGTCCAGCGGGTCCTCGCCCCGGACGCTTCCCACCGGACGCCCTGCGCCGGGCCCCTTCACCCCGGGCCGCCCTGACCGGGCACTGACCCGCGTTCCTGGCAGCCACCAGTTGCGATGCCCCAGCAGCCGCATCAGGCACGGGACCAGCACCATCCGGATGATGGTCGCGTCGATGACGATCGCCGCCGCCACCGCGAACCCGCCCTGCTGGAAGTCCAGCCGCCGCGTGAACATCAGGCCGCCGAACGTGACGGCCATGATGGCGGCGGCCAGCGTGATGGGACGCGCCGTGTGCCGCAGCCCGTGCAGGACGGCGGCGGTGTTGTCGCCGCCGCGGCGGTAGTGCTCGGCGATGCGGTGCACGAGGAAGACCCCGTAGTCCAGGGACAGGCCGAAGACGATGGTGAAGACGACCAGCGGCAACAGCACGTTGATGTCGGCGCCCTGCCCGCCCAGGTCCTGGAAGACGACGGTGAGCAGCCCGAAGGCGGCGCAGACGCACAGCAGGTTCATGGCGAGCGCCTTCACCGGGATCAGCAGGCTGCGGAAGACGATCAGCAGGAGCGCGGACGACGCCAGCAGCACGACCGCCAGCACCCGCCACAGTCCGCCCAGCGCGCCTTCCGCCAGGTCGGCGAGCCGCGCCGCCGGCCCGGTGGCCAGCACCTGCTGACCGGCGGGCAGCAGGCGCCCGGCGAGGGCGTACACGTCCTGCTGCAAGGCGGCGCCGGCGTCGCTGTCCGGGGCGGGCCTGCCGGCGACCAGCATCACCGTCAGATCCCTGCCGTTGTCCAGCACGGTGGCCACCGACACCCGCGGGTCGGCCCGCAGAGCCTGGCCGAAGGCGAAGGTGTCCACCGGGGCGGCGCCGTCCGGGTGCGGCAGCGCCAGCGCGGTCAGCCCGGCCACCCCGTCCCGCTCCAGCTCGGCCAGGCCCGCGCCGATGTCGGTGCCGGCCAGCGCGCCCCGGTCGTAGTGCAGCCCGAGCCGCAGATGCAGCACCGGCGCGGCGGCCAGCAGCAGCACGGTGGTGGCCGCCACCGCGTACCAGCCTGGCCGCCTCATCAGATGTTCCGCGCCGCGCAGCCACGCGGGCCGCCTCGTCAGATGCTCGCCACCGCGCGCCCACGCGGGCCGCTCCGCTCCGCGCCCGGCCCGCCACCTCGGCACCCTGCCCCACTCCAGCCGGCGATCCACCCGGGCCAGCAGCGCGGGGCCCAGCGTCAGCGCGGCCGCCAGGGTGACGCTCGCGGCCAATATCCCCGCCAGCGCCAGGGAACGCGCCCACGGGACGCCGACGACCAGCAGCGCGCAGGAGGTGACGGCGACGACGGCTCCGCACCAGGCCACCGTGCTGCCCGCGGTGGCGGCGGCGCGTCCGGCCGCCACCGGGGGCGCCAGACCCGCGCGACGGGCCTGGCGGTAACGCAGCAGGATCAGCAGCGTGTAGTCCAGCCCCAACCCCAGCGACATGGTGACCGTGTAGGTCAGCATGGTCGAGTCGACGGGCACGAGCGTGCCCGCCACCGCGAGCGCGCCCGCCCCGGTCGTGATCGCCGCACCGCCCACCACCAGGGGCACGACCGCGGCGCCCACCGTCCCCAGCCCGAACACCAGCAGCAGCGCCGCCACCGGGATGGTCACGGCCTCCATCGTCCGCAGGTCGGCCATGTCGGTGTGCGCCATCTGCCCGAAGGCGCGGCTGACGCCGAGGATGGTCACGCCGACCGCGCCCGCCGACGCGTCCCCGGCCGCCTGCCGCGCGCTCGCGAGCTGGGCGGGCAGATTCCGCTGACGGGTGAGTTCGTCACCGTGCACGCCGGCCAGAACGTAGGCGTGGCGGGGATGCCCGCCGTCGATCTCCGGCAGCGGCAGCAGCGCGCCGATGTCCGGGCGGGCGGCCAGCGCGTCCACCGTGGCGGCCATCGCCTGCTGGAAGCGCGGCTCGCCCGCGTCCAGGCGCGCCGAGGAGAAGGCCAGCAGCATCTGCTCCTCGCCCAGTTCAGGGAGCCCGCGTGCGATCATGGCCGCGGCCGCCGCGGACCTGGAGCCGGGCACTTCCAGCGAGGGCGGAGCCAGCCGCTGCATGAGGCCCGGCAGCAGCATCACCGACCCTGCGGCCAGGAGCAGCCACACCGCGAGGACGAGCCGTCCACGGCGGGCCGCCGCCCGGCCCAGCCTGCCGAGCGCGGCGGAGCCGGCGCCGGGATCGTCCGGCTGAGAACCGGAAGGCCCGGGGGAGAGGCCGGCAGGGGAGACGGCCGCGCCGCCGTGGCGGGAACGGCGGCGACGGACACCAACCGGCATGAGCGCTCCTCTTCCTCCTCCCGCCGCCCGGAACCTGCGGGCGGCGGTCCTTCTCCTGCGCTTTCCCCTAGGGCTTCTACTGGCCGGGCGCCGCCGTGTCCCGGGCCGCCTGCGGCCGCAGCCGCTCCAGGACGAGACCGGCGAGGTCGGCGACCGTGCCGCCGCTGCGCAGGATCTCCATCGGCGGGATGTCGATGCCGTACTGGTGGCGAAGCGAGGCCAGCACCTGCGCGCCCATCAGGGAGTCCATCCCGTAGTCCTCCAGCTTGCGATCGTGGGCGATCTGCTCGGCCGGCATCTGCAGGATCGACGCCAGGATCCGCGGGATGTGCTCGGTGAGGTAGGCCAGCCCCTCACCGGCGTCCATCGCCTCCAGCTCCCTGGCGATCTGTTCGGGGCTGACGTCCTCCTGCCGCATCGACGCCGGCATGACCGGCGACATCCGCGGCCGGTCCAGGGCGGGCAGGACCTGGCGCAGCCGGCTCCAGTCGCAGCGGCCCACCCCGGCCACGTCCGCTCCACCGGCGAGCATGTCCTCGATCGCGGTGAACGCCTCCCGCGGGCTGATGGCCTCGACCCCGAACGCGGCCAGCCTGTCGCCCGCGCCGCGTGCCACGACGCCGGTCTGGGCCAGCGCGCCCAGACAGACCGCCAGAGCGGGCAGGCCGCGGGCTCTCCTGCGGCGCGCCAGCGCCTCCAGGAACTGGTTGGCGGCCACGTACGACGTCTGTCCCACGTGCCCGAGCGTGGTGGTGACCGAGGAGTACAGCAGGAACAGGTCCAGCTCCTCCTGTCCGGTCACGTCGTCGAGGACCAGCGCCCCGGCGATCTTCGGCTGGAGCACGGCCGCGATCCGGTCATCGGTGAGGTCGCCGATCTGGCCGTCGTCGAGGTGCATGGCCGCGTGGACGACGCCGCGCAGCGGCCGGCCCTCCGCCCGTGCCTCCTGGACGACGCGGGTCATCGCCGCCCGATCGCTCACGTCGGCCGCGTACACGTGCGTGTCCGCCCCGAGCTCGGCCAGGTCGCGCAGCAGACCGGCCGCTTCCGGGCTGTCGATGCCGCGCCGGCCGACCAGCGCCAGACGGCGGGCGCCGCGGGCGGCGAGCCAGCGGGCCGTCGCCGCGCCGAACCCGCCCAGCCCGCCGCTGACCAGGTAGGTGCCGCGGGGGTCGAACCGCGGCGCGCGCGGCTCCGCCTCGACGAGGACGGACTCGTCACCGCCGCCGAACGAGACGACGATCTTGCCGATGTGCCGCGAGTGGCGCATCGCCGCGAAGGCGTCCGCGACGCGGGAGGCCGGATAGACGGTGTGCGGCAGCGGCGTGACCCGTTCGGCGGTCACATCGCCGGCCAGCTCGGCCATCACGCGGGCCGACCGGTCCGGTTCCTGGGTGATGAGCGTGCCCACGTCCAGGCCGATGAAAGCGGTGTTGTTGCCGAACGGACGCATCGGCAGCCGGTGGTCGGCGAAGATGTCACGCTTGCCGATCTCGATGAACCGGCCGCCGTGCGCGAGGATCTCCATGCTGCGGATCAGCGCCTCGCCGATCAGCGAGTTGAGCACCACGTCCACGCCGCGCCCGCCGGTCAGCTCCATGATCTGCTCGGCGAAGTCCAGGCTGCGGGAATCGTACACGTGCTCGACGCCGTGGGCGCGCAGGAAGTCGCGCCGCGCGCGGGTGCCGGCGGTGGCGATCACGCGGGCGCCGACGCGACGGCCGTACTGGATCGCCGCCAGCCCCACGCCGCCGGCGCCGCTGTGGACCAGCACCGTCTCACCGGCCCGCAGCCGGCCGGCCGTGCGCAGCGCGGCATGGGCGGTCAGGTGGGCCATGGGCATGGAGGCGGCCTCGGTGAAGCTCATGCGCCCCGGCACCGGCATGATCGCCCAGGCCGGGACGACGGCGTGGGTGCCCAGGCCCACGGCCTGCGCCGTCATCACGCGCTCGCCGGGGCGCACGCCCGTCACGTCCGGGCCGACGGCGGCGACCACACCGGCGCCCTCCAGCCCCAGCGGGAAGCCGCCGTAGAAGCCTTCGAGCGCCTCGCCGGGCAGCAGGTTGACGGCGTGGACCAGGTCGCGGAAGTTCAGGCCCGCCGCCCGCCGCCCGCAGCTCGACCAGCACCTGGCCGGGCCCGGGCGACGGCGGCGACAGCGGCTCCCAGACCAGGCGGTACGCGGGCCCGGGATCGCGCACCGCCAGCCGGTGGCCACCGCCTTCGGCGGGCCGGGGCGGGCGGGCCGGAGTGTGCCGCGTGCGGGGGACGAAGCGGCCCTGCCCGGTCAGGACGATCTCGTCCTCATGCCCGGGGCGGGCGAGCTCGCCGAACACCCGCTCGGCGGCGCCGCCGCCGCGGTGCGCCGACACCCGCCGGATCGTCAAGCGGGGTTGCTCGTTGGCCAGGGTACGGGTCGCCCCCCACACGGCCGAGGCCACCGGCGTGTCCCCGCCGCCGGGGCCGGGGCAGGGCACGGCCGCGCACTCGTCCGTGACCAGCCACAACGTCGCCGCTGTGGACGGCGGGAGCTGGGCGCACGCCTGGGCCACGGCGCGCACGGTGGCGATGTGGCCGGCGATCTCCTCGACGACGGCCTCGGGCGGGCAGGCGGCGCCGCGCCGGCCGGCCGGGCTCTCCACGACGAGGACGAAGGTGACGGCGGTGGCCCCCTGCGGCACTCGCCCCAGCAACCGCGCCGCGTCCTCTCCGGCGCCCGCCCGCTCGACGTGGCCCTGCCCGGCGATCAGGTCCCCCAGCGCGTCCGCCAGCGCGTGCCCGTGCGCCGGACCTTCGGCGAGCGCGGGCGCGCGGTCGTGGGCTGGAACCTGGGACGGGTCGTCCGCGTCGTTCTTCGCGTGGCCGGCGATGACGATCCAGGTCTGCGCGGTGTCGAGCGCGAGCCGCTGCGGGGCAGGGACCGTTCCGGCCGCCGCGGCCAGCAGGAGCGAGTACGCCGCGCGCCCGGGATCGTCGTCATCGGTCAGGTGCGCGACCTCGCGGTATCCCGCCTCGGCCAGCACCTGCGGCCAGCGCCCGGCCTCGACCAGCGGCGAGTGCGGCCGCAGCTCGCGGTCGGCGTTGCCCCAGTAGCCGGGCAGCATCCCGGCGTAGGCCGCGACGGGCGGCCGGTGGGGTTCGACCGCCAGCAGCAGCCCGCCCGGCACCAGGAGCCCGGACAGGCGGGCGAGCGTGCCCGCGAGGTCGGCGGAGCGGTGCAGGGTGTGGGCGGCGATCACCAGGTCGAAGGAGCCAGGAGGCAGGCCCTGCTCGGCGGGGCCGGCGTCGAGATCGAAGCGGCGGAACTCCACGACGTCCGACCCGGCCAGCCGCCGTTGCGCCCGCGCCAGGACCACCTCGTCGACGTCGGTGACCAGGTAGCGGGTACGGTCGGCGGGCAGGACCGGCAGCAGCATGGCGGCCGTGCCGCCGGTCCCCGCGCCCACCTCCACGACGCGCAGCGGCCGGTCCGCCGGCCAGCGTGCGGCGATCTCCCCGGCCAGGGCGCGAATGAGCCGGTTGCCGTGCAGGCACAGGGGAGCGATGTCGTGCACCTGGTCCAGCAGTTCGGCGCCCCCGCCGGAATGCAGCAGCTCGGCGGGGTCGTCCTCGCCGAGCAGGACGGGTACCAGGTGCCGGACGCACAGCGCGGTCAGAGCTTGTTCGGCGGCGAACGGCGTCGCCTGCCCGAAGAACGCCGCCGTCCCGTCCCGCCCGGCCGGTCCGGCGGCTGGGCCGTCGCGGTGCGGGCCGGCCAGCTCGAAACGTGCCTCGCCCAGGCGCCGGGCCAGGCCGTGCCGTTCCAGGAGCGGAAGGGCGTGCTGCACCATCGCCACGCCGCGGCCCGTCACCCCTGCCCGTACCAGGTCGGTCATGCCGATCTCCCGGCCGGCCGGGCAGTCGACGTCCTCCAGGGCGGCGGCCAGGGCGACGGCGAACGACGCCTCCGCACGGTCGGCGAAACGGCCGTGGTCCAGGGCCCGCCAGGCCGAACGGAGATCGGCGAGCCTGCCGGCGACCGCGTCGACGATCTCCACGGGGCCGGCCAGCGGCCATGGCGCGGCGGGCGTGTTCTCGCGCGGCAGGGCGCGCAGTTCGGTGCGGAAGTGCTCCAGCGGCAGGACCGCGCTGAGCTGGGTGCGCCGCAGCCGGCATCCCTCCACCTCGACGGTGACCGTGCCGTCGGGGTCGGCCACCAGGATGTCCCAGCACACCTCGTCGTCGCCGCGCGCGCGTTCGCGTACGTGCAGGACGCCCTCGGCGGCCGGGGCGCGCCACACCCGCACCGCGCCGATGGCCGAGGGCATGAAGGCGTTGCCCCGCAGCATGGTCTCCACCAGCCAGGCCACCCCCGCCTGCAGCGCGCTGTCCAGCAGCACCGGGTGCACGTGGTAGCGGCCTTCGGCCTGCGCGGGCACGCTGTAGGCGGCCAGCACCTCACCCTCGCCCAGCCGCAGGCCGGTCAGGACCCGGAAGGAGGGCCCGTAGGCCATCCCGCCGCGGGCGGTGTCCCGGTAGAAGGCGTCCACGTCGGCCTCGGCGGTGACGCGGGCGCGCAGCGCGGCCAGGTCCAGCGGCGGCGGGCAGGGCCGAAGCAGCAGCCGTACACGTGCCCTGAAGTGCTCCTGCGGCGGCAGCGCCAGATCGTCGGTGCTGGTCACGACCACCGCGCCGGTCTCGGGCGTCAACGACGTCTGCGCGTACAGCGGCCGGGCGTCGGCCGACTCGGGGATCACCAGCGCCCGGGTGACGGCCGCACGGTCGACCTCCACGGCTTCGCCGGCCTCCGGCATGGCCAGCCTGGCGGCCGACAACGCCATCTCGATGTATCCGGTGACGGGCAGGACGGGCACGCCCCCCGCGCGGTGGTCGACCAGCCAGGGCGCCAGCGTGCGTTCGATCGGGCCGTGCCAGGTGGGGTGCGGGGCCGGCAGGCGCTCGCCCAGCAGCGGATGTTGCAGCGCTCCTGTGCCGCTGGAGCGCACCCACGTGTCGGGGCCGCCGATCCAGTACCGCTCGCGCTGCCACGGGTAGGGCGGCAGGGACACGACCCGGCCCGGGCGCGGGAAGTAGGCGTCCCAGTCGAGCTGGGCGCCGGCGGCGATGATCTCGGCGACCGTGGCCGGCACGGCGGCGGGCTGCTCGCGGCGCAGGGTCGGCACCACGCAGGCCCGCCGGCGGGCCCGCGCGGTCATCCGGCGCAGGTAGGAGCGGAGCACCGGATGCGGCCCCACTTCCACGAAGACGTCGTGGCCGCCGGCCAGCGCGCCGTCGACGGCGTCCGCGAACCGCACCGGCTCGCGGACGTTGCGCCACCAGTAGTCTGCCGTCAGCTCGCTTCCGTCCAGCTCGCGCCCCGTCACGGTGGACAGCAGCGTGACGCCGCCCGAACGGGGGCGCAGCCCGTCGAGGGACCGCAGCAGCGGCTCGCGGACGGCGTCCATGGCGGCGCTGTGGAAGGGATAGTCGAGGTCCAGGTGGCGGACGAACACGCCGTCCGCCTCCAGGTCCGCGCCGAGCTGCTTGAGCTGCCCCTCCGGCCCGGCGAGCGTGACGTCGCGATCGGTGTTGACCGCCGCGACCTCCACGTCCGGACAGCGGGCCAGCACCGCGCGGGCACGCTCCTCCGGCAGCCCGACGGCGGCCATCCGGCCCGTTCCCATCGTGGCGGCCTGCGCCGTGCCGCGTGCCGCGATCACGCGCGCGGCCTGCTCCAGCGACAACGCCCCGGCGGCGTAGGCGGCCGCGACCTCGCCCACGCTGTGGCCCAGCACGGCCTCCGGGTGGACACCCGCCGCGCGCAACACGGCCAGCAGCCCGGCCTGTACGGCGAACAACAAGGGCTGGGCGACCTCCGTCGCCGACAACCGCCACTGCCGGGGCGGCTGCTCCATCTCGCGCAGCACCGACCAGCCGAGGTAAGGCCGCAGCGCGGCGTCGGCCTCCCGCACGGCAGCGCGGAAGGTCTCGTCGGTGGCCAGCAGGTCGGCGCCCATGCCCGCCCACTGCGAGCCGTTGCCGGAGAAGACGAACACCACCCGGCCGTGCTCGGCCGCGTCCACCACCGCCGCCACGCCCCGCCCTCGCTCAGCGTCCTGTGCCTCCTGGCCGGTCGCTTGCTCGGAGCTCGCCGCCTGCTCGGGGCCCTGCGCCCGCTGGGGGCCCGCCGTCCGGTCCGGGCCTTGTGCCCGTTCGGGGCCGCCCGTGCGGGGCTGATCGGCCAGCAGGCCGCGCAACGCCCTGGCCGCCTGCGCGGGCGAGTCCGCCAGCGCCACCGCCCGGCGCGGGTGGCCGCCCCGGCGGCGGGTGGAGGTGTAGGCGCAGTCGTACCAGGCCTCCTCGTCGTCGCCCAGACGCGTCAGACGGTCGGCGGTGCGCTCGATCGCCTGCCGCAACGCCGTGTCCGTCCGGGCCGACACCAGCACCGGCAGCGTCGTCCCCGGGCTCGGCGCGGGCCCGGGAAGGCGCGCCGGCGGGGGCGGCGTGGTGAGGGTGACGTGCACGTTGCTGCCGCCGAAACCGAAACTGTTCACCCCCGCCAGCGCTCGCCCGCCGACGGGTGCGCTCACCGCGGTGGCCCTCGTCGCCACCGACAGGTTGAGGCCGTCGAAGTCGATGCGCGGATTGAGCTCCTCCGCGTGCAAGGAGGCGGGGATCCTGCCGTGCCGCAGCACCAGCAGCGCCTTGAACAGTCCCGGCATGCCCGACGCCGGCTCCAGATGGCCGAGGTTGGACTTGACCGACCCGATGGGCAACGGCCCCCGTGCGCGCCCACGGCCGAGCACCCGGCCGAGCGCCTCGCATTCGGCCGGGTCCCCGGCCTGGGTGCCGGTGCCGTGCGCTTCGACGTACACCAGGTCGTCCGGGTCGAGTGCGTCCGGCCCGTACACCTGGCGCAGCAGCGCCTCCTGCGCCTCGGGGTTGGGCAGCGCCAGCCCCATGGTGCGGCCGTCGTTGTTGGTGCCGGCGCCGACGATGACGCCGTGGACACGGTCGCCGTCCGCCAACGCGTCGGCCAGCCGTTTCAGCACCACCACGCCGCCGCCCTCGGCCCGTACGAATCCGTCGGCATGAGCGGAGAAGGCGGCGCACCGGCCCGTGGGGGAGAGCATCTGCGCCTGGCTGAACCCGGTGAAGCTGCCGGGCGACACCAGCACGTTCACGCCACCGGCCAGCGCCAGCCTGCTGGTGCCCGCGAGCAGCGTCCGGTAGGCGCGCTCCACCGCCAGCAGGGAGGACGAGCACGCGGTGTCGACCGCCATGCTGGGGCCGTGCAGGTCGAAGGTGTGGGAGATGCGGTTGGCCGCGATCGACAGCGTGGCGCCCGCCATGGTGTACGGGGTGACGTCCTGTTTCTCCAGCATCTGCTGGAAGCCGTAGGAGGTGTCGGAGATGCCGACGAACACCGCGGTGTCGCTTCCGGCGAGGCCCGCCGGGTCCACGCCCGCGTCGTCCAGCGCCTCGGCCGTCATCTCCAGCAGCAGGCGCTGCTGGGGATCCATGGCGGCCGCCTCCTTGGGCGAGATCTTGAAGTAGGCGGCGTCGAAGCCGGCGATGTCGTCGAGGAATCCGCCGGCCCGCGTGTAGCTCTTGCCCGGGCGGGGCGTGTGCTCGTCGACGAAGCGGTCGGCGTCGAAGCGGTCGGGCGGCACCTGCCCGACCAGGTCGGAGCCCTGCTCCAGGGCCTGCCAGAGGCCGTTCATGTCGGTGATGCCGCCCGGAAGCCGGCAGCCCACGCCGATCACCGCCATGTCTGTCCCCTTCGTACCGCTCATCCGCCAGCCCCCTCGATGTCACTCATCGCAAACGATCAACTACTATGCGATGAGAGCGGGGACCGCAACGAGTGAGCCCGCCACGGCGCGGCGGTTCCGTACGCGCCGATCGGGCGATGCGCCCTCCGCGGCTCCTACCAGCGCAGCAGCACGGTGCCGGCGCTGAGCCCGCTGGCCACGCCCACCAGGGCGACGAGGTCGCCCCGCTTGAGCCGGCCGGCCCGTTCGGCCAGGTGCAACTGCATCGGCAGAGTGGAGGCGGCGAGGTTGCCGTGGTCGACGATCGTCACCTCGGCCCTGCCCGGGGAGGCCCCCATGAGCTCGCAGCCCCAGTGCAGCGCCGCCAGCGACGGCTGGTGCACGCACACCACGTCCATGTCGTCCCAGCCGAGCCCGCGTTCCGCCAGGGGCTGCCGCAGCACGCCGAAGTCCAGCTTCTGCACGCCGATGGCCAGGCCCACGGAGTCGATGGTGAAAGGCCCGGTGCGGAACCCGCCGGAGGCGTCGCGGACGAACGGCATGATGGAGGCCCGCCAGTCCGCGGAGTTCGCGCCGAACGCGTGCCCGAGCACGCCAGGGGTGCCGCTGAGCTCCAGCAGCAGCGCTGTGCCCGAGTCCGAGACCGTGTAGGACGGGATCGCCGGCTCGAAGTCCTCCTGCGACTCCACGTGCCACCGGATGCTCGAGGTGATGACCTCGCCGCAGACGATGAGGACCGTGCGGTGATGGCCGGCGGTGATGAGCGCGTCGGCGAGGTGAATCGCCCGCAGGACGCTGTTGCACGCGTCCCGCACGTCGAAGACGGGGCAGCCGGCGCCCAGCTTGGCCGCCACCATGTGTCCCGTCGCGGGTTCGACGGCGTCGCCGGACACGCCCGCGTAAATGATCAGGTCGATCGAGGGCGGCGTGTGCCCGGTCTGCCGCAGCAGCCGGCTCGCCGCCTCCGCCGCCAGGTCCGATGCCATGCACTCCGGCGGGGCGACATGGCGGCGCCTGACCCCGCTGTGCCGTTCGATCAGGCCGCGCGGAACGTCGATGCCGGGGTTGCGCTCGGCCAGCAGGTCTTCCAGCTGCTCCGTCGTCAGGCTGTCCGCCGGCAGGTGCGCCGCCACCCCCGCCACCCGGGAGTATCGTGACTTGCTCATTCCGCTCCGCCCTGCACACGTACGGACCGCATGGCCGCGCGGCGGCTCCGAGATCGCCGATCGAGCATGCCGCGTCCGCTCTCCTAGGAAACAGGCGCTCACGATAGGCAGGATCCGGCCGCGGACCTAGGGGAACCGCCGAGGAGACGACCTTGCTTGCCCGGCCTTGACCCGCGCCGTCACGAGGGCTCGGGGAGCCGGCGCGTTCAGGTTCCGGTTCCGGAGCCCGGCGCGGGCCGGGGGATCCTGGCCTCGATCGCGCTGAGCTGGGCGGCGAGGATCGCTTCGAACACGGCGTGGCGGTTGTCGGACAGGGGGCGGATGTCGCGGGAGAAATGGGCCAGGGCGGGGAAGCGCGCGGGGTCGGCGCCCAGCACCGCGACGCGGAACGACTCGAGGCCCTGTTCGTGCTCTTCGGCGGTGATGCTGCCGGCCGCCGCCTCGGAGGAGATCAACGCCGCGAGGAGGATCGCCAGCCGGTGGTAGTGCGCCGGGATCTCCTCGTCGGGCAGGCCCGACGCCCGCAGGGCCGTCAGCGTCTCCTCTATGACCAGCCGGGAGCCGGTGCCGCCCGAGACGTAGCGTGCCCAGATCACGGCGACCTGGGGATGCCGGCCGAAGGCCTCCCTCAACCGGGTGGCCACGGTGGTGATGCGCTGCTTCCAGTCGCCCTCGGGGTGGTAGCCGTCCATGGCGGCGATGAGGATGCGGTCGGTGACCGCGCGCAACAGCTCGGTCTTGTTGCGGAAGTGCCGGTAGAGGCTGGAGGAGTCGGTCCCCAGGGCTGCGGCGAGCCGGCGCACGCTGAAGGACTCGGCGTCGCTCGTGCGTAGCAGCTCCGCCGCCGTGTCCAGGATCTCTTCGGTCGACCAACGCCGTCGGCCTGTCATGTCACCCCTCTCATCCGAACCCAACCTAACCTATGCACTCACTGTTGCACGCACCGCGTGCATAATGGAGGAGACCGTCCATCCACTCATGACGAGAGGACACGCATCGTGACCGACCCCCTTGACGCCGTGGCGCTGCGAACCGCCATGGAGAACGTCCACCGCGCGGGAGTGCCCGGAGTGTTCGCCGAGGTGCGTGACGGCGCCCAGGTCTGGCGGGGCGCCGCAGGGGTCGCCGACGTCGCCACCGGCCGTCCCGTCACGGCCGACATGCGGCACCGCGTCGGCAGCATCACCAAGACCTTCACCGCCGCCGCGGTGCTGCAGCTGGTCGAGAGCGGCCAGATCGGGCTGGACACGCCGATCGGCCATTACCTGCCGCGGCTGGTCCCGGGAGACCGAGGCGACGCGATCACGGTCCGGATGTTGATCAACCACACCAGCGGCCTCGCCGAATACCTCCCGCACGCCTACCCGTCCCTCAAGGCGTTCCCCTCCTTGGCGGACACGGGGCCGCAAAGCCTGGACGACCACCGGCTCACGCGGTTCCAGCCCGCCGATCTGATCGAGATGGGAGTCACGGCGCCCGCCGTCGGCGCGCCGGGCGGCACCCCCGGGGTGTACTCCAACACCAACTACCTGCTGCTCGGCCGGCTCCTGGAACACGTGACCGGCGTTCCCGCGGAGAAGCTGATCACCCGGAACGTCATTGACCGCGCCGGGCTGCCGGACACCCGCTTCCCGGACGGACCGCACGTCCACGGGCCGCACTCGCAGATCTACGAGGCGTGGTTCGGCATGATCGACCCGCCGCGCGACTACAGCGTCTACGACATGTCGTGGGTGGGGCCCTCGGCCTCGCTGATATCGACGATGGCGGATCTCAACCGCTTCTTCGGCATGCTGCTGGCCGGGGAGATCGTCAGTCCGTCGTCGCTGGCGCAGATGCAGCGCACCGTCCCGGTCGTCTCCCAGGAGGGAAAGGTGATCGACTACGGTCTCGGCCTGCACCCGACGGAGGTCCCCGGCGGCGGGACCTTCTGGGGTCACGGCGGCACGGTCTGGGGTGGCGGGACACTGTCCATGACGCGCGCCGACGGCGGGCGGCAGATGTCCGTCGCGCTCAACCTGCAGAGGTGGAACAGGCTCGACGCCTCGGGGAAACCGCAGCCCCATCCCATCGACGACGCGCTCGCGGCCCTCTACGGAGTGGCGATGGGCGGTTGATCCCGCCGGAGCCCTAGGGCCCGGAGTACCGCAGACGCCGCGGTGGCGGGAGCCAGGTCCCGGTGAGAGATCGTTCCTGACGCCGATGAAGCGCGGCACCGGCGTCAGCAGGCTGGCATATATGCCCGACGTCCGCGCTCGCCTGCACAGGATGTTCTTCCGAGCCGCCTCCCTCTTGCCCGGTTCCGTTCACGGCCGCTTTCTCCGCCGCTTCTTCGAGTGGATGCACCACGTTCCCGACCCGCGGCGGTATGACGCCGAGCCGTTTGAGATCGACACGTACGATCACCCGGTGCGCCCGTACGCCGTCACCGCGTACGAACGCGTGGAGCCCCTCTCGCGAGACCGCGCCGCGCGTGCGCGGGAACCGGGCACCACCGCTTCCCCGCGCACGCGGCTGCTCAGGACCGTGCTGCTGGCCGCCGCGCTCGCCGCCGGGACGGCCGCCGCCTGCCGGCCGGTGGCGGCCGAGTTGCCCCTTCCCTCCGCCTTCACCGCCCGCGCGCTCCAGGAACGCTACGAACGTGACGCGTGGCCGGGCCGGCAGTTCCTGGCGTTGAGCCGTCAGGGCGACGGCCAGGCGATCGAGGTCGTAGGAGATCTCGCCGGCGCGCGAAGGGCCATTGTCTACGTTCCCGGCTCGGGACAGAGCCTGGCCGCCTTCGACGACTCCCAGGAAAGCCCCGGGCGGGCCGCCCGCGCGCTCTACGACGAGGCCGCCACGCTGGGGCCGGGGACCGCGGTGATCGGCTGGCTGGGCTACGACACCCCGTCACTCGCCCACCCGGAGATCCTCACCACCTGGCCCGCCGACAGAGGGGCGCGGCGGCTGAGATCCCTCCTCTCCGCGCTGCCGCGAACCCTGCGGATCAGCCTGGTCTGCCACAGCTATGGTTCGGTGGTGTGCGCTCGTGCCGTCGCGGGGGGTTCGCCGGTGCGCGATCTCATCGTCACCGGCAGCCCTGGCCTGGGCGTCGGACAGGCAGCCGACCTGCACACGTCGGCGCGGGTCTGGGCGGCGCTCGGCAGCAACGACGACGTCCTCCGCGCCGGCCTGCGGATCGGGCCGTTCGGGTTCGGCGCCGATCCCGTGAGCGCCGGGTTCGGGGCACGAGTCGTCGACGCCGGCGACGCCTGGCATCACACCTACCTGCGGCCCGGCAGCCGCACCTTGACGCGGATCACCCACATCGCGGTGACGGGGACGCGGCGTGCAGCGTGAGCGGCGCGGTGACGCCGGGTCCGCCCGATCCTGGAGGCACCCGCCGCGCGGGCGCCGTGCGTCCCGCCACCGGCCGCGGGAGCGTCCAGGGATCACGAGCCGGCCGGTCCGGCGATTGCCATGCGGCCGCCGTTCGTGATGCGTTGGAGAAATGATCGTCAAGGCCTGGAAGAGCCGTCCCTGGACGGGAGACGCCGCGATCGCCGCGGTGGTGCTGGCGGCGGAGCTTCTCGGCTCCCCCGCCGCGGGGCTGGACGGCAGGGTGGTGCTGATCGCGGTGGCGGCCGCGGGACTGATGCCGGCGCGCCGGCGGCATCCGATCGTCGTGGCCGCTCTCGTCGCCGTCCTCTACCTGGTGGGCATACAGCCGCCCACGTACGACGCGCCGGTCAGCGCCATGCTCATCGCCCTTTTCGCCGTGGGCAGGCACACCTCGGCGCCGACGTCGATCGTCACGGCGGTGCTGGCCGTGGCCGGCGGCGTCGTCGTCCTCGGCCCGGCGCCCGCGACGGCCCCGTTCCTGATGTTCCTGACCGTCACGCTTGCCCCGGCGTACCCGGTGGCGGTCGGGTACGCCGAGCGCCTGCGTGCGGAGCTGTCCCAGCGGCGCGAGCAGCAGGTCGCCGAGAGCGCGGTACGCGAGGAACGCCGCCGCATCGCCCGCGAACTGCACGACGTGATCGCCCACCACGTCAGCGTGGTCGGCCTCTACATGGGCGTGGCCAGGCGGACGATCCCGACCGACCCGGAACGTGCCCGGTCCGCCCTGCTCACCGGCGAGGAAACGGCCCGCCAGGCGATGACGGAGATGCGCCGCCTGCTGGACGTGTTGCGTACCGACGGCGAGCCGATCGACAACCAGGCGGGCGTCGGGGTGGCGCGGCTGCCCGCGCTCGTCGACGCGTCGGGCAACGCCACGCTGCAGGTCTCGGGTGAGGCCGTCGTCCTGCCGACGACCGTGGACCACGCGGTCTACCGCATCGTCCAGGAGGCGCTCACCAACACGCGCAAGCACGCGGGCGGGGCCCGGTCGCGGGTGCGGCTGGCGTACCTGCCCGATCGGGTGGAGGTGGAGATCGACGACGACGGGCCGGCCCGTCCTGGCACCGCCGGACAGGGACTGGGGCTGGCGGGGATGGCCGAGCGGGTGTCGCTGTGCGGCGGCGAGATCCGCGCCGGGCCCTCCCCTGAGGGAGGCTTCACCGTACACGCCCGCATCCCGCTGCCGGAGACGATGTGATCAGAGTACTGCTCGTGGACGACCACGCCGTCGTCCGCGTCGGGCTGCGCCTGCTGCTCGACACCGCACCCGATCTGACCCCGGTGGGGGAGGCGGCCGACGGGCTCGACGCGGTACGCCTCAGCCACGACCTGCGTCCGGACGTCGTCCTGATGGACCTGCACATGCCGGACATGGACGGGGTGGCCGCCACCGAGCGGATCATCTCCGAGCTGCCGGAGGTCAGAGTGCTCGCGCTGAGCACGTTCGACCTGGAGGAGCACGTGGTGGCGGCGCTGCGGGCGGGGGCGTCCGGCTTCCTGCCCAAGGACGTGTCGCCGGAGGAGCTGATCGAAGGCATCAGGATCGTGCACCGGGGCGAGGCGACGGTGGCGCCCCGGCTCCTGCTCGGCCTGATCGGCACCTTCGTGCGCCCGTCCCGCCCGCGCGCGGTCGTGACGCCCGCCGAGTTGTCCGTGCTGAGCGAGCGCGAGCTGCGGGTGCTGGAGCTCATCGCGCGTGGCCTGTCGAACGCGCAGATCGCGGAGGAGGTGGGGCTGTCGGTGTCGACGGTGAAGAACCGGGTGAGCGACCTGTTCGCCAAGCTCGGCGTGCGCGACCGGGCCCAGGCGGTGATCGTCGCCTACGAGGCCGGGCTGGTGACGCCCGGCCACGGGCGTCCGTAGGGGCCGCCGCGCGATGCGGGGCGGCGAACGCTATCGGGGGGCCAGCACGCAGAACTCGTTGCCGTCGGGATCGGCCATCACGACCCAGCTGACCTCGCGCTGGCCGATGTCGACGCGCGTGGCTCCGAGGGCGACCAGGCGGTCGACCTCCGCCTGCTGATCCCCGCCGGCAGGCGGAGCGAGGTCGAAGTGGAGCCTGTTCTTCCCGGTCTTCGGCGCCACCGGAGGACCACCCCACGTGATCTTCGGACCTCCGTGCGGCGAGCGGATCGCGGTCTCCTGGTCCTGGTCCCAGACCAGCGGCCACCCCACCGCCTCGCTCCAGAAGTAGCCGACCTCCTGCGTGCCGTCGCACGAGAGCGCTCCGACGAACCCGCAGTCGGCGAGGAAGTTGTTGCCCGCCGGGATGACGCACATCTCGTTGCCCTCGGGGTCGGCGAGCACCACATGACCCTCCTCGGGGCGCTGGCCGACGTCGATGTGGCGCCCGCCGAGCGCGAGCACCCTGTCCACCGTCCGCTGCTGGTCGTCGTGGGTCGCGCTGGTCAGATCGAAGTGGATCTGGTTCGGGGCGGTCTTCTTCTCCTGGGTCGGCAGGCAGCGGATGCGGAACCCGGTGTCGTCGCCCGGCACGAGCACGAGCCCGTCGTGGGGGTCGTCGACCATCTCCCAGCCCAGGACCCCGGCCCAGAAGCGGGCGAGAGCGGGCGGGTCGTTGGCATCGATGCAGAGCGCGACGAGCTGGGCAGCCATCCGGCGTCTCCTATCCGCTGACTCGCCGGGACGCGGGCGGAAGCGCGTCGTCCTGGCGCGTGACGGCAGCAACGCTAGCCCAGCCGATGCGTACGAAGCCAACGCATTTCAGGCGACCCCAGGCGTGCTCGACCGCCGTCGCAGGATCGACGTCAGCCGGCGGCCGCCGGGCGGCCGGCGAAGCGGCGCAGGGCGTCCAGCCCTGACAGGCCGTAGACGTCCTCCACCGCGTCGGCCAGCAGATGGCAGGTCCTGAACCGGTCGAGCGGGGTGAGCCCGAGCCGCGTCAGGTGCAGGTACGTGTAGTTGAGCAGCACCCGGTAGCGCCGGAAGGCGGGGTCGGCGAAGATCGCCTCGTGGTAGGCGGGATTGTCGAAGACCAGGCGTTGCAGCTCGCTCGGCTCGCGGTGCGGCGCCGGCGGGTCGCCCGGCCGCACCCGGAGGGCCTCGCCCGGCCCGATCATCGGCTGGATCAGCCGGCCGTCGTCCAGCGCCGCGACCCGCCTGCGGTACTGCTCCAGCAGGGACGCCCACTCCCGTACGAACGGGACGGCCGGGGCGCCGCCGTCGTCCAGGCAGGCGACGACCTCGCGCACACGCTGCGTCAGGGCCGCGCGCCGCTCCCTGAAGCCGCGCTCGAAGAGGGCGCGGGCGCCATCCGGGTCTGCCGCCCACGTGAGGTATCCCTCCGCGTGCATCCGGAACGACAGGTAGCTGCGGTCGATGCGCTGCGAGGTGTGCGCGATCGTCAGCATGAGGCTCAGCGCCAGCCCGATCCTGCTGTCGCGGCCCGCGCGCACGTGCTCCAGCATGCCGAACAGCAGCGGGGTGGCATCGACGTAGAACGCGGTGAGCAGGTCCACCGCCTCGTCGCTGCCGAGCACGTGCCGGCGAGAGTCGTACGGCGCGTCGCGGATGGAGTTGTCCGGCGGCCACGGCGTGAGCGGGCCGCGCTCCTGCTCGCGCAGGGCGAGCAGGCGGTGCCTGGACAGGCTGTCGGCCGGGTCGAGCACGGCCGTCGAGGGGTGCTCGCGCAGCCAGCCGCCGACGACCTCGGCCACGCGCGGGCGCACGACCCGCCGCCAGACGGCCGGCTCCGCCTTGACGTTGATCCGCAGGTGCGGGCCCTGCCGCCAGTGGCGCAGCACGTACGCCGCCGCCACCTGGCCGCGCAGCCCGTCGAGCAGCGGCCGTACGGCGTCCAGCAGCAGGCCGTCCTTGTCCGGCGCGTGGTAGTGGACGTGCACGCAGTGCCAGGCGGGAGCGTCGGAATCGGGCAAGCCGGTCAAGGGGACCACCTCCGGGCGTCGGCGAGGCCGGCGATGGCACGGCCCGCCAGGAACGACATGTGCTGCTCGGTTCCTGCGCGCAGCCCCAGCCGGTTGTGGAGCAGATGCGCGCAGCGCATCAGGATCAGCGACACCGTGCGCCGCTCCGGCGGCGCGGCCAGGGCGAAGAACGCGTGGGGCGAGCCCGGGTCGAGCGGCGCGCACCGGCCGGCGGAGCGCAGCGCGTCGAGGTCGTCGCGGAGCGCGCGCACCGACGACGCCCACGCGGCCAGCAGGTCGCCGCCCGACTCGGGCGTGTCCCACAACCTGCGCGTCTGGGCGAGCAGGGCGCTCTCGCGGCGCCGCCAATCCTCCTCGCTGCCGGGAGCGAGCGGGGCGAGACCGGCGCCCGGCGCCTCGCGGGCGGCCCTGGCCAGGCGGCGCGCGGCGGCGGCCAGGTCGGGCTCGCACACGGCGGCCGCGATGGTCAGCGCGGCCAGCCCGATCGCCGCCCGCCGGCCCATCTCCGTCCCGGCGCGCAACACGTCCAGCGCGAGCCCGCTCGACACCGCGAAATGCCGTTCCGCGGCGGCCACGCAGGCGGCGTCGCCGTACGCCTCGTGCTCGGGCCGGTAGCCGATGAACGCGACCGAGCCGGCGGGGTACAGCCGCTCGTCGTAGTGCGTGCGCCGCTCGCCCCTCGCCATGGCGGCGGCGAAGGCGCGGTAGGCCGCCGCGTCGACGGAAGGGGACGGGCGGGCGGCGAAGTGGGCCGCCGCCCGCTCGCGTACCAGGTTCTGGACGCGCGGCCGCAGCGCCGGGTCCGGCACCTCCAGCCGCAGCCGCACGTGCTGGCCGCCCTCCCAGTAGCGCAGGAAGAAGGCGCGGCGCGCGGTGCCGTCCGCCGCCAGCTCCCGCGTCACCGGGTCCACCACGCCGGTGATCAGCGGGTCGAGGTCGCCGAAATGGAACAGGTGCGCGCCGACCCAGCCGTCACCGGTGGCCGCGTCCTCCCGCGCCGCCGTCATCGGCCCGGCCTTTCCGACAGCTGCACGACGTACTCGGTGACGCGGCCGCCCGCGCCGTAGCGGGGCGCCTGGTAGGGGTCGGGCAGCGCCTCTTCGAGTACCAGCAGCGCGCCGGGGTCGCGCAACGTGCGGACGAACCCGGTCAGCAGCAGCAGGTCGGTGACGTCCACGTACATGGGCTTGCGGTCCTTGCTCAGCAGGCCCGCCAGCAGGCCGCGCCGGAGATCCACCACCCGGGCGAAGAACCGGCGGGGCACTCCGTGCAGCGCCAGCCACTCGGCCAGCCTGGGCAGGTACGCGGCCTCGCCCTCGCCCTTGGCCGGCACCGGGAACGCCCCGGCTCGCAGCCGCCAGACCGCCCGCGCGACCGTCACCCGCCCGAGGTCCATCCGCGGCCAGCGCTCCACCACGCCCTCGTCCGGCGGCTCGGCCCGGGTGCGGAACACCCAGCCGGGCACCATCGCCGTGGACGGCTCGCCGAACGCCCGCACCAGGAACTGCAACCACGGCGGCAGCCAGTACTGGGCCGTCATGCCCAGGTGGACCGGCTTGACTGGGCGGCCCGCACCGTCGAACAGCGTCAGCCGGTCGCACCCGGGGTCGTAGCCGGCCACGAGCTCCGCAGGCGAAACCCGCGGGAGGTGCGCGTCGGGAGCGGTGAAGGGGTGGTCGAGGGCGAGGTCGGCGGTGGCGGGGCGGACGTTGAGGCCGCCGCCGACGAGCCCGCGGCACTCGGCCACCATGACGCCGTCCTGCGCCGCCCGCAGGCCGGCGGCGGGCGGCGCCTCCCCTCCGGCCAGGGTGACCAGCCGGTGCAGCCGCGACAGCCCGCGCCCGTACCCGGCGGAGACCGAGTTGACGACCGCGCGCACGCCGCCGGGGCCCGGCACGGCCTGCAGGTAACAGCAGATCGACCCCGGCGGCCGGACGAAGCGCGGCCAGCTCTCCGCCATGGCGGCCAGGCGGGACGCCGTCAGCTCCACCACCGGCTCGCCGCCGCCGGGCCCGGCGCCGGCCCGTTCCCAGAAGCTTTGCCGCAGCTCCGTCAGCCGCGTCAGGCCGGGCGGGTGCTCGGCGCCCGGTATCGCGCGCGTGCCCGCGACCGGGTCGCGCAGCATGCCGCGCAGCAGCGCCCCGCCCTCGCCCGGCGCCTGCCGGTGGATCTCGCGGTAGAGGTCCACGGCGGCGATCCGCCCGCCGGGGCCGTACCGGTCCAGGAAGAACGCGGTGGCGGCGATCTTGACGGGCAGGTCGGGGTCGAAGAGGCCGAGCAGCCCGCGCAGCGCGTCGAGGTCGTCGCACACCCCGCGCCAGGCCGTCGCGCTCAGCCGTCCGGCCACGCCGGGGATGACGGCGCTGTGCCAGAGCAGGTTCTTGCCGGGCAGCGACGGCCCCGGCGGCAGCACCTCGCTCAGCGCCGCCCGCACGTCCCCGGCCGTGCGTGCGCCGTCGCCGGGGTGGGTGACACCGTCGCGCAGCGCCTCGGCGACCCGGCCGACGGCCCGCGCGTACGGCGCCGGACCGTCCTCGGCCAGCCACGACGCCAGCCGCCCCACCGGGTCGGCGCCCTGCTCGTCGTACGGCGGGACCAGTTCGAGCAGTCCCGCGTCGACCAGCGGCTCGACCCCCGGCGCTGCGGCCAGGGTGGCGAAGTCCCGCCCGCGCACCCAGGCGAGAGCCTCCCGCACCGCGGGGCTCGCGGCCACCCCGGACAGCGGCTCGCCGTGCCCGTAGCCGAGGAACCAGATCCGGTCGCCGTCGTCGGCGGCGGACGGGTTGACGCGCAATCGGGCCCGCTCCCGCACCCGCCGGTGCCGGGTGAGCGCCGCCCACAGCGGGCGCAGGACCGCCCGGTCCAGCTCCACCATGACGTGCCAGGCCGGCTCGCCGCCGGTCCGCACGGCGGGACCGTCCGCCTCCCACCGGCCCAGGCCGCTGAGCGTGAAGGTGGCGTACGGGCTGGTCTTGACGCTCGCCCGGGCGAGGTAGCGGGCCAGCCGCAGCAGTTCCTGCCGGTCCGGCGGGCGGTCGGCGGGGCCGGCGAGCCAGGCTTCGAGCCGGCCGGCCAGTACCGCGCTGCCCTGGGCGAGGCCGTGGCGGAAGCCGGCGTCGGACACCGCCTCGCGCAGCACCGCCGTCTTCTCCCGCGACTCCTCCGCCAGCACGGCGGGCAGCGCGCCGCGCAACGTCTCCGCGCGCTGCCGCAGGGTGGTCCACGCGCTGATCCGGTCGGCCAGGTCCGCGGGCAGCGCCGCCAGCACCCCGGCGGACGCGGCCGGGCCGCCCGGCCGGCGCCCCGCGAACACCGCGCGCCGCAGCGCCACCAGCCCGGACCTGAGCGGGCCCGCCGCCACGCCGCCGATCACATCGTGCAACGGACCGGACAGTTCCGCGCCCTCCCGCCGCAGCCGGGCCGAGACGTTCGCCAGCTCGTCCACCAGCCGCCACGTCCGGGTGCAGCGCATCCGGTCGAGCCCGGCCACCGGCAGCCCCGCGACGCGGACTGCCAGAACGGGCGACAGGGCATAATCGGGATCGGCGAGCCCGGCAGAGTCGCCGTCCGCCGCGACGGGGACGGCGTGCGCTACATAGGTCAAAGGAACGCGCTCCTCGAAGGGGTTCGTCAGGGGCCGAGGGCGCCCACGGCACGGGCGCCCTCGGCCCTGCTCGTCATACCGGTGGCCGTACGCAGCTCACCGGAGGGCCGACGCCGGCTCTACAGCTCCGGAGCCCAGCAGCTCATCGCCGTCAGGTACGACGAGCAGTAGCCGGGGGAGGAGGAGGCGCCGGTCTCGATGGCGCCGTGCCCCTCCGCCACGATGGAGTCGGCCGACACGACGTCGATGGAGTCGACGTCCAGGCCGCGCAGGTCGAGTTTGAGGTTCTCCGACATGTGTGTCTCCTGACATGGGGATGTGATGAACACAGTTGATGGACACAGTTGATGGACACAGTTGATGGACACAGTTGATGGACACAGCTGATGAACTCGGTCGATCCGAACGCGTCACGATGGCGTCGGATCCGGCACCACCTCCTCGTCGGCGAGGACCGGGATGCGGCGGGCCACCAGGGGCCCGCCGGTCGGTGGGGTGCCCATCGCCAGGAAGGACAGGCTCCTCAGGCAGGTCGGGGCGAGGCCGAGCACCTCGTCGGTGGTCTCGTTCGCGCCGTCGGAGTGGATGCGGGCGGCCAGGCCGAGCGCCGCGGCGGCCAGCGCTGCCCGCTGCGCGACCAGGCCCGCCTCCATCTGCTGCATGCGATACCAGCGGTCCCCGAACAGGTTCGCGCCCGCGAGCGGATCGCCCACGGGAACCAGCGCGGCGGCGGCTCCGCGCAGCGCCACCCGCGTGTTGGCCAGCAGCCGCCCGGTGGCCACGGCCTCCACCTCGCCGGCCCCGGCCAGCTCGTGGAGGGTGTGGCGGGCCGGGTCGTACCAGTAGGCGCCGCGGGGCAGGCCCTCCACCCGCAGGGACAGCAGGCACAGCGCCGTCGCGGCCGGTCCCGCCCCGGCGCCGGGCAGATCGGCCGGGTAGCCGCCGCCGGCCGCGGCCAGCACCGCGCCGAGCGCCCCGCCCGTGAGCGGCACCGGACGGTAGCCGGCGACCGGCGACGTGCGGCGCGGCACTCCCGCGGCCGGGTGGGCACCGGCCGCGGGCTCGGGAGCCGGAAGCGCCCGGCCCGCGCGCACCAGGGGCCGGGGCGGCGGCACGACGGCCGGTTCAGGCGAACCGGGGGAGCGCGGCGCGTCCGCGGAACGTGGCGAGCCGGGGAAGGCGGACGCGCAGGCCCGGTGCAGGGCGGCGGCGTGGCCGTCGGGCATCGTTCTGGGCAGCGGTCTGCTCTCATCGGCGACCGGCCGGGACATCAGCTCCCCGGCCGGGGACGACGGCGGCAGCGGCCTCCCGGACGGGGAGGAGGCGCGCGGCCGCCCGGTGTCCGGGGGCCGTGCCCCGCCGGACGGCAGGGTGAAGGTGAGCACGGCCAGCGCGGCTTCCCGGACGCCGTCGAGACCGAGCAGCCGGTCGATCTCGCCGTCAGGGAAGCGCAGGCGGGCCCGGCCGGCCAGCCCCAGCCGCCCGCCCACGGCCAGCGCCTGGGCCACGAGGACGCCGGTCTCCTGGCAGATCAGGCGGTAGCCGAAGTCGCCGTACTTGAACATCGACCGCCAGAACACCGCGGAGAGGAGGATCGCCAGGTCCGCCGGAGCGCTGTCCACAGGGACGTCCGTGAGCAGGCCGGTCAGCGCAGGGACGTGGTCGTCGTCGCGCACGCGCTCCAGCACGTGGTGCACCGGGTCGTAGTGGTAGAGGGCGGAGGGCAGGCCGGGCAGGCGCGGCCCGCCCGCGGCCGCGTACGCCTCGATCGGGTACAACCCTCCGCCCGACGGCGCGGGCCGGCCGGTGAGCAGCATGGGCGGCCGTCCCAGAGGCTCGCCGCCGTCGCCGAGGTGGTGGGACCACACGGTCCTGGTCATGCCGAGCAGGTCCCGCAGCAGCTCGCCGAGCAGGCCCAGGGCCGGGCCGTCACCGGCGGTCCAGGGCAGCCGCACGCGTTCGGCGCCGGGGTAGCGCTTGTGCCGGGTCGGCGCGGCCGCCCAGTCGATGGACAGCGGCCCCCGGTTCCGCATGGCGGCCAGGTAGCGGCTCGTGGCCGCGCCTGGCGCGCTCGTCGCCGTGGTCATGTGCACGCGGCGTCCGCCTCGCTTCCTCCGTGGAGACCGGTCAGGGGAACGGATGGGGGTACGGGTTCAGCTCCGCGGGCCGCAGGTCGCGGTCCCGGTAGCCGAGGAGCCGCGGCAGGCTGAGCAGCCGCGGCAGGCCGTGGACGCGCCGGTAGCGGTGCCCGAAGGTCATGGACATCGTCCCCGGCACGAACACCTTCGCGGCGTGCAGGCCGCATGCCCGCGCCTCAGGCGAGGTGATGTCGACGGCGATCACGTCGAGCCCGCCGGCCAGGTAGCGCCCGGCCAGCTCGGCCAGGTCCGCGCAGAGGTCGTCGTGCCCGGGCCAGCCCACCCGGGCCGCCACCTCGGCCACGGTCAGCGAGGATCCTTCGAGCGGCAGGAAGCCCAGCCGGCCGAACGCGTCCGGGTGGCCGTAGACCAGCGGATGGTGCTCCAGCAGCCGCACCTCGTCGGAGTCGGCCGCCAGCCGCGCCGACGACACCGGGTCGTAGCGCTCGACATGGCCGGTCAGCATCGGGACCAGGTCCTCCAGCGCCCGGCGGAGCGCTCGTTCCGGGTCCAGGTGCGAGGCGGACCCGCACAGCGCACGCGGCCGGTCCGGCCGGCCCAGCGCGTCGACGGCCATCACCCAGAACACCGGCACCCGCTGCTCCAGCAGCGCCGCGAACGCGTGCACCTCGTACCCCAGCCGGTCCCGTACCCGCTGGGCGAGCATCGGGATGCGGCGGTCGGCGGCCGAGCCGAGGTCGACCCGCGGGATGGGCATCCGGGCGTACCAGGTGGCCAGGGCCGCGTCCCGCTCCGCCACCTCCAGCAGGCCGTACAGGATCGCCTCCGCCGGGTGGCCTCCCAGGGCGCAGCCGTTGGAGCACTCGTAGGCGAAGCCGAGGTCGTCCGCCGGGCGGGGGCCGAAGAAGGCGTAGCTCTCCGGCACCAGCACCGGGGCGTCGCGGGTGAAGGAGTAGGCCCACACCCAGGTCGTGGGGCGCTCGGGGGCGAAGCGGGTGAACAGGAAACCCGGCTGGTCGTACCAGTCGTCGGGATAGAGGCCCAGCGTGCGCGGGTCGAGGGCCTGGTCGGCGATGTCCACGTACGCGGCGCGTACGGCGGTCCGCCGGCCACGCGGGTGGATGCCCGCGATACGCTCCAGCGCCTCGGCGACGGCGGTGGCCCGCGCGGAGGCGAAGTCGTCGCTGCGGCCGTAGCCGTGGTGACTTTCGTGCTCGGTGCGGGCCGGGCTGAGCCGAGCGACGGCCATCGGGCCGCCGCCGTGCTCCTCCTTGATCAGGGCCTGCACGATGCCGGTCTCCGCGTCGACGAACCGCTGTTCCAGTTCCGCCTCCCGGCCGCTGATCCCGCTGACCCGGAAGGTCCCCCGGTCCGGCTTGGGCGCCGGGCGCGAGACGTACCGTCCGGAATGTGGACCGTCGTCAGGGCGCGCCCCGCAGTCCGGGCAGAGCGGGTCCGGCAGGAACGGATGGCGGCGCACCGCGGCCGTCGTCAGGTGGACCTTCAGCAGCGCGCCCACGGTCCGCGCGGAGCCGGGGTCGTGCCGCAGCCGGCGCACCTCGTCGGCGACCAGCGCGGCGACCGTACGTGAGACGAGCGGGGTGAGCAGGGCGTTGGGCCGCGAGTCGAGGTCGGCGGCCCACAAGGCGCGCAGCGCGTCACGTGCCACCGCGTCCGGCCGGTTGCCGGCGCGTCTGCGTCCCACACAGGTCGGGCAGCCGGGCCGGGACGGGCGGACCGACGGGCCCACCAGCACCCAGCCGGCCTCGACACGCACCGGCAGCCACGGCACCTCCCGCCCGGCCGCGCGGCGCGCCACCGCGGGGTACGGCCGCACGTCGTCGGCGTCGCTCGCGACGACGATGGCGCCGCCTCCCGGTCCGGTGGTGAGGGCTTCCCTGATGGCCGCGTGCAGGCGGCCACCGCCCAGGACGGTCACCAGGTCAGGGTCCGGGGCGGACGGGACCGTGGTGATGGTGGCCTCAGCCATCGAGCAGGACGACTCGGGTGACGAAGGGCAGGAGCCTGGCCGCCTCGGGATCGCCGTCGAGCGGCACCGCCACCGGCACCTTGCCCGCGCGGCGCAGCGCCCCGGCCATCGTCTGCACGGCCTGGGACGGGTCGCCGTCCGGCGGCCAGAGGGGACGGGCCCCGGCGTACGCGTGCTGCCGGGTGGTCCTGGACTGCCAGCGCAGCAGCAGCCGTTCCAGGCCGTCGCGCAGCGCGTCCGAGACGGTGGCGGCCACGGACACGAGCGCCTCCCGGCCCGGGACCGTCAGGGCGACGGCGGGCACCCCGAGGACGGCCGTGTGGTCGCGGATCCGCGGGGTCTCACCGGCCAGCGTGAGCTGGCGCAACAGCGCCTCGGCGACGGGGTCTCCCGAAGGTGTCAGCGGCACGCCCTCCCCTGGGGGGTCCGCCGCCGGTGCCGGGAAGGCGGCCGGGGCGGCTGTGCGAGCCGGGCCGGTGTGGTGTTCGGGAGCGGTGTGGTGATCGGGGGTGGCAGGCAGGCGGGTGGCCAGCAGGTGCTCGCAGTGGGCCCGAAGGCCGGCGGCCAGGGCCTGCGGCCAGCTCAGGCCGGCGCCGGTGCCGACAGGCGGGTGCGGCGTGCCGGTGCCGGCGAGCCGGAGGTCCGCCGCGGGCACGCGGCGAGGCCGCCCGTCCGGCAGTTCCACACCCGACACCACGTCCTCCTCGCCGGGGTCCAGGGCCAGCAGGCCGTACGTGGCGAGGGCGGCGAGCAGGCAGCGCAGCCGGGCCGCGCGCTGGTCCGGCCCCCAGCCGTACGCCTGCGGTTGCGGCGCCCACCCGGGCAGCACGCCGAGCGGGTCGGAGACGACCGCCTGGCACACCGCCAGAGGGGACTGCGTGAGCGCCTGCTCGTCCAGCATGCCGAGCAGCCCCAGCCGGGAGCCGACCAGTTCGGCGGTGAGGCCGATCAGTCCTTCCGCGTCGGCGGCGGATGCCGCCTTCTCCGCCGGGACGGTCCCCGGCGCCCCGGCCAGCGCCTCCGCCAGCCCGCTGATCGCTGCCGGGCCTGCGCCAGGACGGGCGCCCGCCCGGGGATGGGGCAGGAACCGGTGCGGGACCGTGTCGAGAGTGCGCAGGTCCACCCTGGTGAGCATGCGTTCCGAGCCCGTGTCGAGCCCGGTGACGTGAGCGAAGCACGCGAGCGCCGTCATGGCGGCGACCACCGTGGGCACCGGGCCTGACAGCAGGTCCTCCTCCGGTGGGGCCGGAACCGCGGCGGGCAGCCCGGCCAGCCGGTGCCAGCCCGACTCCGCCGCTGTCACCGCGGGCCGTCCCACCTGGCTGAGCCAGACCTCACCGGAGGCGACGAGGGCCTGCCCCAGCACGACCCCGGCCGCCGCGCACGCGCGGGCCGTCGCCACCAGCTCGTCGAGGTCGGCACTCACCTGGAGCACGACGTCGGCATCGTCGGCGATCGTCCGGCGGACCACGCCGGCGTCGCCGGCGGAGGAGAGCGTCCTGATCTCCTGGCCAGGGTCGCGGCGGGCGGCGTCCGCGGCCCTGACGGCCGCCTCAGGAGCGGGGCAGATCACTGTGACGCGCCGCCACCCCGAGCCGGCACACGCCCCCGCCAGCGCCTCCAGCAGCGGGCCCGCGCCGGTCAGCACGAGGCGGGTGCGCCGTATCCGCTCGAACCGCGACTCCGGCGAGTCGAGCGCGTAGCCGATGAAGGCGATCTCCTCCGCGTACGCACGCAGTTCGGCGCCGGTCAGCCCGTGCGGCCGCGCCTGTCGCGCGTCCACCACGAACCGTTGTTCGGCGAGCTGGCCCACCAGCCGCTCGACCATGGCCCGCCGGTCGCCGGCAAGCTGCGCCGTGAGCTCGGCCAGGGTGTGGCGGCCGGTCAGTGCGGGTGCCAGCCTGGCCAGCCAGGCGTACGCCTGCCGCCCTCGCAGTGTGCACGCACCGTAGTCGCTGTGCACGTAAGCACCGTCGGGGCATTCGACGAACCGTACGTCGTCGCGTAGCTGCGGTCTCATCGCCGGATCGGCGTTTGGGAGCGCTCCCATAACCGCGATGTTAGAAACGGAAACCGTTTATGTAAACCCATAAAACCTCTTTGATGTACATCTGAATCCAGATATAATCGCGAAATTCTGTTTGTGTTCACGGAATGTCACTTACCGGATAAGCCGCCAGACCGTGAGCATTCTCCGTCACGATGAGCTGCTGGTGACGCGGCTCAGGGTTCGCGGGCCCGGAGGTACGCGTCCAGCGCGGCGGCGCCCTTGACCATGGCGCGGCCCCGGGAGGACAGGCGGGCCTGCCAGTCGCGCAGGGTCGACTCCAGCGGGGCGACGCCTCCGGCGGAGCGCACCTGAGCGATCAGCGGCGCGATCTGCTCCAGCAGGTAGCCGCCCCGCCGCAGCTGGTGGGCCAGCCGGACGTCCCGTACGTCGGCCGCGCTGTAGACCCGGTAGCCCGTCTGCGGATCGCGGCGCGGCCGGACCAGCCCGGTTTTCTCCCATTTGCGCAGGGTGGCGGGGCGGATGCCGAGCCTCCTGGCCAGCGGGCCGATGAACGTGTCGCCGCGCTCCTGAGGCACGGGCGCCAGATCGCGGAGCGCGGCTTCGACGGCATGGAGGGTGCGCCGGTCGTCGAGGAGCTGGCCGTGGCTCTCGTCGATGAGCCGCAGCGCGTCCTCGGTGGCGTCCCGGTTGACCGCCCGCATGATCGACGTGGCCGTCTGGTGGCCGTGCGCGGGCGCCAGGGCGAGGAACGCGCGCAGCGCTTGGGCGTGCAGCGGCGTATAGGTGCGGTAGCCGTGGGCGGTGCGTTCGGCGGCGGGCAGGATGCCGGCCTCCTCGTAGTTCCTGACCGCCTGCGTGGACAGGCCGTGCTCGCGCGCCAGGTCCACCGCCCTCATGGATACACCACCGATTGAGAGTTTTTCGCGACGGAGCGGGAATTCTGCGGGGAAAAGTCTACACTGAATGTTCAACGATACCGTTGAACATATGGATATCAAGGACATCGCCCGGCCGCTCGACGGCGCGGGCGTCTCGGCGTTCCTCCGGTCGTTGCCCGCCCAGCCCCTCCTGCTCGGCCTGGGCGAGGCCAGGCACTTCGTGGGAGAGCTCGGCGAGGCGCGCAACGAGATCTTCCGGCACCTGGTCGAGCACGAGGGCTACCGGTCGTTCGCCATCGAGAGCGACTGTCTCATGGGCCTCGTGGTCGACGAGTATGTCGTGACGGGCGCGGGCACGCTCGACGACGTCATGGAACGCGGCTTCAGCCACAACTTCGGCACGTTCGCGGCCAACCGCGAGCTCGTGTGCTGGATGCGGGCGTACAACGAGGAGCATGACGAAAAGCTCCGGTTCCACGGCTTCGACGGTCCTCTGGAGTACTGGGCGGCGAGCCCGCGCCAGGCGCTCACCGCCCTGTACGCCCTCCTCGACGGCCCGCTGCCCTGCACCAGGGAAACCCTCGACGCGCTGCTGGGCCCGGACGAGCGGTGGGCGAACGAGGCCTCGGCCATGGATCCGTCCCAGTCGATCGGCCGGTCCGCCGACGCCCAGCGGCTGCGCCTGATCGCCGACGACCTGGTGGCGCTGCTCGACACGCAGGCGCCCCGGCTGGGCGCGGAGGAGTGGGAGCGGGCGGCGCTGTACGCGCGCACCGCCACCGGCCTGCTCCGCTACCACTACTGGCTGGCCGACGCCTCCCCCGCACGGTGGACCCGGCTGTCGGCCCTGCGGGACGCGATGATGGCCGCCAACCTGAGCGCCGTCGCCGAGCGCGGCCCGGCCCTGGTCTTCGCCAGCAACCTCCACCTGCAGCGGAACAAGAGCCTCATGCCGTTCGGCGACCAGGTGCTGGAGTGGTGGAGCGCGGGGGCGATCACCGCGAAGCACCTTGGTGACCGGTACGCCTTCCTGGCCTCGGCCTTCGGCGTGGTCGGCGACGACGCCCCGCACCCGGACACCGCCGAGGGCGTCCTGTCCACCCTCCCGTGGGATCAGGCTCTCATCGACGCCCGCCGCCTGGCCGAGGCCGTCACCGAGCCTGCCAAGCGCGTTTCCCGCGATTTCGCCTATTTCCCTCTCGACCAGGCCCAGCTCGGCACGATCGACGGCATCGTCTTCGTCAAGCAGGCCGTCAAGCTGGACTGGCCAGGGCGCGCGCCGGCCGCGGACGCCTGACAGCCACGTCCCGCGGTCGCCGAAGGCGCTTCCCCGCACTCCGGCCGAGCACGCGATGATGGACCGACCGTCACCGCCGCCGGCAGGAGGGCACGGTGACCAAGGACCACAGGTGACCAAGGACTTCGGGGAGGACACCGTGAACGTGAAGCGCGTCGGCATCATCGGCGTCGGCGAGATCGGCCGAGCCATCGTGACGGGACTGTGTGACGGAGGTGACACCTCCTTGGAGGTGTTCCTCTCTCCTCGGGGAGCCCGTACGGCCGCGGAGCTGTCCGAGCGCTACGAGGGTGTGCAGGTGTGCGCCGCCAACCAGGCGGTGGTGGACCGTTCGGAGCTGGTGATCATCGCCGTACGCCCTCATGACCGGTCCGAGGCGCTGGCCGGGCTGAGGGTGGACGACGACAAGATCGTGGTCAACGTGATGACCGGCGTCGGGAACGACGACCTGCGCCGGATGCTCGCCACCGACGCCCCCTTGGTGCGGGCCATTCCCCTGCCCGCCATCCGCGAGCGCGCCTCCGTCACGGTGACGTGCCCGTCGCACCCGGTGGTCGACTCTCTCTTCGACCACCTGGGCGGGGTTCTCCCGGTCGAGGACGAGGCGGCCTTCAACGTCTTCTCCGCGCTGACCGGAACGCTCACCACCCACTACTGGTACGTCGCCACGCTCACGTCGTGGGCCGTCGGCCGCGGCGTCCCCTCCGACGTCGCGGACCGCTACGTGCGCAGCCTCTTCCAGGGCGTCGGGCGTGCCCTGAGCGACGAGTCCCGTTCCCTGCACCAGCTCGCGGGCGACCACGAGACCCCGAGGGGGAACAACGAACGCATCCGCACCACGTGGTTCACCGCCGCCAACGCCGAAGCCCTCGGCCGTGCCCTCGACGACCTGGTCGCCCACCTCGAGCGCCGGTAGCGGGAGCGGGGCCCGTCAGGCAGCGGCGCGGTCGTTGACGGGCCGGCGGCGAAGGCCCGCCTGCTGGAGAGCCGGCGGCACGTGGACCTGGTCGAGCGCGCCGACGTCGGCGCCCGGCGGGACGATCTCGTCGATCCGGTCGAGGATGTCGTCGCTGAGTGCCACGTCGACGCCGGCGAGAAGGTCGTCGAGGTGGCTCATCGTGCGCGGCCCGACGATCGCGCTGGTCACCCCGGGATGAACGATCGCGAACGCCATGGCGAGGTGGGTCATCGGCAGGCCCGCCTCCCCGGCGAGCGAGACGAACCGTTCGACGACGTCGAGCCGGCGCTCGTCGTTGAGGTGCCGGAAGAAGCCGGCGCGGCGGAGCTCGTTCGGCCGGCCCTTGCGGACGCGCCCCGTGAGCAGCCCTTGCCCGAGCGACCCCCACACCAGCGTGCCCATCCCGTGGCGCTGGGCGACCGGCAGTACCTCGCGTTCGATGCCGCGGTCGAGCAGGGAGTACGGCGGCTGCTCGGTGTGGAAGCGCGCCAGAGCGCGCCGCTCGCCGGCCCACTGGGCTTCGACGATGTCGGACGCCGGCATCGTGGACGTGCCGATCGCGCGGACCTTCCCGCTGCGGATCAGGTCGGAGAGCGCGGACAGCGTCTCCTCGATGTCGGTGGCGGGGTCGGGCCGCTGGATCTGGTAGAGGTCGATGTGGTCGGTCTGCAGGCGGCGCAGCGAGTTCTCGACCGCGGTCATGATCCAGCGCCGCGAGGCGCCCTGCTGGTTGGGGTCGTCGCCCATCGGGCGGCTCACCTTGGTCGCGAGGACGACATTGTCCCGTCGCCCCTTGAGCGCCTTGCCGACGACCTCTTCGGAGTCGCCGTAGGCGTCGGCGGTGTCGATGACGTTGATCCCCGCGTCCAGCGCCTTGTGGATGATGCGGGCCGAGTCGCCGGGGTCGGGGTTGCCGACGGACGTGGCGAACATCAAGGCGCCGAGCGCATAGGGGCTGACCTTGATCCCGGTCCGGCCGAGCGTGCGGTAGTGCATGGCGAGATATGCCCTTCTCCGTGAATGAACGTGGGGCACCCCTCCGGGGCGTGCCGGTTCCCAGCGTGCGGCGGTACGGGCGGCGGCGGGAGAGACGCCCTTGTCCGGGGACGGGCCGTCCCTGGCTGCGCCACGGCGTACCGGGCATGGTGGAAGCGTGGACAGAACCGAACTTGCCGACTTCCTGCGCCGCTGCCGTACCCGCCTCGCCCCTGCCGACGTCGGGCTGTCGCAGGGCGCGCGGCGCCGCACCCCCGGACTGCGCCGCGAGGAAGTGGCACAGCTGGCGGGCATGTCCACCGACCACTACACGCGGCTTGAGCAGGCCAGGGGCTCGCGCCCGTCCCGCCAGATGCTCGCCGCCGTCGCCCGCGCGCTGCGACTGACCGGCGACGAACGCGACCACCTCTTCCACCTGGCCGGCGAGGAGCCGCCGCGCAACAACCGGCCGGCCACGGAGCACGTACGTCCCGGCCTGCTTCTCGTCCTCGACCGGCTGACCGACACTCCCGCCCAGGTGCTGAGCGACCGCGGCGACATCCCCGCCCAGAACGCGATGGCCAAGGCGCTGCACGGCGACGCCTCCGCCCTCCCAGAGGCGGACCGCAACATCGCGTGGCGCTTCTTCACGGACCCGGCCGCGCGGGAGCTCTTCCCGGCCGAGGACCGTGAGCGTGCCGCCCGCACGGCGGTGGCGGATCTGCGTGCCACGCTCGCCCGCCGCCAGGACGACGCGCGGCTGGCCGGGCTCGTACGCCGGCTCCGCGCCCGCAGCGAGGAGTTCGCGACGCTGTGGGACAGCCACCACGTGGCCGTGCGCCGCGCCGACGTCAAGCGTTACCTGCACCCGGTCGTGGGCCTGCTGGAGCTGGACTGCGAGGTGCTGGCGAACCCGGAGCACGATCAGCGACTGATCATCTACTCCGCCCGTCCGGGCAGCAGGGCCTACGAGCGGCTGGAACTGCTGCGCGTGGTCGGCCTCCAGGACCTGGCCCACGGCCGGGCGACACGTACGTGACGACCTGCGTCCCGGACGAGGGGGGGAGGCGGCGGTCCGGCATGACGGCGCGGTCGCCGGGGAGAGGGGGGAGACGACGGAACAGGAGGACGGCCGTGGACTGGACGCTGCGCGAAACATTCGACACGCCCGACGGGACCATACGATGGGCGGTCATGGGCCGCGGCGACCCCGTCGTGCTCGTGCACGGCACCCCGTACTCGTCCTTCCTGTGGCGGGATGTCGCGCCGGCGCTGGCTCTCACCCGTAAGGTCTTCGTCTTCGACCATCTCGGGTTCGGCCGGTCGGACCAGCACGAGGGCCAGGACCTCGGCCTCGCGGCTCATGCCAGGAACTTCCGGCGGCTGCTGGACCACTGGAGGGTGTCCCGCCCGAGCGTGGTCGCCCACGACATCGGCGGCGCGGTCGCGTTGCGGGCCCTGCTGCTGGAAGGAGCGGACTTCGGGGATCTCACCCTCTTCGACGCGGTGAGCGGCGGCCAGTGGGAGAGAGGACTCTTCCAGCTCATCCTCAGGCAGGCGGAGGTCTTCGAGCAGCTTCCCGGTTACGCCCATGAGGCCCTGGTGGCCAGCCACCTGCGCCACGCCACGCATGCCGGCTTCCGGCCAGGGGTCCTCGACGCCTTCCTGGCGCCGTGGCGGGGCGCTCAGGGGCAGGCCGCGTTCTACCGCCAGTACAGCCAGATCAGGCAGGCGGACACGGCCGGCTACGAGCAGCTGCTGGGCGGGATCCCGGTGCCGGTGCGCCTCATCTGGGGCCGTGAGGATCGCATCCTTCCCCCGGAGCACGCCCAGTGGTTGCGCGAGAGGATCCCGCACGCCGAGCTCCACTGGATCGAGGGGGCCGGTCACCTCCTTCAGGAGGACGCGCCGGCGCGCTTGACGGCCCACCTCACCGCGGAGTTCCGGCCCGGCTCACGCCACGAGGGCGGCGGGTAGCGGCGCGGGGTGAGGGACGCCCGCCGAGCCCGACGTCACCCCGACGCCACCAGGTCGTCACGGACGACTGACAGGGCGACCTCCCGGTGCGCGTCGTGTTCGGCGAGGCGCGCCACGAGGGACTCCCGCACGTGGCGGTAGGTGTCGGATCCGAGCGGCAGCCGCAAGGGGACCTCGCGGCTGTCCACCAGGTCGATCATCGCGCGGGCGATCTTCTCCGGGTCGTTGTCCAGGGGGAAGGTGCCGTCCGCGAGGGCTCGTCTGGTGTCACCCGCGGGTGTCTGGTCGTACTCGGCCATGGGCGGCGCGGTGGCCAGCGCGCCGCCGAATCCGGTCGGTGTCGCGCCGGGCTCGACGATGGTCAGGCCGATGCCGAACGGCTCGATCTCGCGAGCGACGGTCTCGCAGAAACCCTCGATGCCCCACTTGGAGGCGTGGTAGTAGCCGAAGTTCGGGTACGTGGTCTGCCCGCCCGCGGTGGAGACCTGCAGGATGCGGCCGTGTCCTTGGGCGCGCAGGTGCGGCAGCGCGGCCCGGATCACGTGGATCGAACCGAGCAGGTTCGTCTCGATCACCTGCCGGATCTGCTCGTCGGCGGCCTCCTCGACCGAGGCGAAGACGCCGAACCCGGCGTTGTTGACCACCACGTCGATCGTGCCGAGGGCCGCGAACGCCTCGTCCACGACGTGCCGGACCCGGGCCGCGTCGGTGACGTCGAGCCGGGCCACCCAGAGACGCTCGCCGTGGGCGGCGCGAAGGTCGTCGAGAGCCTCCGGCCGGCGAAGCGTCGCGGCGACCCGATCGCCCCGCGCCAGCAGCCGCTCGGTGAGGAGCCGGCCGAAACCTGAGGACGTGCCGGTGATGAACCACGTTCTGGACATGGGCTCTTTCCTTCCGTCAGCGTGTCGCACCGACGGTACGAGTTCGAGTCTACTCGAAGTCAAACGCGTACACTGGGCCCATGACGGCTGCTGCGGAAACGATGTTGAGCATCGGCGAAGTCAGCGCGCTGACCGGCCTGACGACGCACACGTTGCGCTTCTACGAGCAGGAGGGCCTGTTCGTCCACGCGGTGCGCCGCAACGCCGCGGGGCGGCGGGTGTTCACCGAGCAGGAAGTCGGGTGGTTGCGGGTCTGCGCGAAGCTGCGCTCCTCGGGGATGCCTCTGTCGGACATCCGCCGGTACGCCGAACTGGTCAGGAAGGGCGCGGGCACCGAGACGGAACGGTTCGAGATCCTGCGCCTGCACGAGGCCAGGGTGCGGCAACAGGTAGCCGACCTGCAGGAGGCGCTGGACGTGATCCAGGCAAAGGTCGCGCTGTACGCCGACCATCTCGCCGCGGGCTCCGCCGGCACGCTGTGGCGCGACGGTCCCGACTGCACCCCGGCCCGCCAGGTCTCCTGATCGGAGGGGGTCCTCCTCGCGGAATTGGTCCTGAAATGCCCTGAAAAATCGGCCCTTATCGCGGGTACCAATTCCTGTCAGCCTGAGGGGCATGACAACGACAGCGACCCGCTTCGACGGCGGGCTCCTCACACCTGGCGACGCCGGCTACGACACCGCCCGGACAGTCTGGAACGCCATGGTCGACCGGCGGCCACGCATGATCCTCCGTGCGGCCGGCGTGGCCGACGTGGTCGCCGCCGTGCGGCGGGCCCGGGAACTGGACCTCGAGATCGGCGTGCGCTGCGGCGGCCACAACGTCGCCGGTTTCGCCGTTCCCGACGGTGGCCTCATGATCGACCTGACGCCGATGGGCGGCGTGCGGATCGACCCGGCCCGTCGCCGGGCCCGGGTGCAGGGCGGCGCGCTGCTCGGCGCGCTGGACCGGGCGGCCCAGGCGCACGGCCTGGCCACCACCGCCGGCAACGTCTCGCACACCGGCGTCGGCGGGCTCACGCTCGGCGGCGGCATGGGCTGGCTGGCCCGCCAGCACGGCCTGGCCTGCGACAACGTCGTCTCCTACACGATGGTCACCGCCGAGGGGGACGTGGTGACCGCGAGCCGCGAGCAGAACCCCGACCTGTTCTGGGGCCTGCGCGGCGGCGGCGGCAACTTCGGCATCGTCACCGAGTTCGAGTTCCGGCTGCATCGCACCGGCACGCGTGCGCTGGTCGCCGAGTTCGACTTCCGCGCAGAGGACGCCGTCCCGGCCATCGAGGGCTGGCGTGACCTGAACGCCGTCGCGCCCCGGCAGGCGACGTTCACCGCCGGCGTCGCCGGCGGTCCCGCCGGCCCGATCGCCACGCTGGGGTTCGTGTGGGCCGGGGATCCGGCCGAGGGCCGCCGGCTGCTGCCCGCGATGCGGGCGCTCGGGCGTCCCGTCGCGTCGCGCGTCACCACGCCGTCGTACCTCGAACTCCAGCGACGCGACGACTCCACCGGCGGACACGCCTACCGCCGCTACTCCAAGGGCCACTACCTGCGGCGATTCCCCACCGCGGCGATCGAGGCGTTCCTGCTGCGCGGCGGCGCCGACCTGAGCGCGAGCCCGTACCTGCCGGGCGTCGGCCTGCAGGCGCACGGCGGCGCGATCGACGACGTCCCGGAGGCGGACGCGGCGTTCAGCCACCGCGGCACGATGTTCGAGTTCGGCGCCGGTTCCCGCTGGACCGACCCGGCCGAGGACGACGCCAGGATGGGCGCCGCCCGCGACGCCGGCGCCGCACTCGAACCGTACGCGAGCGGGGTGTACGTCAACTCGTTGACCGCCGACGAGATGGCCGACGGGCGGCGCGGCATCCGGCGGGCGTACTCGGCCGCGAAGCTGGCCCGGCTGACCGCGGTGAAGACCGCGTACGACCCGGCCAACGTCTTCCACCTGAACCAGAACATCCGCCCGGCGGACTGATGCGCATGCCCTGGACGGGCCGCCGGCGCGGCGGGTCAGGCCCCGCGTACCTCCCGGACGGCCATCGCCAGCAGCGCGACCCCCTCGGCGATGGCGCTCTCGCCGAGGATGGCGTAGCCGAAGATGAGGCCACCCGGTCCGCCGCCGGAGATCCGGTACGGGCCGACGCCGCGGATGCCGAGCCCGTGCCGGGCGGCGGCCGTCACCACCGCCGTCTCGTCGAGGCCGGGCGGGAGCCAGGCGACCACATGCTGCCCGGCGGCGACCCCGGCCGGCTCCAGATCGGGCAGGTGGGTGCGCAGGGCGTCCAGCAGCGCGTCACGGCGGCGGCGGTACACCGGACGCATCCGGCGCAGGTGGCGGTCGAACTCGCCGCGCGCCAGGAAGTCGGCGAACGTCAACTGGTCGATGACCGGTGAACCGCGGTCGGCGAGCACCTTCGCCGCGGTGACGTCGGCGACCAGCCGGGGAGGCACCACCAGCCAGCCGAGCCGCAGCCCCGGCGCGAGCGTCTTGCTGGCCGTGCCGCAGTAGACGACATGATCGGGCGCCAGGCCCTGCATGGCGCCCACCGGCGACCGGTCGTAGCGGTATTCGGCGTCGTAGTCGTCCTCGACCACCATCGCGCCGCGACGCTTCGCCCAGCGGATCACCGCTGCCCTCGCCGCGGCCGACAACACCCCTCCGGTGGGCCACTGGTGCGACGGCGTGAGCACGACCGCATCGGCGTCGGCCCGCTGGAGCGCATCGACCTGGACGCCGTCCGGGCCCACCGGGACGCCGACCACGTCCAGGCCGGCGGCGCCGGCCAGCACCCGGGCGTCGTCGTTGGACGACGGGTCCTCCAGGGCGATGCGCCTGGCGCCGCGCTGGACGAGCACCTGGATGAGCAGCCCGACGCCCTGCCCGTAGCCGTTGCAGATCACCACGTTACCGGGGACGGCGGCCGTGCCGCGCACCCGGTTGAGGTAGTCGCACAGGGCCTCGTGCAGTTCGGGCACGCCACGCCCGTCGAGGTAGGCGAACCGGTCGTTGGGCGCGGTGGTGAGCACGGCACGAACCGAGCGCAACCAGGCGGCCCGCGGGAACTGCGACACGTCGGTGCGCCCGTACCCGAAGTCGACCCTGATGCCGGCGCCACGCGCGGCCGGCCGCGCCGTCGACGCCGCGGTGCGCGCACCGGCGGCGGGCGGCATCGACGCGGCGACCTGGGTGTAGCCGCCCGACCGGCTGGCGAGGTAGCCCTCGGCCACGAGTTGCTGGTAGGCCTCCACGACCACCCCGCGGGAAACCCCGAGGCAGGCCGCGAGGGTGCGGGTCGGCGGCAGCGACGCGCCCGCCCGCAGCCGGCCGGCCCGGACGCTCGCCCGGATGGACGCCTCGATCTGCCGGTGCAGGGGCACCCCGGCGTCGCGGTCGAGCTCGATCAGCAGGTCCTCGGCCGGCCCGGACCCGGCCCTCGATCGCCCCACAGCATCGGACCCTATCCGCGTGCACCGGCTCCTGCCAGGTCTAGCTGGTGGCGCGCCAGGACAGGGACAGGCCGGTGGCGGCGCGTTCGGTGCGGATCTCCATCATGGTGCCCAGGATGGTGGCATGGTCGGACACCAGGGGAACGGCTTCAGGCGTGTAGGTGATCCGGGTGCTGACGAGCACGGGGCTGCCCTCGGGCTCGTGGAGGCGGCGGGCGGCGGCGGGGCCGAGCAGGTCCGGCCGGACCACCTCCGACGCCCGGGCGACCGCCACTCCCGCGTCGGCGAGGGCGGTGTAGAGGGAGACGGCGGTGAAGTCGCGGTCGCGGATCTGGTCGGCCACCGGCCGGCGGACCCAGGACACCTGGTGGACGGCGGGACGGCCGGCGAACTCGCGCACCCGTTCCAGCCGCAGGGCGGTGTCGCCGGGACGCAGCCGCAGCTCCGCGGCGATCGGGGCCGGGGCCCGGCGCATCGCCAGCCTGGCCACCACGGTGCGCACGTCGTGGCCCTGCTCGCGCAGATCGTCGGCCAGGCTGCGGAGCGAGCCGAGCTGGTACGCCAGATGGGGCGGGGCCACGTACGTGCCCTTGCCGGGCCGCTGCACGATCAGCCTCTCGTCGCTGAGCTCCCGCAACGCCTGGCGCAGCGTCATGAGAGTCACCCCGTAGGAGGCGCTCAGCTCCCGCTGCGGCGGCAGGGCCTCTCCGGGTGCGTAGTGTCCCGACCGGATCTTCGCGGCGAGGTCGGCGGCGATGGCGCGGTATCTCGCCTCGTGCCCGGCGTCGGGGGTCATCGTGGTGCGTCACTCCTGGTCGAGGGCCCGCCGCAGGGTCGCGAGGAAGGCCAGCAGATCGTCCGGACCCGCCCCGTCGAGCACCCGCCGCATGACCGCGGCGCCGACCACCACGCCGTCGGCGTGCCGGCCGGCTTCCCGCGCCTGGTCGGGCGTGGAAATGCCAAATCCTAGCAAGACCGGCCGGTCGGTGCCCCGCCTGATCCGCGCGGCGAGCTCCGCCGCCGAGCCGGCGAGTCCGGCCCGCTCGCCGGTGGTGCCCATCAGCGACACCGCGTAGACGAATCCGCGGCTGCGGCGCGAGATCTCCTGCAACCTCGGCTCCGGCGTGGCCGGCGACGCCAGCAGGACCAGCTCGATCCCGGCGGCGGCGGCCACCTCGGTCAGCTCGTCCGCCTCGTGCACCGGCAGGTCGGGCACGATCAGACCGCTGACGCCGGCCCGGCGCAGCGCGGCGCAGAACGCCTCGCCCCCGTCGTGCAGCACCAGGTTGTAGTAGGTGCTGGCGACCAGGGGCACGCCCAGATCCGGGACTCCGGCCAGGCCGGCGAGGATCCGGCGGGTGCTCGCCCCCCGGGCCAGCGCCGTGTCGTTCGCCTGCTGGATGGTGACGCCGTCCAGCGTGGGGTCGGAGAAGGGCAGGCCGACCTCGATCGCGTCCGCGCCGGCGGCGGCGAACGCCCGCAGGTAGTCCGTCCAGCCGGGCGTGATCTCCCCGGTGACGTACGGCATGAGCAGGCCGCGGCCGGCGTCCCGGCGGGCACGCAGGTGGTGTTCGACCGTGCTCGCGGCCAGGGTGGGGTTCGTCATACCAGCTCCTTCAGCGTGGAGGTGTCCTTGTCGCCCCGGCCGGACAGCGTCATCAGCACCGTCGACCCGGCGGGCAGCTCCCCGCCGCCCGCGGCCCGGATCACCCAGGCCAGGGCGTGCGCCGATTCGAGCGCGGGGACGATGCCCTCGGTGCGCGCCAGGCGCACCGCCGCGCCGGCGGCCTCGTCGTCGGTCACCGTGACGTACCGGGCCCGGCCTAGATCGCGGAGGTGGGCGTGCTCGGGGCCGACCCCCGGGTAGTCGAGCCCGGCGGCGATGGAGTGCGCCGGGGTGATCTGCCCGTCGTCGTCCTGCAGGAACAGCGAGCGGCAGCCGTGCAGGACGCCGGGCCGGCCGCGGGCCGCTCCGGCGCCGCCCTCCGCCTCGACGCCGACCAGGCGCGCCGGGGTGTCGGCGAATCCGGCGAACGTGCCGGCCGCGTTGGAGCCGCCGCCCACGCACGCGACCACGAGGTCCGGCACGCCGGTCCGCAGCTCGGCCGCGCACTGCCCGCGGGCCTCCTCGCCGATGACCCGCTGGAACTCCCTGACCATCCACGGGTACGGATCCGGTCCGATGACCGAGCCGACGCAGTAGTGGGAGTCGCCCGTGACGCCCACCCAGTGTCGCATGGCCTGGCTGGTCGCGTCCTTGAGGGTGCGGCTGCCCGTGGTCACCGGGACCACCTCGGCGCCCAGCATGCGCATCCGGAAGACGTTCAGTGCCTGCCGCTCGATGTCGCGCTCGCCCATGAACACCGTGGCCTCCAGCCCGAGCAGCGCGGCGGCGGTCGCGGTGGCCACCCCGTGCTGGCCCGCCCCCGTCTCGGCGATCAGCCTGCGCCGTCCCATCCGCGCGGCGAGGAGGGCCTGGCTCAGCACGTTGTTGATCTTGTGCGATCCGGTGTGGGCGAGGTCCTCGCGCTTGAGGTACAGCTGCACGCCCAGCGCCCGCGACAGCCGCCGGGCCGGTGTGAGCGGGGTCGGACGTCCGGCGTTCAGGGCGAGCAGTTCCGCCAGGTCGCCGCGGAACCCCGGGTCCGCCCACGCCTCCCGGAACGCCTCCTCCACCTCGCGGCACGCCTCCACCAGCGACTCCGGCGCGTACCGCCCGCCGAACGCGCCGAACCGGCCCCGCGCCCCCGGCTCGCCCATCGTCCCCGTCGATGGGACGGGCTCCCGTCCTGACGACACGTATCGCATCCCGTACTCACCTCGTTCTATAACTCTTGGATGAGTTCTATAACAGTGAGCATGGCACGTGTGGCGCGGGACCGGCAAGGGGGAACTCGCCGCTCCCGGTCATGACGCCCTCCGCGGCTTGACGTCAACCATGGTTGAGGTTCTAGCGTCCCGGTCGTGGCCCGGAGCAGGGGCCGGCAGGTCCCTGCTCCGACAACTGACAGAACGGAGTGTCGTGATGCGAGCGGCGATGGTGACGAGGTTCGGCGGGCCGGAGGTCTTCGAACTGGTCGAGATGCCCGATCCGGTGCCGGGCGCCGGAGAGGTTCTGATCGGCGTGGAGATGATCGACACCCTGCTCCTGGAGACGGTGGTGCGCTCGGGGACGGCGCAGGACTACTGGCCGATGCGCCCGCCGTACGTGCCCGGAGGCGGGGTCGCCGGCCGGGTTCTCCAGGTCGGCGAGGACGTGCGCCAGGACCTGCTCGGCCGAAGAGTCGTGGCCGGCATCCGCGGAGCGGAGAACGGTTACGCCGACCGCGCGGTGGCCGCCGCCGAGGCGGCGGTGACGGTGCCCTACACCGTCGACCTCGCGGTGGCCGCGGCCCTGGTGCACGACGCGACGACCGCCCTGGCCCTGTTCGACGCCACGAAAGTGGGCCGACGGGACGAGGTGCTGGTGGTCGGAGCCAGCGGGGGCCTGGGAGCGTTGTGCGTGCAACTCGCCCGCGCCCGCGCGGCGAAGGTGGTCGCGGTCGCCCGCGGCGCGAAGCTGGCGCGGCTTGAGCAGTACGGCGCCGACGCGCTGATCGACGTGGATCAGCGGGACTGGGTCGACCAGGCTCGGGCGGTGTTCGGCGGGCACGGCGCCGATGTCGTGCTGGACAACATCGGCGCTCCGCTCGGCGAAGCCGCCTCGACGCTGCTCGCCCGTGGCGGGCGGTTCTCCGCGCACGGCGCGGCCGGCGGTCGTTTCTCGAGCGTCGAACGGCGGGTGGCCGACGCGTTGAACCTCTCGGTGACCGGCATCGAAGTGGCGCAACTCGCCGACCACGACCGTACGCGCTACATCGAGCAGGCGCTGCGCGAGGTGGCCGCGGGCGTGATCGCGCCGGCCATCGGGCAGACGTTCCCGCTCGACCAGGCCGGGGCGGCCCACGCCGCGATCGAGAGCCGCACCGTGTTCGGCAAGACTCTGATCACCGCCGGCGGTGCCCGTCCCTAGACGTTCGGGTCCGGCGCTGGCGTAGCGTGTCGCCATGACCGATGGACCGGCTCGTTTCGGCGGGCGAGACGATGTCGTCCTCGTGGTGGTCCTGGACTGCGCCGATCTCGACCGGCCGGCGGCGTTCTGGTGCGGAGTCCTGGGCTACACCGCTGAGGCGAGCTCGGTCGGGCACTATCGCCGGCTCCTGCCTCCAGAAGGCAACGGCGTCGAGCTGCTGTTGCAGCAGGTTCCCGAGCCGAAGGCGGCCAAGAACCGGGTGCATCTGGATCTGCGGGTGCCTGACCTGGAGGCGGAGGCGGCCAGGGTGGTGGCCCTGGGAGGGCGGCGCGTCACCGGCGATCTCGTCGTGGAAGGCGGCCTGGCCTGGCACGTGTTCACTGATCCCGACGGCAACGAGTTCTGCGTCCTGCAGCCGTCAGAGAATCCCGCATGACGGCCGCTCTCCGGAATCCGCCCCCGCGGCCGGCCGCGGGGGCGGGTCTGGGCCGCGGAGCGGCGGAAACCGGATCTCAGCCGTGGTCGCGGCGGCGGACGTACAGGCGGCGGCCTCGCGGGCCGGTCCATTCCAGCCGGACGACGCCGGGTACGGCGGCCTCGTCGCGGCGCGAAGGGTCGGACCAGTAGCCGAAGCGCGGGTTGCGGAAGAACGTCGCCCAGAGCCGGCCTTCGTGGTCTTTGAAGATGTTGTTGTGGCCGGCCCCGACGCCCATGGTCCACCGTTCGGAGTACGGCCCCTCGAAGCGGTCGGAGACGGCGACGACCGCGTCGTAGTGGTACTGCGCGCGGCCCTCGCCAGGCGGGTCGTAGGCGTAGCGGGTGCTGCCGTCGGGGTTGGCCGAGCTGCGGTTCCAGGCGGCGTGCAGGAGGTAGTACCTGCCGTGGTGCTTGAACACGTACGCGCCTTCGAGGTACGGCTCGGGCGCGTAGGGCGTCTGCCGGAACGCCGGGAGGCCGGTCACCGGGACGATGTCCTCCATGTCGTCCCTGAACTTGGCGTACAGGTGGTTGTGCAGCACCAGCCACGCGTCGCCGCCCTCGGTGTAGAGGCTGCCGTCGATGTGGTGGTACGCGCCGGGCTCGATGAAGCCGGGCCCGCCGATGAAGGAGTCGCCGAAGGGCTTGTCGTGGTTGCCCTCCACGAGCCGGTACGGCCCTTCGACCCCGCCCTCGCTCACGAGCATGAACGAGCCGACCTTCCGGGAGTGGTCGCCCATGCACGCCACGATGTACCACGTGCCGCGGAAGTGGTGCACCTCAGGGGCCCAGGCCGCGGCCCGCTTGCCGAACTGCTCGTCGTTCCAGTACTCCTGCCACGGGGCGACCACCACCCTTCCCGGCCGGTTCTCGCCGGCGAACTCGGGCGACCACACCTTGCCCTTCTCGGCGCCGGGCCGGATGCGCGTGGTGTCCGCCAGCCTCCACGGCCCTCGCAGTGACGAGGACACCCAGACGAAGATGCCGTCGTTCCACGGGGCCGGCCCGTTCTGGCCGGCGGCCCGGGTGGTGCCCGTGGCGACGTAGACCGGACGGCCTTTGACCACGAAGCAGTTCACGTAGGTGTCCCGCATCCAGACCCGGCCCAGCTCCTCGTCCCTGGGGCGCAGCTCCAGCGGCAGGATGAAGGAGTTGTCGGCGCGCGGCCACAGGTCCGGGCGGGTGTCGGCGAGGCCGTAGGGCTCGGGGTCGGGCCAGTTGGACGGGTGTCTCCGCATCGACGCGGCCTCCGCGCTCGCGGGCAGCGCCGCCGCCCCCACCACTCCAGCGGCTCCGGCCAGCAAGAATCTCCGGTTCACCTGCGGCTCGTTTCCGGCATCAGTCATCGGTACGTCCTCTCGCGTCAGCCACTGCCCAGCGGCCGGCATGCGGAGAGTCTGCCGAAGTCTGTTGATTTACGTCAATAAGTCGGAAGAAATCAGCTGCTTCGTCCGGCCGCCCCCGTGCGGCGGTGGGTGGCTTCGCCTGCCGCGCGAGGATCGCGTACGCGAGTCAGGCGAGAATCCTCACGATGTTCGTGAACAGGCCGGGCAGGCGGCGGGCGGCGGGCACCACCAGCCGGGCCGTGCCGGGGCGGCGGGCGGCCTGCACCAGCGCGCCCGTCAACAGCCGGTGCGTGCGAGAAAGCCGCAGCCACGCGCCGTCGTAGTCCTCAGGCCGGTCCTCGGCCAGGCACCTGACCAGCACTTCGGCCGAGCGCACGGCCAGCGAGACACCCTCGCCGGTGAGCGCGTCCACGTAGCCGGCGGCGTCCCCGACCAGCAGGACGCGTCCGGAGCGGCGGGCGCGCACCGCCTGGCGCAGCGGGCCAGCGCCGCGCACCACGGTGACGGCCGGGCCGCGCAGGCGGCGGCTCAGGCCGGGGAAGTCGCGCAGGTGCTCGTCGTAGCCGCGCCGCACCGAGCTGAGGATCGCGACGCCGATCAGGTCCCCGGCGACGGGCGTGACGTAGGCTTCGCCGGCGCGCGACCAGTGGACCTCGACGAAGTCGGTCCACGGCTCGATCCTGTAGTGCCTGCGCTGGCCGTACCTGCGGGGTCCGCGCGGGGGCAGGCCGAGGCCTAGGGAGCGGCGCAGCGGGGAGTGCAGCCCGTCGGCGGCCACCAGCCAGCGGGCCCGCAGCCCGGCGGCCCGCACGCCGTCCCGGTCCTGCTCAACGCGGGTGATCTTGCCGGTGACCGTCGTGACGCCCAGCTCGGCGGCCCGCCGCGCGAGCGCCGCGTGCAGGTGCGTACGGCGCACGCCCAGGCCGGGAGCGGCGGCGAAGGCGGCCCGCACCTCCCGCCGGCCGTCGAGGTAGTGGATGCCGCGGAACGCGTGTCCCTCGACCTCGACCCCCATCGCCGCCAGCGCCGCCACCCCGCCCGGCATGACGCCCTCGCCGCACGCCTTGTCCACGGGCCCGGCCCGCGGCTCGACGACGACCGCCTCCATCCCGGCCAGCGCCGCGTGCACGGCCGTCGCCAGCCCCGCCGGGCCGCCGCCCGCGACGAGCACGTCGATCACGCCGTCACCGCTCGGACGCGAGGGTGAGAGCCGCGTTCTCGCAGCGGATCCGCACCACCATCAGCACGGCGTTGAGCACCGTGAACGCCAGCGCGGTCATCCAGGCCGTGTGCACCAGCGGCAGCGCGAGCCCTTCGACCGCCACCGCCACGTAATTGGGATGCCGCAGCCACCGGAACCGGTAGGGGCCGCGCGTCACCAGCGGCAGGCCGGGCACCACGATCACCTGCGTGTTCCAGCGCGGCCCGAGCGAGGCGATGCACCACCACCGCAGCCCCTGGGCGGCCACGACGAGGGCGAGCATCGGCCAGCCGAGCGCGGGCAGGAAGGGCCGCTGCGCCAGCACGACCTCCAGCGGCGCGCAGACGAGCAACCCCGTGTGCAGGGCCACCATCCACGGATAGTGACCCTGGCCGGAGACGACACCGCCGCGGGCCATGCTCCACGCGGCGTTGCGCCGGGCGACGACCAGCTCGGCCACACGTTCCAGGCCGACCAGCACGACGAGCAGCAGATACCAGGTCATAAAGCAGGCACCAGCAATCGGGTCATGAGCACGGAACGGGCACGGTCACCAGCGGATCAGGACGAGTTCGGAGCAGAAGCCCGGCCCCATGGCGATGATCAGTCCCCAGGTCCCCGGCTCCGGCCGCCGGGTGGCGAGGGTGTCACCGAGCACGTGCAGGACCGAGGACGAGGACAGGTTGCCGTTGGCCGCCAGCGAGCGCCACGTCACCTCGAGGGCGTCCGCGGGCAGGGCGAGCACGTCCGACACGGCTTCGAGCACCTTCGGCCCGCCGGGATGGCACACCCACGCCGTCACCTCCCCGGCCGTCACGCCGTGCTCGGCCAGGAAGCCGTGCACGTCGTCGGCCAGATACCGCCGCACCACCTCCGGGACGCTCGCGTCCAGCAGCACCCGGAACCCGGTGTCGCCCACCTGCCAGCCCATGACGTGCTCCGAACCCGGATACAGGTGGCTGCGCGTGGCCACCACGGTGGGACCGGCCGCCTCGCGCGCGCCGCCGCAGGCCACCACCGCGGCCGCGCCGTCGCCGAATAATGCGCTGGCGACCAGGTTCGCGGGCGAGGAGTCGCCCCGCTGGACGGTGAGCGAGCACAACTCCACCGACAGCAGCACGGCCACGTGGTCCGGCCAGCCGCGCAGGTAGTCGTGGACCCTGGCGATGCCCGCCGCTCCGGCCACGCAGCCCAGGCCGAAGACGGGCACCCGCTTGACGTCGGGCCGCAGTCCGAGCGCCGCCGCCAGCCGGGCGTCGACGGACGGCGCGGCGATGCCGGTCACCGACGTGAACATGATCATGTCCACGTCCGCCGGCTCCAGCCCGGCCGCGTCCAGGGCGGCCTTCACGCTTTCGAGCCCCAGGTCCACGGCGACCGAGACGAAGGCGTCGTTGGCGGCGCCGAAGCCGCTGAGCTTCTCGTACTGCTCGACGGGCAGGGCGAGGTTGCGGTAGTCCACCCGGGCGCTGCGGTGCAGGCGGTCGAGGAGGCGCCGGTCGCCGTTCTCCGGCAGGCAGATGCGGGCGGCCATGTCGGTGAGCTCGGACTGCGGGTAGCGGTGGGGAGGGAAGGCACAACGGACTGCGGCGATACGGGTCATGCAGTTCTCCCTCGTCAGCCGACAACTCCTGCTTCCCGCACGTTTCCCGTCCGACCGGTCGTTTAAGCCACGCCGGGACGGCGGAGTTCGCGCCGAACGCGTACCCGAGCACGCCAGGGGAGCCGCCGAGCCGCACGGGAATTCCCGGCGGCCATCGCCCGGACTACGATCACCTTGTGACTGACCGCGACCCCGCGGCCGCCGCGGTCGTGCACGGCGGGCCGGGACGGCCGGCCGTCGGGCTGGTGCTCGCGTGCCACCCCGGCCCGACCGTGGCCGTGACCGCTCTGGTCACGGCGCTGGCCGTGGCCGCGGGACGCGACGCGGCCGGGTGCGTGCTGGCGGGCGCCGCCGTGCTGGCGGGGCAGCTCTCGATCGGCTGGTGCAACGACGCGATCGACGCCGGGCGCGACGCGGCGGCCGGGCGCACGGGCAAGCCCGTCGCGGGCGGCATGGTGAGCGCGCGTGCCGTCCGGATCGCCGCTCTCGTGGCGCTGGCCTGCTGCGTCCCGCTGTCGCTGGCCTCCGGCTGGCGGGCGGGCGCCCTGCACCTCGCCGGCGTGCTGGCGGCCTGGGGATATGACTTCGGGCTGAAGGCGACGCTCCTGTCGTGGGCGCCCTACGCCGTGGGGTTCGGCGTGCTCCCGGCCTTCGTGACGCTGGGCCTGCCCGGCGAGCCGTGGCCCGCGTGGTGGGCGGTCCTGGCCGCTGCGCTGCTCGGAGTGGGCGCACACCTGGCCAACGTGCTGCCGGACATCGCGGGTGACCTGGACTCCGGCGTACGCGGCTGGCCGCAGCGCATGGGCGCCTCACGCGTACGGCTTCTGGTCCCCGTGCCGCTGCTGGCCGCCACCTGCCTGCTCGTCCTCGGCCCCGGAGGCGCGCCCGGCGTGGCGGGCTGGCTGGCCGTGGCCGCCGCCTCGGTCCTCGCGGCCACGGGGCTGCTGCCGGCGGCCAGGTCGTCACGGGTGCCGTTCGTCACCGCCGTCGCCGTGGCGGCCGTGGACGTGATCCTCCTGATCGCCGGCGGCGCCTCGCTCACCGCGTGACGCGCACGGTTCCCGGCCCGTTCACCGCCCGGCGCGCAGGGATCCGCGCAGCCACCGCATCCCCACGGCCAGCGCGAGCGGGGCGGGCACCGTACCGGCCCCGAGTCCCACCTCCACCAGCAGGTCGAACACCTCCTTGCGGTGTGCCGCGGTCGCGATCGCCGCGTCGATGAAACCGGGGGACTGGGCCAGGCGGGCCAGCACGTCGGTGGTGCGCAGATGCCGTCCGAGCGCCTCGCGCAGCTTGCTCCGGTACAGCGTCAGCGGATCGCCCGGCGACTCCACCGCCGCCTCGGCCGCCAGCCGCCCGGACAGCAGCGCGTAGTAGATGCCCTCCCCGGTGAGCGGGTTGATCAGGCCCGCGGCGTCACCGGCGAGCAGCACCCGTCCGGCGCCGGGCGCCGGCCGTCCGGTCGAGAGCGGAAGGTGGTGGGCGCGCAGATCGCGGGGGTGCCGGCCGGGCAGCAACTCGGCGAGCCTGCCGTGCAGCACCTGACGCCCCGGCGCTCCCGCCGCGCGCAGCTTCGGCAGCAGCATGCCGAAGCCGACGTTCGCGGTGCCGTCGCCGATGGGGAACGACCACGCATAGGCCGGCCAGCCCGCCTTCTGCATGGCGATGAGCTGGACATCGTCCTCCTCGGGCACGTCGGCGTAGCCGCGCACGGCGATGGCGGTGTGCTTCTCGGCGGCGGCGGGCAGGCCGATCAGGCGGCGCACGACCGAGCCGGCCCCGTCGGCGGCCACGACCGTACGGGCCCGCAGCCCTCCGTCGATGACCACGCCGGACCCGTCGAAGCCGAGATCCCTGACGCGGTGCCGGCGTACCTCGACGCCCCTGGCCCGCGCGGCGGCCACCAGACGGGCGTCGAACACCCGGCGCGGCACCACGTGATTGGGCCGCGCGGCCTCGGCGGAGACCCGCATGCCGCCCGGCGAGACCACGGTCAGGCGGGGAGCAGGCCGGTAGTCGTCGATGAGCGCGGGCACTCCCAGCCGGGCCAGCTCGTCGCGCCCGTGGGCGGCGATGCCGTCACCGCACGGCTTGTCGCGGGGGAAGTCGGCCCTGTCGAGCAGGAGCACCCGCAGCTGGGGACGCAGTTGCACGGCCCGCAGCGCCGCCGCCGAGCCCGCCGGTCCCGCTCCCACGATCGCCACGTCCCACATGCGGTCCATGCGAGGTCTGTCCCACCGCACGCACGATCGGAAACTCCTCACGCTCCGCGGGAACTCACCCACCGGCTCGGCGTGAGTCCGCGCTTGATCTTGATCCCGTGTGACCTGCTCCTGCCCGGGTACGGCTTCTCCACTCCCCCTGACTCGCAGAGGAGGTTCCATGGCAGAGCAGACTGACCGGGAAGGCGCGTGGGCCCAGCGGGTCGAGGGCGAGTTGCCCACGCGCAGGCACCAGGAGGAGATCGAACAACGCCTGGCGCACGGGTTGGAGGGCGCCCCCACGATCGAGGACCGGACCATCTCGACCTTCGCCAGAGGCGAGCTGCCGCACTTCGCCGGCGAAACCGGCACCTTCCTGAAATGCCCGTACGTCGACGACGTCCACGCCGTGGGCGACGCCGAGGTGGCCGTGTTCGGCGTGCCGCTGGACGCCGGCGCGACCTACCGGCCGGGCACCCGGTTCGGTCCCCAGGGCATCCGCCGCTGCACCGGCCTGTTCGGCACGTACTGTTACGAGCTGGGCGTGGACCTGCGCGAGCAGCTCAACATGGTCGACATCGGCGACGTGTTCACCATCCCCGGCAACCTGGAGAAGTCCTTCGACCAGATCAGCCAGGCGATGTCGCATGTGATGTCGCAGGGCGTCTTCCCGGTCGTCTTGGGGGGCGACCACTCAATCGGCTTCCCCACCGTCCGCGGCCTGACCCCACACGTGGACGGCAACATCGGCATCATCCACTTCGACCGGCACGTGGACACCCAGGAGACCGACCTCGACGAGCGCATGCACACCACGCCCTGGTTCCACGCGACCAACATCAAGAACGCCCCGGCCACCAACCTCGTCCAGATCGGGATCGGCGGCTGGCAATCGCCGCGCGCCGGCGTCAAGGTGGGCCGGGAGCGGGGCACCACGATCATCACGGTGGGAGACGTCGAACGCGCCGGCGTGGAGAAGGTCGCCGAGATGGCGCTGGAGATCGCCTGGAAGAATGCCAGGGCGGTCTACCTGTCCTTCGACATCGACGTGATCGATGCCGGGTTCGTGCCCGGCACCGGCTGGCCGGAGCCCGGCGGCCTGCTGCCCCGCGAGGCGCTCAACCTGGTACGGCTCGTCTCCGAGCCCGGCCTGGCCGGGATCGAGATCGTGGAGTGCTCTCCGCCCTACGACTGGGCGGAGATGACCTGCCTGATGAGCAGCCGCGTCATCCTCGACAGCCTCGCCGTGCAGGTGCGGGCCGGCAAGCTGGGCCGCAAGCCGTCCACCTCGGGTCGGGCCGCGTGGGGCCCGTACCCGTCCTGATCGCTTGGTCACGGGCATCCGGCCACGCCACCTGGGCTGGCTGGGAATGCACGCACGTCGCCGCCGGCCGGTGGATCAGACGCTGCGTACGACAGAGACGACGATGCCCAGCACGACGGCATCGTCGCCGTCGATGATGTCGTAGGCGGGGTTGCGTGGTTCGAGACGGACGTGGCCGTCGCGCCGGCGGAACACCTTGACGGTGGCCTCACCGTCGATCATCGCGGCGACGATCTGGCCCGAGTGAGCCTCGGGCTGCTGCCGTACGACGACGATGTCGCCGTCGCAGATCGCCGCGTCGATCATCGAGTCGCCCCGCACCCGGAGGGCGAACACGTCGCCGCGTCCGGTGAGGTCGCGGGGGAGAAGCAGCGTGCCGTCCACGTGCTCGTCCGCCGGGATGGGGATGCCCGCGGCGATGTCCCCGACCACGGGCACGGTCACCACGTCGCCGGCCGGTTCCGGCGACGCGGCCCGCAGGAACAGACGCACGTCGATCGGCCGGGTCATCGACGTGCCCCGGCGGAGGAAACCCTGCTCCTCCAGGCTTCTGAGGTGTTTCGCCACCGACGAGGACGACCGGAGCCCGACCGCACGGCCGATCTCGCGTGTGCTCGGTGGATAACCGTACCTGACCACCCAGTCCCGGATCGTGGCCAGGATGCGCTGCTGGCGCTGCGGCAGAACGGAGAAGTCGAGATGTTCGAACGCGTCGGTGTCGCCGTAGGTGGTCACCTGCGACATGGTAAAGGTCGGGTCGGTGCGAGCCGCTGCTCCTAGTTGTGCGGATCGAAGCGCCATGACCTTGACGGACACGCCCCGCGACCGCGAAGGGCGGGAATCGACGGTGGGTTATGGTCCGCACCATGCGCCCGATGCCGTCGGCCGAGATGGTCCCCCTGATCTCGTTTCTCGCCGTCTTGTTGATTTTCTTCAGCATCGACGTGCGGTCGAGGGAGTCGGCGGCTCCGGGCCCGTGTCATGCGCGCATGTTCGGATGGACCTCCAGGGTCGGCGGGATTTCCACCGCCCTGGCCCTCGCCTTGGGATGGGTGGACCTTTTCCTGCCGGACGAGAGCAGCCCGAACCACGTGGCATCGGTGGCCGTTCCGGGGTCCGTGGCGGTGTTGTGCGCCATCGTCCTGGGGCTGGAGATGCTCTGGATGCGTCACTCTTCTTGACCGGTTCCGCTGCCTGCGCGGGACATCGGGCCCTGAAAGGGAAGAGAGGGCCGAGCCTGAGCGTCAAGGCCTTGGCGAGGGTTGAGAGCCTCCTCCCGCCACTTTCACTTTATAGCAGATCCTGGCGCCTCATGAGACCTCGGAAAGTGCTCCATACTTGCCCACTGCGAACCACCCGACGAACGATGGAGCACGGAAAATTGGGTTACGTGATGGGCTTCGAGCACATCGATGCGACGAACATCGCAGAGGTCGGAGGGAAGGGGGCGCACCTGGGCGAGCTCTCGCGAATCGACGGCGTCCGCGTGCCGGACGGCTTCTGCGTCACGACGGACGCCTTCGAGCGGGTCGTGGCCGGGGCCCCGTCGATCGACGCTCAGCTTGACCTGCTGGCGCGGGTGAACCCGGACGATCGCGAGGCGATCCGCACCCTGAGCGCCGATGTCCGGCGCGCCGTCGAAGGCGTCGCGGTCCCTGACGATCTCGTGGCGGCGATCAGCGAGGCGCTCGCCCGGTTCGGGGAGCGGACCTCCTACGCGGTGCGTTCCAGCGCGACGGCCGAGGACCTGCCCACCGCGTCCTTCGCCGGCCAGCAGGACTCCTACCTGAACGTCGTGGGCGTGGAGGCCGTCGTGCGGCACGTCCGAAGCTGCTGGGCCTCGCTGTTCACCGAGCGGGCGGTGACCTACCGGTGCCGTAACGGCTTCGACCACCGGAAGGTACGGATGGCGGTGGTCGTCCAGCAGATGGTGTTCCCCGACGCGGCCGGGATCCTCTTCACGGCGGATCCCGTGACCTCCAACCGGAGGGTCGCCACCGTGGAGGCCGGTTGGGGGCTCGGCGAGGCGCTGGTGTCCGGTCTGGTCGCCGGGGACGTCTACACGGTGCGCGACGATCAGGTCGTCACCGCAGAGGTCGCCACCAAGACGCGCTTCGTCCAGGCGTCGCCGGGGGGCGGCACGCGGGAGGCGCCGACCGATCCGGGGCGGCAGGCGCAGCCGGCCCTGACGGAGGCGCAGGTCGTGCGCCTGGTGCGGTTGGGCCGGCGCGTCGAGGAGCACTTCGGCCGGCCCCAGGACATCGAGTGGTGCCTGGCCGGCGACGACTTCCACATCGTCCAGAGCCGGCCGATCACCACCCTGTTCCCCCTTCCCGCGACCGATGACCAGGAGAACCACCTCTACGTCTCCGTCGGTCACCAGCAGATGATGACCGACGCGATGAAGCCGCTGGGACTCTCCCTGTGGTGTCTGACCACCCCACGGTCGATGCACGAGGCGGGCGGACGGTTGTTCGTCGACGTGGCCCCCCTCCTGGCGAGGCCCTCGGGCCGCGCGAACCTCATCGAAGGGCTGGGGAGGTCCGACCCGCTCATCAGGGACGCGTTGCAGAGCGTCGTCGACCGCGGCGACTTCCTGCCCTCGCTTCCTGACGACGATTCCGGCGCCGCGCCCGCCGGTGACTCACCCGCACCGATCGAGGCCGATCCGGCCATCGTGGCCCAGCTGATCCGGAACAACGAGGAGTCCGTCGCCACCCTGCAGGGCAAGATCCGGAGTTTGTCCGGGCCGGCGCTGCTCGACTTCATCCTGGACGACATCGCGGAGCTGAAGCGGGTCCTGTTCGACCCGCGGAGCCACCAGGTGATCATGGCGGGGTTCGATGCGGCCTGGTGGCTCAACGACCGCCTGGAGGCGTGGCTGGGCGAGAAGAACGCGGCCGACACGCTCACGCAGTCCGTCCCCCACAACGTCACGTCGGAGATGGGGCTGGCGCTCCTCGACGTCGCTGACACGATCCGGCCGCATGCGGACGTCGTGGCGTTCTTGCACCGCGTCGTGGACGAAGGCCGTGAGGGCGACGCCTTCCTGAGGGAGTTGCCCGGGCTGGCCGGCGGGCAGGAGGCGCATGACGCCATCCGCACCTACCTCGACGAGTACGGCATGCGCTGCGCGGGCGAGATCGACATCACCAGAACGCGCTGGAGCGAGAATCCCGCCATGCTCGTGCGCACCATTCTCGGCAACATCAAGAACTTCGAGCCGGGCGCCGGCGAACGACGCTTCGAACAGGGACGCCAGGAGGCGCAGCGGAAGGAGCAGGAACTGCTGGCAAGGTTGCGCGCCCTGCCCCACGGGGAGCAGAAGGCGGAGGAGACCAAGCGGATGATCGACCGCGTCCGCGCCTTCGCCGGCTACCGGGAATACCCCAAGTACGGCATGATCCGCCGCTATTTCGCCTACAAGCAGGCGTTGCTGCAGGAAGCCGATCGCCTCGTCGCGTCCGGCGTTCTGCGCGAGAATGACGACATCTTCTTCCTCAGGTTCGAGGAGCTGCAGGAAGTCGTGCGCACCAACAAGGTGGACGCCGAGCTCGTGCTGGAAAGGCGTGCGGCGTTCCGCTCGTACGAGCCGCTCACCCCGCCCCGGGTCTTCACGTCGGACGGCGAGGTCATCACGGGCCGGTACCGGAGCGAGGACGCCCCGCCCGGCGCGCTGGTCGGCCTTCCGGTCTCGGCCGGGTCCGTCGAGGGCCGTGCCCGTGTCGTCATGGACATGGCGCGGGCCGACCTGGAGGAGGGCGACATCCTGGTCACCGCCTTCACCGACCCCAGCTGGACGCCGCTGTTCGTCACCGTCGCCGGACTGGTGACGGAGGTGGGCGGCCTCATGACGCACGGGGCGGTGATCGCGCGGGAGTACGGCCTGCCGGCCGTGGTGGGCGTGGAGCAGGCCACCCGGCTGATCCGGGACGGGCAGCGGATCCGCGTTCACGGGACTGACGGCTACGTCGAGATCCTCGACTGATCTACAATGTAAAGGCCCCGGCTGGTTTCACTGACCTCCTGTCCCCACAAGGCACGGGCTTCGCCCGTACTCCACCACAAGAGAGCTCCACGTTCAGGTGAGGGCCTGAGCCGCGTCAAGGAGGCGGCTCAGGTGCAGCGTGTCCGTGGCGAGGGCGGTGACCAGGACGGCAGGGCCGGCAAGCGGGGTCAGCACGGCCTGCCCGTGCGCCGGGTCATCGTCCAGCAGCCTGACGGTGGGTGGCCGGTCGTCGAGGGCCGGGTCGACGATGAGGAGCTGGCCGGCGGCGCGGTGGCCGGCCAGGACGGCGGGGCCGTCCCAGCCGGGGGCGTCCGGTCCGTAGCGGGTCTCCTGGTCCAGGAGTGGGTGGCCGTCGCGGCTGACGGTGAGGCGGGTGGTCAGCCGGCCGGGCATCTCGCCCGTGCGGCCGAGGACCTGTTCTTCGCGCAGGACGAAGCGTGCGGTGGGGGCCAGTTCCACGGTGCAGGTTTGGCGGAGGTTGCTGCCGGCGGCGGAGATCAGCGGCTGGGGCAGCCAGTGCAGACTTGCCTGGTCGGCCGCGGTCAGGTGCAGGTCGTAGGTGGCGTGGCCGGGGGTGGGGCCGCGCAGGGCGATGGTGGCGGCGGCGGTGGTGATGTGCAGGTGGGCGCCCGCTTCGGCGGTGGCTTCGATGCGGAGCCGGTCGCCGCCGAGGGGGGCGTTCATGGCGCCGATGATGCAGACGCGCGCGTGGTCGCCGTGGGGGTGGGTGCGGCGCAGGTCGAAGGGGCCGGAGCCGTGGAGGAGGGGAAGGGTGGTGGTCTTTCCTGTTCGGGTGGCTTTGATGCGGGCGGTGGCATGTACGCCGAGCGGTTTGGGTTCGCCGGGTGCGGTCTGGGTGGTGAGGGTCATGTGGTGGCCGTGGTCCAGGCGGTCAGGCGGTGGCGGAGCCAGTCGGACACGGGTTTGACGCCGTCTTCGGTTCTGAGGGCGGTGAAGGCGACGGGCAGGTCGCCGCGCTGGGCCTTGGCGTCGCGGGCCATGGTGTGCAGGTCGGCGCCGACGTGTGGGGCGAGGTCGGTTTTGTTGATGACGAGGAGGTCGGAGGTGGTGATGCCGGGGCCGCCTTTGCGGGGGATGTCGTCGCCGCCGGCGACGTCGATGACGAAGATCTGGGCGTCGGCCAGGCCTTTGGAGAAGGTCGCGGTGAGGTTGTCGCCGCCTGATTCGATGAGGATGAGGTCGAGGGGGCCGAGCCGGTGTTCGAGGTCTTCGACGGCTTCGAGGTTGGCGGAGATGTCGTCGCGGATGGCGGTGTGGGGGCAGGCGCCGGTTTCGACGGCTCTGATGCGTTCGGTGGGCAGGACGGCTTCACGTAGCAGGTATTCGGCGTCTTCGCGGGTGTAGATGTCGTTGGTGATGACGGCGATGGACAGGTCGTCGCGTAGGGCGCGGCAGAGGGCGGCGACGGTGGCGGTCTTGCCGGTGCCGACTGGTCCGCCCAGTCCGATGCGCAGGGCGCGGTGGTGGCTGCCGGGGTGTGGGGAGGGGGAGTGGCCGGGGCCGTGCGGGTGGTTTTTGGGGGGTTCGTGGTTGTGGTGCAGGTGCATGGTGCTCCTGTGGTGGAACGGGTGGGTCAGGAGGCGAACAGTCGCGTCGGGCGGGCGGCGTGTTGTTCGGCGGTGATGTCGAGTAGTGGGGCGGAGCGTGCGGGCAGGGCTGCGATGCCCTCGGTGCGGAGGCGTTGCGCGGCGTCGGTGGCGTGTTGTGCGATGTGGTCGAGGTCGGTGGTCAGGTGGGCGAGGATGGCGGTGGCGTCGAAGGGGTCCAGGCTGAGCAGGCGGACGGTGGCGGTGGCGGGGGCGCTGACGCTGTCGTAGGCGGCCGCGTGGGCGGCGTCTTGCGGGGTCAGGCCTGCGGCGCGGGCGGTCAGGCCGAGGACGATGGGCTGGTGTGTGCCGCGTGGCCGGGCTGCGGCCAGGGTGTCGAGTTCGGGGGAGGGCCAGGTGGCGCGGGCGGCGCGCAGGAGTTGTCGGCCGAGTGTGCGTGTGACCTGCCGTTGGGCGGGGGTGGGGGTGCGGGCGTCGGCGGCTTCTTCCAGGAGGAGTGGGTCGTGGCCGGTGGCGGCTGCGGCGGCCAGTCCGGCTGCGACGAGGCCGTTGGTGTGCAGTCGGCCGCGGCAGAATTCTCGCAGGCTTGCTGCGTCGTGTACGCGCCCGGTGGTGACGGCCGCCTCGGCTCCGCCCGAGTGGGCGTGCCCGCCGGAGGGGAAGCGGCCGTCGGCGAGGAGGAGCAGTGCGGCGCGGTTCATGGGGTGTCCTTGTTCGTGGTGGTCAGAACAGGAAGTACCGCTGGGCCATGGGCAGGTCGGCCGGTGGTTGGTGGTGGTCGATGGTCTCCTCGTCGATCGTGACTTCGTAGGTGTTGGGGTCGACTTCGATGCGGGGTGTGGCGCCGTTGTGGCGCATGTCCTTTTTGAAGGTCTTGCGGGTGTCGCGGATGGGTCTGAACGTTTTGTCGGTGTTGACCCGTCCGGGAAGGCCGGATTCGATGGCCCGTGCGGTGACGAAGTTGACGGAGTTGGCGGCGGGGGCGTGGCCGGTGGCCCCCCACATCGGGCGGGGCAGGATCGGCTGTGGCGTGGTGATGGAGGCGTTGGCGTCGCCGATCTGGGCGTAGGCGATCTGGCCGCCTTTGATCACTCGGTGCGGTTTGACGCCGAAGAACTTCGGCTCCCACAACACGAGGTCGGCCAGCCTGCCCACCTCGACTGAGCCGACCTCGTGGTCGATGCCGTGTGCGATGGCCGGGTTGATGGTGTATTTGGCGATGTAGCGGCGGGCCCGGTGGTTGTCGGCGCCGTTTCGGTCGTTCTCGAGAGGGCCGCGTCGGTGTTTCATCACGTGGGCTGTCTGCCACGTCCGCATGATCACTTCGCCGATGCGGCCCATGGCCTGGGCGTCGGACGACATGATGGAGATGGCGCCGAGGTCGTGCAGGATGTCCTCGGCGGCCATCGTGGCGGGCCGGACCCGCGAATCGGCGAATTGCTGATCTTCCCGCACCATCGGGTTGAGGTGGTGGCAGATCATCACCATGTCGATGTGCTCTTTGACCGTGTTGACGGTGTAGGGCCGGGTGGGGTTGGTGGAGGCGGGGAGGACGTTCGGCAGGCCCGCCATTTTGATCATGTCTGGGGCGTGGCCGCCGCCCGCGCCTTCGACGTGGAAGACGTGGATGGGGTGGTCGCCGATGGCGGCGATGGTGTTGTCGACGGTGCCGGCTTCGTTGAGGGAGTCGGCGTGCAGGGCGAGTTGGACGCCGGTCGTGCGGCACACTTGCAGGCACCGGCGCAGGACGGCCGGGGTCGCGCCCCAGTCTTCGTGGATCTTGAAGCCCAGGATGCCCGCCTCCACCTGGTTGAGCAGCGACTCCGTGGACATCGTGTTGCCTTTGCCGAGCAGTCCGATGTTGACCGGGAAGGCGTCCAGCGCCGCGAACAGCCGGGCGATGTGCCAGGAGCCCGGTGTGACGGTGGTGGCGGTGCTTCCCTCGGCGGGGCCGGTGCCGCCGCCGATGAGGGTGGTGACTCCGGAGGCCAGTGCCTCGTGGATCTGTTCGGGGCAGATGAAGTGTACGTGGGTGTCCACGCCCCCCGCGGTGAGGATCTTGCCGTTGCCGGAGATGACCTCGGTTTCCGGGCCGATCACGAAGTCGGTGGCGGTGGTGTGCCCGTCGTGCAGGCGGTCCATGGTTTCGTCGTTGTAGGCCTTGCCGAGTGCGGTGATGCGGCCGTCGCGGATGGCGATGTCGGCTTTGACCACGCCCCAGTGGTCCAGGATGACCGCGCCGGTGATGACCGTGTCGGGGGGTTCGGGGGCGCCGAAGCGGGTGGAGTCGCGTGGCGCGCAGGATTGGCCCATCGATTCCCGGATCACCTTGCCGCCGCCGAAGATCATCTCGTTTCCGCTGTGGCCGGGGCCGCCGCACCAGTCCTCGGTGATTTCGATCCGCAGGTCGGTGTCGGCCAGGCGGATGCGGTCTCCGGTGGTGGGGCCGAACCGGTCGGCGTACTGCTCGCGGGTGAGTGGCTGATGGCGTTCGTGGCGTGAGGGCTGGGGCGCGGGCGGGGCGGGCTCTGGTGCCGGGGGCTTAAGCATGGAGTTCGCCTCCGACCTTGCCGTTGAGGCCTTCGATGATGCGTGTGCCTTCGATGGGCACCAGTTCGATCTCCAGTGGGCAGTTGGGTTCGAAGCGCACCGAGCTGCCGGCGGGGATGTTCAGGCGCTTGCCGTAGGCGAGGTCGCGGTCGGGTTGGATGTCGAGCAGGGCGTTCGCCTCGTAGAAGTGGTAGTGGGAGCCGACCTGGACGGGACGGTCGTCGGTGTTGGTGACCGTCACGGTCGTGACCTCGCGGCCGGTGTTGAAGGCGACAGGGCCGGCGTCGCGCGGGTGGTCGATCTTGCCGGGGTGAAGGAGTGGTGCTTTTCTGGTGATCGCCGGGATGGGGTCGCGTAGGGTGACCATTTTGCTGCCGTCGGGGAAGGTGGCCTCGATCTGGAGGTCGCGGATCATCTCCGCGACCCCGTCCATGACGTCTTCGGGGGTGAGCACGGGTGGTTCTGGCGGTTGCGGCATCGCCATGAGCTTTTCCACGCTTGTGCCCGCCCGGGCGCCTTCGAGCACGTAGGCCGTCAGGATGGCGACCGCCTCTGGGTAGTTGAGCGTGATCCCCCGTTCTTTGCGTTTGCGTGCCACGTCCGCGGCCACGTGCATCAGCAGGCGTTCCTGTTCGTGCGGGGTCAGATGCACCCGCCACCTCGCTTTCGCTGCGCTCCGGGTCCGCCGGAGCCGTCGGTTCGCTTGGGGCGGGGAGCGGTGCCCGCCTGTAAGATCGGCTTATCGCCTACTGAACGTAACGCATCGGATACTTTGTGTGATGTTGCGCGACGGTGAGGGGTCCCTCACCCATGGCCGGGATCAGCCCGGGGCGGACCGCGCTCGTCCCTATGCGGTTCCGGCGGCGGTCCGGATCACGCTGTTTCGGTGCTGAGGGCCTGCGCCACGGGCCGGCGCGCCGCCAGGCGTGCGGGCAGGGCGGTGAGTGCCGCCGTCGCGAGGAGCGTCGCGATCACGGCGCCGAGCAGCCAGGACGAGGGAGGGTCCACCGCGTTCCTGGCGGCGAAGAGCGAGAGCAGGCCGGTGCCGAGCGGGACGCCGATGAGGGCGCCGGGCACGCCGGGCAGGAGCTGGGCGGCGGACAGCCCTGCGGAGACCTGCCCCGGGGTGGCGCCGAGCGTGCGGGCGACGGCCATGGTCGCCCGGGCTTCCATGGCGGTGGTCCAGGTGAACGTGATGGTGTTCACGACGGCGAGGGCGATCAGCAGGACGGTGACGGCGAGCATCAGCAGGCGGTCGTGCTCGCCCCGCAGGTTGGGCAGGACGGCGGAGCCGTTCAGGCCGTAGCCCCTCTCGGACTGGGCGTGGAGGGTCAGCAGCGCGACGATCCCGATCACCGTGGTGGCGGTGGAGGACGCCTGCAGCACGGCGCGACCCGGACGGCGGGCGGTCAGCCGCAGCCCGAGCAGCAGCGGCGTGGGCAGCAGCGCCGACAGCGAGGTGAGCCACGGCCGGTGGCGGGGCTGGTGCGCGGGCGCGGTCAGCGCCGTGACGGTTGCCGTGCGCAGGGCGCGCAGCGTGGGACGCAGCGTGGACAGGACCGCCACCGCCACGGCGAGGACGGTCGCCGTGGCCACGGTGGCGCCGCTCGGTCCGGCCGCCTCGCCGATCCGGCTGGCGGTGGGGCTGGCGATGACGGGCGCGGCCAGGCGGGCGATCACCAGCCCCAGGGCGTCGCCGGCCAGCGCCAGCGCCAGGTACTCGGTGAGCAGGACGGCGGCGATCAGGCCCGGTGCGGCGCCGACGGCCTTGAGCAGCCCGGCGCGGCGCGTCTGCTCGACGGCGCGTCCCGCGGCCAGTGCCGCCACTCCGGTGATGGCCAGGAAGCTGAGCAGCCAGCTCCCGACGACCAGGATCGGCTGGCTGTTCTTGAGCAGGCCCATGTCCGCTGCGGCGGTGAACTGCCAGGAGTGGAAGTTGACGGGCATGGCGGGGTCGCGGTGGGCGTCGCGGAAGGCTTCGGTGGCGGCGGGGTCGCGCAACTTGAGGTCCACGGCCGTGGTCACCGGGAGATCACGGGACGAGGCCAGCGTGCGGGCGTCGTCCCGGGTCATCCAGGCCAGGCCGCTGTAGTCGCTCCCCCCGCCGCCCGGGCCGATCTGCGACGCACCGGGGTAGACGGAGGTGGCCGCGGTCACGGCGATCCCGACGACGGGGTACGGCCGGCCGGCGATGGTGACGCGGTCGCCGACGCCGGCGCCCAGCGCGGTGGCGAAGCCGCGCTCGAGGACGGTGCCGCCGGAGCGTACCCAGTGACCCGCGGTCACCAGCGGCCGGTTGACCGGGCCGGGCTTGTCGGCGAAGCCGTGCACCACCACGCGGGACGGCGTGGCATCGCGCGTGGTGAGGTCGGCGTAGACGATGCGGTAGGGGCCGTGGTGGGCGATCACGTCGGGAGCGCTCGCCAGCGAGGCCAGGGCCGAGGTCACGGCGGGGCCCGTGGCGCCGGAGAGCGCCACCACGTCCGGCCCGGCGGTGGCCGCGCGGGTCTGCTCGTACAGCGCGTCGCTCACGCCCCGCAGGGACAGGCCCAGGGCCATCGTGGCGGTGGCCACGGTCACCGCGAGCAGCAGCATCGCGGCCTGGGCCCGGTGCCTGCGCAGGTCGGCCAGGACCAGGCGCAGGACGAGCACGAGGGAACCCATGACGTTCAGCCCTCCAGCCCGATCAGCCCGCCGAGCCCGCGCGGGTGCGAGCCGGTCAGCCGGGTGTCGTCGACGAACATCCCGTCGCGCATCGAGACCAGCCGGTCCGCCGTGGCCGTCACCCGCTCGTCATGCGTGACGATCACGAGGGTCTGCCCGGCGGAACGCAGTTCCTGGAAGATCCTCAGCACATCGAGGGTCGCCGCGGTGTCGAGGTTGCCGGTCGGCTCGTCGGCCAGGACGACCAGCGGGTCGTTGACCAGGGCGCGGGCGACGGCGACCCGCTGGCGTTGCCCGCCCGACAGCTGCGAGGGTAGGTGCCGGGAACGCGCGGCGAGCCCGACCCGTTCCAGCAGCAGGCCGGCGCGGCGCCTGGCCTGGCGGCGCGAGCGTCCGGCCAGCAGCGCGGGCAGCTCCACGTTCTCGGCCGCCGACAACTCCTCCACCAGGTGGAAGGCCTGGAAGACGAATCCCACCGACCGGCGACGCATGCGCGCCAGGGCCCGCTCGCTCAGCGTGTCGATGCGCCGCCCGGCCACCCACACCTCCCCGCCGGTCGGCCGTTCCAGGCCGCCAAGGAGGTGCAGCAGCGTGGATTTCCCGCAGCCGCTGGGCCCCATCACCGCCAGCGTCTGTCCCTGAGGCACCTCCAGGTCGACCTCGTCCACCGCGCGGACCCGGCTCTGTCCCTGGCCATGCGTCTTCACCAGCCCGCAGGCCCGGACCGCAGCACTCGGCACGTTCATCCACCCTCGACTTCGTCATCGGCCTTGGACCAGGCCCTCTCGCAGGCGTCCAGCCAGCGCAGGTCGGCCTGCAGCCGCAGCACGACCCCTTCCAGCAGCAGGCCGGCGCCCGATCCTGCCGGTTCGGCCAGCGCGGCCTGCTGCGCCTCGCGCAGCCGGCGCAGCAGCTCGCGGCGCTGCGCCGCCACCAGCTCCACCGGGTCGGCCAGCCGGGCCGCCGCGGCGGCGGCGAGCTTGAGATGGAACTCCGCCAGGTCCGGTTTCGGCCAGCCCACCTCGGCCAGCCAGGCGGCCACGCGCTGCTGCCCGGCCGGCGTCAGCGCGTAGACCTTGCGCTCCGGCCGCTCGGGCAGGCCGTCCGCCCGCTCGCAGGCCACGAGCCCCGCTCGCTCCAGCCGGTTCAGCGTCACGTAGATCTGACCGCGGTTCATCGACTCGCCCAGCGGGCCAAGGCTGCGCCGCAGCCGAGCGTGCAGGTGGTATCCGTGCGACGGCTCCTTGGCGAGCATCGCCAGCACCGCGTCCTGCATGGCACCTCCCTAACGGTTGGCTAATAGATAGCGGTTATCCATAGGAGGTGTCAAAGTACGGCATCCTCCGGGCATAGGGTGGGCGGCATGGCACTGCGACCGGTCCAGGTGAACATCAAGGCTCGGGACGACTCGGCGCTCGGCCGGTTCTGGGCGCAGGCGCTCGGCTGGGGCGTTTCCAGCGAGGGACCCGGCGTGACCAACCTCGAACCCGAGGGCTTCGCCTGGCCGGACCCCGGCGCCTTCTACGTCGACCTCGTCAGGGTCCCGGACCCCGAAACGGTGAAGTACCGCGTGCACCTCGACCTCGCCACCACCTCTGCGGCTTATCAGGCGGAGCTGGTCGCGCGCCTGAAGGAGCTCGGCGCGACGCCCGCCGACGTGGGCCAGGGCGACGTCCCGTGGACGGTCCTGGCCGACCCGGAGGGCAACGAGTTCTGCGTCCTCGGCCCGGCCTGACGCGGGGCGGCCGGGCGCGGGGCGTGACCACGGCGACCGCGGTCGCCGGCCGCGGGCCGGAAATCCGGATGCGGAGGGGCGGCGGGTTGGTGTGTGATCGGGGGATGACGATCGAGATGGGCGGGCCCGGGGTCGACGGGCTCGGTGACGTGGTGCGAGTGCTGGGGGAGTGGCAGCACGACGGGCAGCCCCTGCAGGTGCATCCGGGGGACTTGGGGTGGTTCTGGCGGTTCGGCGCGGAGCGGACGGCGCAGGCTACGCGGACCTGGAGCCGGGCTGGGGACATTCTGGCCGTCGGGCTGCTCGATGGCGCGGACCTGGTGCGGCTGGCGTTCGCTCCGCAGGCGTGGCAGGACGAGGAGCTGGCGCGGCAGGTGGCCGGCGACGTGTCGGCGCCTGAGCGCGGTGTGCTGCCCGAGGGCAAGGTGTACGTCGAGGCGCCGATGGGCGCGCTGGTCCGGGACCTGCTGTCCGGGGACGGCTGGGAGAGCGGCGAGGCGTGGACGCCGCTCCGGCGTGACCTGGGCGCGCCTGTGCCGGATCCCGGTTTTCGCGTCGAGGTGGTCGGGCCGGAACAGGCGCCTGAGTGGGCCGCGGTCCTGCGGGCGTCGTTCGACGGGTCGACGTTCACCGAGGAGCGCTGGCACGCGATGGCGGCAGGCGCGCCGTATGCCGGCGCGCGGTGCCTGGCCGTGCGGGACGAGCGGGGCGAGGCGGTGGCGGCCGTGACGGTGTGGTCGGCGGGTGCGGGCAGGCCAGGGCTGATTGAGCCGCTGGGGGTGCACCGCGCGCACCGCGGTCACGGTTACGGCCGGGCGATCACGGTCGCCGCGGCGCGCGCACTCCAGGAGGCGGGCGCGTCCAGCGTGGACGTGTGCACCCCCAGCTCCAACGTCGGCGCCGTCGCCACCTACCAGTCGGCCGGCCTCGAGCCGTTGCCCGAGAGACGTGACCTGTACCGCGACGCTTCCTGAGGCTTCGATGCTCAGGCCGGCCGGTGGTTCCCTGCGTCCTGCCGACGACACCTGCGGGCGCCGGGAAGCCGGTGAGCCATCCATGCCGGGGCCGGCCTCCACGCGTACGTCAGCATGACGATGAGCTCCGCATCCCGCCGAGCCGGCGGATCGCCTCCAGCGGGTACGGGGTCCGCCTGCTCTGGCGCTGGAACGCGCGATTGAAGTCGGACATCACCTTGGCGACCGGCGCGTGCCGGGCGAGGACGGCCGCGGCCTCCTCCGGGATTCCTGCGGGGCGCTCGCCCTCCGCGTAGGCGCGCACCAGAGCGTAGCGCCCCTCGCTGTCCTCTCTCCGGAGTCCGTACAGAGCGGTGACCAGCCAGTTCGTCAGATAGGTGGCGCTGTAACAGCGGTCGTAGGTCTGGTGGCGGTCGAAGAAGCCGGCCTCGGCCGGCGACAGCTCGAACCCGGAGGAGATGGACAGGCCGTAGTCGGCGAAGTACAGGCGCCGGCCGTCGGTCAGGATGTTCTCGAAGTGCGCGTCGAAGTGCAGGAGCCCGCGGCTGTTCATGAAGGAGACGCCGGCCGCCAGTTCCCTGTCCACCATGACGCAGGCCCGGCCGGCGGCTCGGCCCCCTGCCTCGACCTGAGCGCCCAGCCACTGGTGCAGGTTCTGCGGGATGTACTCCAGGAACAGCGCGACGCTCGCCGACGACTGCCGCAGGGCCTGGATCCGGCGGCGTACCTGCGATCCGCCGCCCCAGTAGGCAACAGCCCGCTCGACGTCGGCCAGTTCGTCGGGCAGGGGCGTCGAGTCCGGCAACACCCGCCAGTGATACATCAGGGGAAAGCCCTCGTGTTCCGCCGCCAGCACCCAGTTCGTCGTCATGGTGTGCACGGCGAGCTCCCTCCAGACTCCGAAGCCCGGCCCGCCGATGATGCCGACGCCGTAGTGACAGAAGTCGGGCAGATCAAACAGGTTCGCCGTGGACCGGACGTGCTCGGGCCGCCTCTCCAGGTCGGTCAGGGGCACCCGCTTCACGAAGACCGGGGTTCCGGCGACCTCAAGCAGGGCCGACGTCCCGCCGATGCCGGATCCGATCGGCAGGGCCGTGTCCATGAGCTCGCGCAGGGCGCGATCGCTGCGCAGAGCCAGGGCCGTGGAGACGGAACCGTGGGCGGTCAGGCGCGCACCGCGCGACATGTCAGGACGCTTCACTGCGGCTTCCACCTGGGTGCCGACCTCGATTCTCACCATGGCCGCGCAGTCGCGCCCAGCGCAACGGCGCGTGGCTCCGCGGATCGGCCTCCGGAACGGGCAGGAGGGCGGACAAGATCCGTAGAAGACGACAGACCTGAGCACCCACTGACTGCACCTTAGTGAAGAGCGCGAGCTGGGCGTCATCAGGGACGACCTGCGCTGCACCGCGGTCCGCGTCAACCGTCCGGTACGTCGCCGGGAGCGGTGTGCCGGCCTCACGCCGCTTCGAGCACGGTCGTGAGGGCGTGGATAGATGCTCCCCTGTTCACCGATCGTTAGGGGAGGGGAGGTTTCGCTGGTGGCCGCGAGACGGAGGATGAAGGTGTGCCTCCCGTATGACGGACGGCCCAGCCCCATGGCGCGATCGAGAGGAACGTCCCCATGTCAGGTTCCCTGTCCCGGCGAGTTTTACTGGCCGGCGTGCCCGCCGTCGGCCTGGCGGTCGCGCTGCCCGGCGCCGCTTCGGCCGCGGAGAGCGCCTACGCGGCCTTCCGCGTCGTACGTCGCCGCCCCGGCGAGCCCGGCCGGCCCGAGGTCGTGCTGCCCGCCGGTTACGAGATCCTGCCCGGTGAGAAATACTCCGTGGCTTCTCGGGCGGAGTACTACACGTTCGTCCAGGGCCCGCACACCGCCGCGGGGATCGAGGTCACGGTCCGCTGGCCGGACGAGCGGGTCGAGGCCGTCGTCCACCAGGACACGCGGCTGGAGCTGCGCCGCGTTCCCGGCGACAGGCACAGCGTGTCGTTCACGCTGCCGATGACGCAGCCCTCGCCCGACGCCAACCAGCCGACGCTGCAGGTGTGGAGCCATCCCGACGTCTCGCCAGGCATGAACTGGCGGATCGAGCACAACGACCCTGACCGCGCCGCGGGCCCATGGACGACGGTGCCGTGGCCGGCAGGCCCGGTCAGATCGGTGATTCACCAGCTCGTCGCGGCGCACACCATCCTGCGGGACTCCGGCATGGTCGACGTCGCCGCGGCGAAGGGACACCGGTTCGTGCTGATGGGCATCGAGACCAACAACACGCTGCACGCCGACAATCCTCCGCACTGGCACATCTCGTACAACTCCGGTGCGGACTTCAGCGCGCCCACCCACAACCCGCACTTCTGGCTCGACCCGTCCGGCCGTAATTTCTACAACGGCATGGACGTCACCGGTCTGGGCCGGCTGAAGTACTACGTGGGCGATCCGGCGCCGCTGTACGACTTCGTGGGGGAGGCGAACGGCGGCCGTGGCGACCTCGTCGTCACCTTCACCCTCCGGCAGGACGGCGGCATCGACATCGTTTCGCCGCAGGGCCGTACGTACGCCATCGCGGCCGGGCGCGGGGGCGATCTGGTGGAGGAGGTCACCGCGCTGCGTGACGGCGAGCCCTGGCTGCGCGTCAGCACCGACGACCGCGTCCGCCAGGGCGTGCTGGTCGTGCGGGTCGAGGGGCTGCGGGACCGCGCCGATTCCAGCGTGCGGGTCTACCGTTATGACCGGCTGACGGGAGTGGGGCTCCCGTAGCGATGAAGAAATTTCCACCGAAGTAGCCTCTTACCTGCGTTAACGGAGGCATGTGGCCGCCCTGTGGTGGGTTGGTCAAGAGAGCCGGAATCCCATCGGCTTGACCTTGACGCGACGTCAACGTCTTGACTTGGCCAGGCGGGCAACCACCCGCTGCCCCCCAAAGAAAGGCACCGAAGGCGATGACGCTCCCGTACGACCGCCCCGATCCCCTCACGCCCCCTCCCGAGTACGCGGCCCTGCGCGAGACCACCCCTGTCGCCCAGGTGAAGACCCCCGGCGGCGGCCCCGCCTGGCTCGTCACCTCCTACGACGCCGTTGCCGCCATCCTGGCGGACCGGAGGTTCGGGCTCGCCCCGGCCGGGACCGCGCACCCCGGGAACGACACGCTCTTCCAGGACGGCGAGGCGCACGGGCGGCTGCGGCGGCTGGTGTCGAAGGCGTTCGGGCCGCGCGGGATCGAGGCGCTGCGCGATCGAGTCGAGCGGCTCGCAGACGACCACGTGGCCGCGATCGCCCGGGGCGGGCCGCCCGCCGAACTCGTGGCGGAAGTGGCCGGGCCCGTGTCGATCGCAGCGATCAGCGAGCTGCTCGGGGTGGAGATCGCCGACCGCGAGCACTTCCAGGCCGTGGCCGTGGGCGCCGGCGGTGTCGACTTCGTCTTCGGCGGCGAGGAGGAGATGGCCCGGGGCGCGCAGGCATGGGAGAAACTGTTGGCGTACGCCGCCACCCTGGCCGAGGCCAGGCGCGAGGACCCCGGCGATGACCTGCTCAGCTCCCTGATCACCGTACGGGACGCCGAGGACGGCAGGCTCAGCGACGGCGAGCTCGTCGCCATGGCCGCCACCATCGTCTCCGCCGGATACCTGTCGGCCCGCAACGCCATCTCCGCGGCCGTGCTCAGGCTGCTGCGCGAGGGACACCTGGCCACGGCCCCCGAGCGGCTCGGCGCGACCGTCGAGGAGGTGCTCCGCCTGCAGTCCGGGCAGACCGGCGAGCCCTTCCCCCGCTTCGCCCAGACCGACGTCGAGCTGGCCGGGACGCGGATCCAAGCCGGTGACCTGGTGTTGGTACGGCTCGAGGCCGCACACCGCGACCCCCGGCACTTCGCCGATCCCGACGCCTTCGTGCCGGAGCGGACATCGAGCCCGTCACTGGTATTCGGGCACGGCGTGCACTACTGCCTCGGCGCGCCACTGGCCCGCCTCGAGGTCGCGGCCGTGATCGGAGCGCTGGCCCGGCAGCTGCCCGGTCTGCGCCTGGCGGGCACGGCCGAGAGCGTCGAGTGGGTCCACGACGGGGTCGACGCCGGCCCGAAGGCTCTCCACGTCATCTGGTGAAGCCGTGCCTGGTGTGAGCAGAGGGCGGCAGTAACTGACCGTGATCTCCAGCGGTAGACCTGCTTCATGCGCCGCTGACGTACTCAGAATCCGTGGATGCGGATCTGGAGTGGGACGGTCGGAGGTCAGCCGGTCCGTTGCAGTGCAGACAGCAGGAGCGGCTGGTGCCGGTGGATGAGTTCGCGATCGGCTGTGGCCCAGGCGACGGCTGCCTGCGCGTGGCGGCGGCGAGCGGGCGTAAGCGTGGGATCGTCGATGTTCGCCGCCTCCGCGTCCGCGATGTGCGTCTGCCTTCGCACCATCGCCTCCAGGAGGTGCGCCGGTTCGACCGTGCCGTAACCGTCGCGAAGTTCCCGCAGGTGCCGGGCTTGTTCGGCGATCAGTACCCGGCCTTGCGACTGGATGCACCAGGTCCACGCCATGTAGCCCAAGTCGTCGAGCCGGTCGCCGGGACGGCAGGACGACCAGTCGATGAAGACCACCGGCAGCCCCTGCCGAAAGATGGCGTTGAACGGACCGGGATCGCCGTGGATCACGCATTCCCGGTCGGCGGCCAGGGCGTGGCCAGCGGTGACCTCGTGCAGCTCGCGAAGCATCCGGCCGCCGGCAGCGTAGGCGCCGTGTGCTCGCTGGGTGGGGTGATCGGTGGTGGTGCCGGGGATGAAACTGAGGATGTCGCGTCCGTGGTCGTCGATGCCGAGGTAGCGCGGCGCGTGGGGGTAGCCGACGGACTCCAGGTACGTCAGGACCCGGGCAGCGAACGCGGAACCGGCATCGCGCGTGCGGCGCACCGTCTCGCCGGCCCGCACGACTTGCAGGGCATTGTTCCCGCCAGGGAGAGGCTCCTCGGTCACAACAACCATGGTGAGTCATGCCTTCAAGGTTCACGAGCGGGGGGTGATACGGAGTTGTGTAGTTATCGGCGTGCTCGCCTCTTCAACTGCTGGATGTTGCGGGTGAAGCGACATTGCGAACACCACGTCGAAGGCGAGGGCCCGGCGCGACAGTCCCGGAGACCCGCCGCCGCTCCGCCCTGGCGCGTCCCGGGCCGAGCCGTCCTCGTTCAGCCGGCTGCACAGGTCGAGCACACGCCGCCACCACGGCCGTCGTTCGCTGGTCTCCACCGGCACATTGTCACGCCTGCCCCGTCCGTCCCACATCGGCCGTCGTGACGGGGCTGCACGCTCTTCGGGGCTAGGTCGCAGGGATGACCTGGCCCCGCCTCGTTCTCAAGCACTAGGTGATCTCGGCAGCACGGCCGAAGCGCGCCAGCAGGAGCGGCGCCTAGCTTCGTTCCCGGCACCAGGCCGCGGTGCAGCCGCGGCCCCGCATGGCGGCCTCGACGATCGAGGCGCTGTTCATGATCATCCTTTCGACCCTGTACCCAGGAGGACATGGCGTGACCGCTGTCCTGCGAGCCCAGGCACTGGGCAAGAAGTACGGCAGACGCTGGGCGCTGCGCGAGTGCACCATCGACATCCCGGCGGGCCACATCGTGGGGCTGGTGGGCCCCAACGGAGTCGGCAAGTCCACCTTGCTGAAGCTGGCCTGCGGCCAGCTCGAACCGACCGTGGGCGGCATCGCCGTGCTCGGCGGCCGGCCGGGAAGCACGCCCGCGCAACTGGCCAAGGTCGGGTTCGTCGCCCAGGACACCCCGGTCTACGCGAGCCTGACCGTTGCCGACCATCTGCGGCTGGGCGCGCGGCTCAACCCCCGCTGGGACGACGGCATGGCGCGCGAACGCATCGCGCGGCTCGGCCTCGTCCCCGCACATCGGGCGGGCAGGCTGTCGGGCGGCCAGCGCGCCCAGCTCGCCCTCACCCTGGGCCTGGCCAAGCGGCCCGACCTGCTGATCCTGGACGAGCCCGCGGCCGCCCTCGACCCGCTGGCCCGTCACGAGTTCCTGCAGCACCTGACGGAGGCCGCCGCCAAGCACGAGCTGAGCGTGGTGCCCTCCTCCCACCTGGTCTCCGACCTGGAACGGGACTGCGACTACCTGGTCGTGCTCGTCGACTCCCGCGTCCGGATCGCCGGGAGGATCGACCAGCTGGTGGCCACCCATTACCGGCTCACCGGCCCGCGCTGCGATCCCGGCAGGCTGCCCGCCGGCCAGTACGTGGTCTCCGCCCGGCACACCGGCCGGCAGAGCACCTTCGTGGTCCGTGCCGGTACCCCGATGCACGATCCGGCCTGGACGGTCAGCCCGATCGACCTGGAAGAGCTCGTCCTGGCCCACATGGACCGGCGCACCGCCGAACACCGGCGGGAAGCCCAGGAGGTGCGGGGATGATCTGGCTTACCTGGCGCCAGTTCCGCAGCTCGGCCGCGATGACGGCCGCCGTACTCGTCGTCCTCGGTATCGCCCTGGCTGTGACCGGTCCGGGTCTGGCCTCCCGCTACGCCGCCGGAATCGCCGGCTGCACCCCGAACGACACCTGCGCCGACTTCTTCGACCGGTTTTTCGGCGAGTGCCAGATCCCCTTTCTGGCCCTCACCCTCGTCGTGCTGATCCTGCCGGCGCTGGCCGGGCTGTTCTGGGGTGCTCCGCTGGTCACCCGTGAGCTGGAGGCGGACACGCACCTGCTGGTGTGGAACCAGAGCATCACCCGCGCCCGCTGGCTGGCCGTCAAGCTCGGGCTTACCGGCCTGGTCGCCATGGCCGCCGCCGGGGTGTGCGGTCTTGCGGTGACCTGGTGGTCCGACCCGCTGGACCAGTCGGCCGTTCCGGAAATGGCGCGCATGGCTCCTCTGGTCTTCGGCGCGCGCGGCATCACCCCGATGGGGTACGCGGCCTTCGCCTTCGTCCTGGGCGTGACCCTGGGCGTGCTGGTGCGCCGCACCCTGCCCGCCATGGCCCTCACATTGATCGCTTTCGCCGCGATTCAGCTCGCCATGCCGCTGCTGGTCCGGCCTCACCTGATGCCCCCGGTCACGTCGACGTTCGAGCTCGGCCGGACGAACGTGGAAGGCATGGTGCCGCAAGGCGGAGCCATGCACATCTTCCTGAGCACGTCGGCCGTGCCCGGCCACGCGGGTGCCTGGGTCCTGTCCAGCTACCTGGTCGATCCGTCCGGACGCGTCGTCGGCGGCGATAGAGCCTCGGGGCCGTCCTCGACGGTCGCGCGGTCCGTCCCGGTCTCCACGACGTCGGGACCCTGCGCACCCACGGGGGGACTGGGCACCGAGGCGTGCACAGCCGAGATCAACCGGCTCGGCTACCGGCAGCAGGCGACCTACCAGCCTCTGAAGCGCTTCTGGCCGTTGCAGTGGATCGAGACCGGGATCTACGTCCTGCTCACCCTCGCTCTCGCCTGGCTCTGCTTCCGGCGGGTACGCAGAGGCCTGTCATGACCGCCGTCAGGGTAGCGGCCGCCGGGCTCGGCCTTCTCCTGGCGGCCGCTTGCACGGCGCCGCGCGTGGCGAGACCAGCACGGCGGCCGGCACGGTTTGCGCGCCGCCCAAGGGCACCCCTGGCAAGGAGACCGCCACCACGATCGACGTCATCGAGCAGGCGTACTTCTGCCTCCTCGGCAACTACCACAGCGGCGCCACGCTGGACGCCCGCACCCTGCTGACCGCCGGATTCGCCGCCTTGACCCAGGAGCTCGACCGCAACGGACGCGACCTGCCCGAGGCGACCATGCCGGCGCTGAACGGCGACCGGAAAGCCGACTGGGCCGTCTTCGAAACCGTCTACCGGAAGATCACCGGCCAGGTGCCCGACCTGCGCGACAAGCTCGCCGTCGCTGCCCTCGAAGCCATCGTGGCCGCCCTCGATGATGAGCACGCCTCCTGGGCTCACGACGTCGAGCAGCCGCCGGACCACTACGACGGCGATGGCTACGGCCTGGGTCTCGAGGGGAACGTCGGCGCGTCGCAGGCGGACGGCAACCTCGCCGCCGCCGTACCGCCGCTGTTCGTCATCGCCGTGCGGGGCGGCGCGGCGCGGGCCGCCAGGCTGCGCCCGGGCGACGTCATCGAATCGATCAACGGCTCGGCGCCCTTCACCGACCAGAAGGCCACCACTGCGATCCCCGCCCTCTATCCGCGATATCCGGAGGCACGCCCCGTCGAGCTGAGCCTCCTGCGGCCCCGCTCCGGCCGCCGCTGGAGCGTGACGCTCCAGCCCGGCCTCTACCAGCAGGACCTCTCCGACCTGCAGGTGGTGCGGTCGAAGCTGCTGGACGACGACATCGCCCACGTACGGGTGGCCAGCTTCCTGCCCGACTCCGCGGATCGGATAGTGCGGGCGATCTCCCGGCTGCGCAGGGGCCGGACACTGTCCGGTGTCGTGCTCGACCCGCGCGGCGCCGGCGGAGGCAGCATCACGGAAGCGACCCGGCTGCTGAGCGCGTTCGCCCACGGCAAGGTCACCGCCTATCACTGCACCGCCGATGACACCTGCCAGAGCCTGCGGACCGACGACACCGTCGAGCTGCTCGGCCTGCCGCTGGCGGTGCTCACCTACCGCGGCTGCGCCTCGGCGTGCGAGCACTTCGCCTCCGCGGTCAAGGACCTGCGGGCCGGCCTGCTGGTCGGCACCAGAACCGCCGGCATGATCTCCGGGCCGGCGCAGCGGTACCTGCTCGCCAACAACCCGCCGGCGGAGGCGGCCTGGTCACCATCGCCATCACCCTGGCCGGGACCACCTCGCGAGCGGGCGCCGTCACCGCCGGGGTCGGCCTGGTCGGCGCATTCGGCCCGCTGGCCGGCTCCACGCTGTCGGCGATCTCCTGGCGGGTGCCGCTGCTGCTGTCCCTGCCCGCGCTGCTGGCCGTCCCCGCCGTCCTGCGCCGCGCCCCCCATCACGACAGCCGCGAAGCCGCCGGCGCCACCCGTACGGACACCGTCGGGACCCTTCTGGTGATGGCGCTGGTCAGCGCCTTCGTCCTCATCCCTCGCCTGGAACTGGCGGCGGCCGCCGCCGCGGCCGTGGCCGGCCTGCTGCTGGCCCGGCACGTCCGCAGGAAACCCGCCGGGTTCGTCCCTCGGCCGGTCATCCGCTCCCGGCCGTTCATCACCGCGGCAGCGGCGGCCGGCACGCTGTCCACCTCCTACTTCGCTCTGCTCTACACCGTGCCCCGGCTGCTGGAACACCACTGGACGAGCGAGCGGATCGGGTGGATGACGCTCATGATGCTGGCCGCCGGCTCGATCGCCTCGCTGCTGTTCACCCGGTGGACCTCCCGGCTCGGTGCGGCCGTCACCTGGGCCGTCCTGCCGGCCACGGGCGCCGTGGCCGTCGCCCTGCCGCTGGTCGCCCCGTGGCCGGTGCTCATCGCGGCGTCCACCGCGTTCGCGGTGTTCGCCGCCACAGCGGCGATGGCCTGGTACGCGGCCCGCGTGGGCGAGGTCGTGCCACACGAGCACCGGGCCACCGCCGTGAGCCTGTTCACCCTGTGCTATCAGCTGGGCGGCGCCTTCGGCCCGGCACTGGCCACTCTCCTGCTCGTGTGAAACCCGCGGCGCCCGCGGACGCGCCGCGGTCGGGAAGCGGACAGCGAATGGCCTGGTAACCGGTCAGGCGAAGAGCCGACACTCGGCGGGCTGGTCCTGCGACGGCGGAACGCCGTACCGCCGGCGGCGTTGTCTCCGTGCCACCGAGGAAGGCTGATCGATCGTGACCGAACGCGTGCGCGTGGCCGTGCTGGCGGGCGGACCGTCCGCCGAGCACGAGGTGTCGCTGCAGTCGGCGCAGGCCGTGCTCGACGCCCTGCCGCAAGATCTGTACGAGCCCGTCCCCGTCATCATCGACCGGCAGGGCAGATGGCCGGTGGAGCCGCGGCCCGATCTGGCGGACGTGGTCTTCCCCGCGCTGCACGGGCCGTTCGGCGAGGACGGCGTCGTCCAGGGCCTCCTGGAGACGCTGGGCATCCCGTACGTGGGCTGCGGCGTGCTGGCCTCGGCCGTGGGCATGAACAAGGTCGCGATGCGGCGCGCGTTCTCGGCGGAGGACATCCCGGTCACTCCCCACGTGTGGTTCACCGAGCACGAGTGGCGCACCACCACCGACCCCTGGGGCCTGGTGAAGTCGCTCGACTGGCCGATGTACGTCAAACCGGCCGGCATGGGCTCCTCCATCGGCATCTCGCGGGTCACCTCCATGGAGGAGCTGCGCGCGGGCGTGGACCTGGCGCTGGCCTACGACGGGATGGCCGTCGTCGAGCAGGGCGTGACGGCGCGCGAGATCATCTGCGGCGTGCTCGGCGGCCATGACGCGCCGGACGTCTCGGTGCCCGGCGAGCTCATCGTGCCCGGCGACTGGCTCGACTACGAGGCGAAATACCTCAGCGGGGCCGAGATCGCCACCATCCCCGCCGCGCTGCCGGAGCGCGTGGCCGAGGACGTGCGCGAGCTGGCCCTGCGCGCGTTCCGGGCGATCGGCGGCTACGGCCTGTCCCGTGTCGACTTCCTCTACGAGGAGGACACGGGACGCCTGTACGTGCTGGAGATCAACACCATGCCCGGTTTCACGTCCCGTTCCGTCTACGCCAGGGCCTGGGCCGCCAGCGGTGTCCCGTACCCGGACCTGCTGCGCCGCCTCATCGACCTGGCTTTCGCCAGGAGCCGCTCATGATCCCCATGACGCTGAACGAGATCGCGCGGGTCGTCGGCGCGAGCCTCCACGACGTGCGCGACCCGCAGGCGACGGTGACGGCGCCCTCGGCGGTCGACTCCCGCGAGGTGCTGCCCGGCGGCCTGTTCGCCGCGACGGCCGGCGCCAACGTCGACGGTCACGACTACGCGGCCGGCGCCGTCGCGGGCGGCGCCGCCGCCGTGCTGGCCTCGAGGCCCCTCGGCGTGCCCGCCCTCGTGGTCGAGGACGTCCAGGTCGCGCTCGGCCTGCTGGCCAGGCACCTGCTCGAACGCATCAGCCCGACCGTGATCGGCCTGACCGGCTCGGTGGGCAAGACCACGACCAAGGACCTGCTGGCCCAGGTGCTCGAACGGCACGCCGCGACGGTCGCCACCGACAGGTCGTTCAACAACGAGCTCGGGCTGCCGCTCACCGTGCTGCGTGCCGATGCCACCACCCGCTACCTGGTGCTGGAGATGGGCGCGGGCCGCAAGGGCGACCTGACGTATCTGACCGGGCTCGCACCGCCGCAGGTCGGGCTGGTGCTCAACGTCGGCACCGCACACGTGGAACGCATGGGAGCCGGGCCCGCCGACGTGGCCGAGGCCAAGGGCGAGCTGGTCGAGGCGCTCGCGGCGGACGGGTTCGCGCTGCTCAACGCCGACGACCCGTACGTCAGGGGCATGGCCGGCCGGACCAGGGCGCGGATCCTGTGGTACGGACGGTCGGCGCAGGCGCAGGTGCGCTCCGGGAACGTGCGGATGACCCACGGGGGGCGGACCGCGTTCGAGCTGGTGACGCCCTCCGGCCGCGCCCCGGTCGAGCTCGACCTCATAGGCGAGCACCAGGTGAGCAACGCCGTGGCCGCCGCCGCCGTCGCCACCGTGCTCGGCCTGGGCGCCGCCGAGATCGCCGACGGGCTGAGCGCCGCCGTGCGGCGCTCAGCGGGCCGGCTGGAAATCGCCGAACGACCTGACGGCATCACCATCGTCAACGACGCCTACAACGCCAGCCCCGAATCCGTGCGGGCCGGGCTGCGGGCGGTGAAGGCCCTGGCCGGAGCCCGTCGTACCGTCGCCGTGCTCGGCACGATGGGGCAGCAGGCGGACGCCTCGCGCGCCCGGCACGCGGAGATGGGCCGGCTCGTCGCAGGTCTCCGCTTCGACGTGCTGATCGCGGTCGGAGCAGGAGATCCGGTCGCGATGGCGCAGGCGGCGCAGTCGTCGAACCCGGAGATGGCCGTCCACACCGTCGAGGACGTGGCCGGGGCCCTCAGCCTGGCCACCGCGCTGCTCGAACCGGGAGACGTGGTGCTCGTCAAGGCCTCCAGCGAGATCGGGCTCGGCGCGTGCGCCCGCGCGCTGGCCGGCGCCTGACCTGTCCCGGCGCGGACGCGGACACCATCCGGCGCATCCGCACGTCACGGGGACAAGGGTCGGCCTGCCGGGGGTCGCGCATCGTGCGTGCCATCAGAGCCTCCTGAGGGGACCGTCGCCTTCAGGCGATGGGGGAATCGGGAGCGGGAGGTCCGCCAAGGCCCGGGCGGTCAGGGGCAGAACCTCAGACACCGTCGCCTCCTGCGGATAGGATGGTGCTTGTGCTTTCGGGCATCGGTCAGGGCTTGGCCGTCGTCTCCCGCGTAAGCGGGGCGAGAAGCCGCTTCCTTCACGGAGCGGAGGAGTCACGTCAGGAGTCCTTACGCCGCCGTATGGTGGCGGATCTGGACATCCGCCACCATACGGCGGCGCCCATCGCCATCGCCGCGAGAAGGATCCACCACTGAGGTTCTACGACCACTCCTTATTGCTTCTAGATTACTTAGGGGCATTAAGGAAACATAGATGCCCTAAGATGTCAACGGCGGTCAGGGGAACGACCTGAGGGGTGAGGGGTGAGGGGTGTCCGCACATACCAGCAGACGACAAGTGCTGATCATGTGTCGACGTACGCTCCATTCCGCTTCGGCGGCAGGCCGGATCCGGACGGCTGGACACCTTCTGGCCTTAAGAATGAGCAGGCACCCCGTCTAGCCTGTCGCCACAAGCTGGCGAAACGGGGTTTCATGCGCACTATCGGTCTCATCGGCGGGTTGAGCTGGGAATCGACGGTGATCTACTACCAGATCATCAACCAGCGGGTACGCGAGCGACTCGGCGGCAGCCATTCCGCCAACAGCCTCATCTGGTCGGTCGACTATACGACCGTCGAGGACCTCATCTTCGCCGGCCGCTGGGACGAGGTGAGCACGTTGCTGACCGGTGCCGGCGGGAAACTGGCGGATCTCGGAGCCGACCTCCTGCTCATCTGCAGCAACACCTTCAGCCGGGTGAGCGACGACGTCGAGCGGGCCGTGAGCGTGCCCGTGCTGCACATCGCCGACGCGCTGGGCGCCGAGATCCGCGCCAGGGGCATGCGCAAGGTCGGCCTGCTGGGCACCCGGTTCACCATGGAGCAGCCCTTCTACCGGGACCGGCTGGCCGCCCACGGTTTCGACGTGGTCGTCCCGCGGCGTGAGCAGCGCGACCTGGTCCATCGCGTGATCTTCGACGAACTGGTGCGCGGGGTGCTCCGGGAGTCGTCCAGGGACGCGTACGCCCGGATCATCGATGGTCTCGCGGACGACGGAGCCGAAGGCGTGATCCTCGGATGCACGGAGATCGAGCTGCTGGTCGGCGAGAAGGACAGCGCCATCCCGGTGCTGCCGAGCGCCCGGCTGCACGCGGAGGCGGCGGCCGGCTTCGCGCTCGCCGACTGATCGTGCACGCCGTGGGCGGGATGCGGCGGGTCAGGCGGACCGGTCCGCCGGCGCGCCTGCGCCGTACAGTTCCCGGTGCCACAGGCCGGCGCAGACGCGTTCGATGCCGGCCGCCAGGTGGCGGCGGTAGGTGGTGAAAGGCAGGCCGAGCCGTTCCGCGGCCAGCTCCTGGGTGGGAGTCCCGCGGAGGAACGTGACGGACAGCGCCCGGTGGAACTTGAACGCACGCGGATCCTCGCGCAACTCGTCGATCGCCTGGCGGAGCACGTCGCCCAGCGCCGCGGCGGGATCCCGCCCGGCCCGCTCGGCGATCAGCCTGGTGCGCGCCAGCGGGGAAGCCGCCAGCGCGTCCGGCCGCGACAGCAGGCGCAACGCCTTGCGCACCGCCTCGGCGAACTGCGCCCGCGACAACACCGCCAGTTCCGCCGCGGCGGCGCTCGGGCCGCCGGCCGGGCCCGCGACGAGCGGGTGGTTCATGCGCTCCAGCCAGGTCTGCGCCGGCACCGCGCGCCAGTCATGAACGAACAGGGTGTAGGCGTCATCGCCGAGCCGCGGCTCCTCGGAGAGGGTACGCATTCCGTAGTGCCGTAGATGTTCCACCCACTCCGGGTCCGGATGCCGTAGCGCGATGGAGGACCATGCCAGGCGCTCGGCCCGCAGGCAATCGGCGATCATCCGCCACCGGATCGCCTCCGACAGCGGCGAGTGCTCGCGATACTGCGGCAGCGCCCACATCCGGCCGACCGCCACGTGTTCGCCGGCGCGCAACGGCGTGGTGGCACGCGCATGCGTCCACGCCGCGGCCACGACGGGATCGGCCGCCAGCTCCCGCTCGTCGGGTTCCGCCAGGCGCAACCAGGCGGAGAAGGCCACGGGCTCGCCGGTTTCGGCCCGCCGGTACAGCCGGAACGCCTGCGGCTGCCGTTCGGCCCAGAAGGCGGCACAGAAGACGGCCCCGGAGGCGGCGCCCTCCGCGGCTGCGGCCACCCGGACCAGCGTGCCGACGTCCTCCTGCCGCACCGGTTCCTCCTGGTACTCGTCCTCGTCCCGGCAACGGTGCGAACCGGCCGGCGCCCCGTTGCCGCGATGCAGGTAGAGCAGCGCCGCCACCGCGCCTGGCACGTCCACGTCGCTCGCCGTGCGCACCCTGTCCGCCAGATGCGCGTGCAGCCGGTCGTGCATCGCCGCGTGCCCTTCGGGATCGCGCCACCGCAGGTCCGCCTCCACCACCTCGCGCACGACGTCATGCGGAAACAGCCCGAGACGGCACGACTCCACGAACGGCAACCGCCGCAACCAGCCGAACAAATTCGCGGCGTCCTGCGGAAAGACCGCCCGCAGCAGGTCTTCTGTCGTCACCCGCGCATGCGCGCAGACCTCCAGAGCGTGCCGATGCGCCGCCGAGGGCAACTCGCCCACCAGCTGATCCAGCAACGTGCCCACCACGCCCTGATCCGGCGTCCACCGCCTGCCGGCCCCGCCGTCCTTCACCGCCACGGCCGCCCCCAGCAGCAGCGCCAGCGGATGACCTCCGGCGAAGGCCAGCAGCGGCTCGCGCGACTCGGCCGGCACCCCGCGGGAGTCCAGCAGGGCCTGCGCGTCTCCGGCCCGCAGGTCGCGCAGCGGCAGCACCTCCAGTGCACCCGCCCATCCCGGATCGGCCTGCCATCGCATGTCCGGCGGACATCGCCCCGCGATCACCACCAGCGCCCCCATGGGCACGCGCGGCAGGAACCGCTCGCGCAGCCACTCCTCCCAGCCCCGCACGCGTTCGACGTTGTCGACCAGCAGCACCGCGTCCGCGTCACGAAGCGCCGCCTCGGCCTCGGAGCCCGCCGGCTCCGGCAGGAGCCCGTCCACCATGGACACCGGCCGCCCCGCCGCCGCGGCCTCGCCGGCGAACCGCCGCAACAAGGCCGACTTCCCCACGCCGCCGGGACCGTGCACGTACAGAACGCTGCAGCGGCCGCCGTACAACGCCGCGGTGAAAACCGCGAGCTCCTCCTCCCGCCCCACGAACGCCGTCTCCCTCGCGGCTTGCAGGCGCCATCCCAGCAGTCCCGATGACATATCCCTTGACCCTTCTCCGATCGCCCGTCGGTTCTCGGGCGCGAACCCGTCAACGTCCCCGCCCCGGTCAGCCCAGGCCGGGGTGGGGCCGGCGGGGCGGTGGTGTGCCGCCGCGGTCCGGGCGGTACTCGAAGTGCCACCACTCGTTGTCGTAGATGCGGTAGAGGTCGTAGCGGGCGCCGTGTTCCTCCAGCCAGCGCGCGCCTTCGTGGGGGCGCACGTCCAGCGCGATGCCCTTGACGTGGCTGGATTCCGCCGCCGGCAGCACGAGCATGCGCGCCGAGGCCGGGGAGCCGGAGCGGCGCACCTCCTCGTCGAACATCCGTTGCTGGACGAGGGGATCGCGGTAGCCCGAGGTGAGGCCGAGCAGCTGGCCGTGACGCCAGAGCGCCCTGGTACGGGCCGCGGTGAACGCCGCCAGGGCACCGTCGGCGAGCCCGGTGAGGTCCTCGGCCGGGAAGCGCATCCGTAACGCCCAGGAGCACGCCAGTTCACGAGCGCGGCCGGGACGGCGGACGAACGCCGCGGGCAGCAGCAGAACGGCGAGCACCAGCGTGACCACGGTGAACAGCCGGTCGCGGGGCCGAGGTGGGATGGTGCGTGGTTCGTTCATGGCGACTACGATTGGCGCCGAATATGCGTGCGTTGTCCGCCGCATGTCATCGTTTCTCGACGGCGGCCACCGCCGGCGCGACCGTGACACGACCATGACACGGCGCGCACGAGGCGGGGACACGACCGGCCGACAGTGGATGGAGATGACCTGCGGGGAGCTACGGAGCGTGCGGTGAAACTCGGCGGCGTGTCGCGAGTGTTGTTGATCGAGGATGACCCGGCCGTGCGGGAGGGCCTGGAGCTGGCCCTGACCCGGCACGGGCACCGGGTGCGCGCGGTGGAGTCCGGCGAGCAGGGGCTGGACCGGCTGCGTACGGACCTGCCCGACGTGGTCGTGCTCGATCTGATGTTGCCCGGCATGGACGGGTTCGAGGTCTGCCGGCGCGTCCGGGCCGCCAGAGAGGTGCCGATCATCATGGTGACCGCGCGCGGCGACGACATGGACGTGGTGGCCGGGCTGGAGGCGGGCGCCGACGACTACGTGGTCAAGCCGGTGCAGCCCAGGGTGCTGGAGGCCCGCATTCGCGCGGTGCTGCGGCGGATCGGCCGGGACCAGGCGGAGCTGGAGCGGCACGGAGACCTGACCATCGATCGGGCCGGGCTGGTGGTCACCCACCGCGGCGTGCCGGTCAGCCTCGCCCCGACCGAGCTGCGCCTGCTGCTCGAGCTCTCCGGCACGCCGGGCCGGGTGCACAGCCGCCAGCAGCTGCTGGAGTCGGTGTGGGAGCACGGGTACTTCGGCGACTCGCGTCTGGTGGACGCGTGCGTGCAGCGGCTGCGGGCGAAGATCGAGGAGGACTCGGCGGCGCCCGTCTACGTGCAGACGGTGCGCGGGTTCGGTTACCGGTTCGGGCCGGTGTAACCGCCGGTGGCACCACGGCCGAGCCCGGGGCTGCGTGCCCGGCTGCTGTTCGCGTTCGCGCTGCTGTGTGTGGTCACCGCGGCGGCGGTGGCCGGCGGGATGTACGTCGGGGCTCGCAACGCCATCCTCCAGCGAGCCCAGGACGCCGCGGTGCAGGCGACGAAGAGCCAGCTGAAGGAGCTCTTCCCGTTGCGGAGTGCGGAGCCCGGCCCGGACGAGCTCCGCGGCATCGCCAACAAGATGACCGAAGGAAACGTACGCGCGATGGCCATCTACCGCGGGGCGTACTCCACAGGCGACCCGGCGCCGGCCGACCCGCCGGGGGGCTCGCCGGGGCTCCGCACGCAGGGCGGTGACACGCCGGTCGTGCGTCCCGAGATGCTTCCACTGTCCCTGCGGCGCGAGGTGGCCGGCGGCAATGTCGCGTGGCAACGCGTGCTGGTGTGGCAGGGCGCGCCCTTCCTGCTCATCGGCGCGCCGCTGCTGATCGCCGAGCCGGACGGGACGGCGCGGATGTCCGGCATGGAGGTCTACGTCCTGCACAGCCTGCTTCCCGAACAGCGCAGCATCAACGAGCTCGCCGCACGCGCCTGGCTCACCGGCGGGGCGGCCCTGGCGTTCGCGGTCGTCCTGGCCTTGCTGGCCACCCGTAGCGTGCTGCGGCCGGTGCGCGAGCTCGGTAGGGCGGCACACATGCTGGGCGAGGGCGAGCTGCGAGCCAGGGTCGAGGTCCGCGGCGCCGACGAGCTGGCCGACGTGGCGCGCACGTTCAACAACACCGCCGCGGAGCTGGAACGGCACGTCGAGCAGCTGCGCGAGATGGAGGCCGACGCCCGCCGGTTCGTGGCCGACGTGTCGCACGAGCTGCGCACCCCGCTGGCCGCGCTCGCCGCGGTCGCCGACGTCCTCGACGACGAGGCGGACGGGCTGCCCGAGCCCGCCGGCAGGGCCGCCAGGCTGGTCAGCCAGGAGACGCTCAACCTCACCGGCCTGGTGAACGACCTCATCGAGATCAGCAGGTTCGACTCCGGCGTCGCGGCCCTCGCACTGAACGAGGTCGACGTGGCCGAGCTGGTGCGCGCGACCCTGCGTACCCGGGGCTGGCCGGAGCGGGTGCACACCGAACTGGCCTCCGCGGTGACGGCCCGGCTGGACCCGCGCCGGGTGGACGTCATCCTCGCGAACCTGGTCGGCAACGCCCTGCGGCACGGCGAGCCACCGGTGTCGGTACGGCTGCGCGCCGACCAGGACGGGATCGCCGTCGAGGTCCGCGACCACGGACCGGGGCTGGACGAGGCGGTGCTGCCGCACGTGTTCGACCGCTTCTACAAGGCCAGCGCGGCCAGGGCCAGGTCCGAGGGCAGCGGCCTCGGCCTGGCCATCGCGCGGGAGAACGCGCGCCTGCACCGAGGCGACCTCACCGTCACCAACGCCCCGGACGGCGGCGCCGTCTTCACGCTCCGCCTGCCACGCCGGGCACCCGATCCGGATGGAGGCCACGGGTGAAGGCCTGGCTCGCCCGTCGCGTGCTCGCCGCGGGCCTCGTGTCGTTCGTCGCTCTGGCCGGCTGCGGCGTGCAACCCAGCGACGCCATCCCCGCGGGCGCCCCGCCGAGCGGACCCGTCGCACCTACCTGGAAGATCACCCTCTACCTGGTGAAGGACGGCCGGCTCAGCACGGTGACGCGGCGATCCGCTCGTGGACCAGCCCGAACGAACGCGCTCATGCTGCTGGCGGAGGGACCCACGCAGAGCGAACAGGCGGAAGGGATCACCACCGACATCCCGCGCGAAGCCGCCCCGTTCTCGGTGGCCGCCAAGCCGGGCCACCTGGTGGTGACCGTAGCCACCCCGGCAGACGAACTGCCGGCACTGGCCGTCGACCAGATCGTGTGCACGGCCGCCGCCCTGTCGCCGGAGAACCCCGCCCAGGTCACCGTCCTCGGTGCGGGCCAGAGCATCGGCCCCCAGGAGTGCCCGGGGTGACGACGGTGTCCTCCCGGGCTCCGCGGGGCTCGTACACGCGGAGGAAGGCAGCCCGGTCGCTGCCCTGAGCCCGGCCTGGCCGCGCCCTACGTCGCCGGGCTGACCAGCCCTGTCTGGTAAGCGATGACGACCAGTTGCGCACGGTCGCGCGCACCCAGTTTCGTCATCGCGCGGCTGACATGGGTGCGTGCGGTGGCCGGGCTGAGAAACAACCGGGCGCCGATCTCGTGGTTGCTCAGGCCCTGCCCCACCAGGGCCAGCACTTCGCGTTCGCGCTCGGTCAGCTCCGCGAGCCGGTCCTCCGCAGCCCGGGCGGCTGTTCGCCTGGTGGTGAACTCGCCGATGAGGCGTCGGGTGATCCGCGGTGCCAGCAGCGCGTCCCCCGCGGCGATCACCCGGACGGCATGCAGCAGCTCGGCCGGCCCGGCGTCCTTGAGCAGGAACCCGCTGGCGCCGACCTGCAAGGCGTCGAAGACGTACTCGTCGGTGTCGTAGGTGGTGAGGATGAGGACCCGCACCTGCTCCAGCCCGCGCGTCCGGACGATCTGGGCGGTGGCCTGGATCCCGTCCAGTTGCGGCATGCGGATGTCCATGAGGACGACGTCGGGACGGCCGGCGCGGGCCCGTTCGACCGCTTCTGCGCCGTTGGTGGCCTCGCCCACCACCGTGATGTCGTCCTCGAGGTCGAGCAGGACCTTGAACCCGGACCGCACGAGAGCCTCGTCGTCGGCGAGCAGCACCCTGATCGGTGAGGCGGCCGCCGCGTTCACAGGCGCGACCCGGTCGGCGCGAGGGGCAGCCGTGCCCTGACTTCGAACCCGCCGCCCGCGAGCGGCCCGGCGTCGAGCTCCCCGCCCAGCAGCCGGCAGCGCTCGCGCATGCCGGCGATCCCGCGGCCGGGCTCGGCCGAGCGGCCCGTGCTGCTCGGATGCCGGGCCGGCGGGCGCGGATCCGCCGAGTCATGATCCCGGGCGGTACGGCCCTCATCGGTCACGCGGATCTCCAAATCTTCGATCCCTGCCTTCAGCTCCACCGTCACGCGGGTCGGGCCGACGTGGCGGATCACGTTGGTGATCGATTCCTGGACGATCCGGTAGGCGGCGCTTCCCACCGCGCTGGGCAACGGCGTCGCGGGCGAGGCCTCATCGAGCTTGACGTCGAGTCCCGCCTGGCGTGCCTTGGCGGCCAGTTCGTCGATCTGCCCCAGCCGGGGGTACGGCTCCCGCCCGCCGTCATCGTCGTCGTCACGGAGCACTCCGAGGATGGCCCGCATCTCCCGCAGCGCCCGGGAACTGGTCTGCTCGATGGCCCGCAGCGCCTCGCGCGCCACTTCCGGCCGCTTGTCGAGCACGTGCGCGGTGACACCGGACTGCACGTTGATGATCGCTATGGCGTGAGCGACGGTGTCGTGGACCTCGCGCGCGATCCGGAGCCGTTCGGCGTCCACCCGCGCCCGCGCTTCCTCCTCACGAGTCCGCTCAGCCAGCTCGGCGCGCTGCTGAGCTTCGGCCGCGATGACCTGCCGGGACCGGACGGACTCGCCGAGGGCCGCGCTCATGACCGACGCGCCGATCCGGAAGTACACCCATCCGATGGCGGCGCGTGGTTCGATGTCGGCCGCGGCGACCAGCCAGCCGATGGTGAGCACCGAGGTGCCCACGCCGGCGATCACCAGCGCCCGGCGCCCGTCACCGTAGGCGGCCAGGGTGTACAGGGCGACGAAGAGCCCGAGCCAGCCGGGCCCGTCCGGGAAGCCGAGACCGTAGTACACCAAGCTGGCCGACGCGGCGACGACGAACACCGGAACCGGCCACCGGCGGCGGACGGCGACGACCACACCACTGGCGACCAGCAGGGCATATCCCAGGTTTCCGAGGTCGGTCAGGGGACGCTGCACCACCTCGCCGGCATTGCGGACTATCGTGCCCTGCACCTGCATCACGGTGACGAACAGCGCGAGCAACACCTCCTGCGCCGGCACCGGCAGGCGCAACGACACGGCGCGGCCTTTCATGCCTCGATCCTACGGTCGCCGCCCGCGAGAACACTCCGCCCAGCGGCGCGGCCGCCTACGACGACGGGCGTACCGGGGCACGAGCCGTCTACGCGGAACTGCGTAGAGGCAGCCATCCGCAGGCGGAGGCCGTGCCTGCATCGACGGCGCGACGATCGAGTCAGTGAAACCCCCGCCGGGCGCTCACGCTCGTCACCAAACCCCGACCGGCATAGGCCACGCCACCGCGACCCACGCGCTGCGGGTGCCCGTCATCCGACCGAAAGGATGCTCCATGTCCGTCCTGCTGGCCACGCAGGTGGCCTCGCCAGTCTGTACGACGGCCGCTGAATGCGCGGGCCAGGGTGTCGACACGTTCATCGGGACCCCTGCGCGCGTCTGGGCCAGCGTGGCCGCGCTGGTGGCGCTGGCCAGCGTGATCATCGGCTGGCCGGCGCACCGCTCCGTCCGTCGTGGCAACGGCGGGAGAGGGGCGGCCACCGTGGCTCTGGGGGCGGGGCTGATCGGCGGGCTCAACGGCGCGGTGAAACTGGCCGTCGCCGACGGTGGTCTCGGCACCGGCAACGGAGTGTTCGGGGCGGCCGTGGCCCTGGTGCTGGGCCTGGCCGGTGCGGTCCTCGGCGGCCTGGCTCTGGCCCGCTCCCGCCGGACCGAGCCGAGCGGCTGACCGCGGCCAGGACAGGCCCGCGATCGAGACCCGAACAACCGCGCACAACCCGATCACCACACGGCGCCTCCGAGACGCGTGCTCGTCACCGGCATCTCGACCGGCACAGGCGATCCAGCGCGCCGCGGGGCCCGTCATCCGACCGAAAGGATCTTCATGTCCCTCCACCACCTGACCACCACCGCCGCCGCGCACGTTCTGGTCCAGCCCGTCGATGCCTACACCTTCACCTCCGGGCGTCTCTGGTCCGTGGTGGGCGCGCTGCTGGGGCTGGCCGGCGCCGTCATCGGCGGGCTGGCTCTGGCCCGCTCCGCCCGCCGTATCGGCAACGGCGGGAGAAGGGGGGCCACCGTGGCCCTGGGAGCGGGGCTGGCCTGCACGGTCATCGGCGGGCTGGTTGTGGCCGCCGCCGAGGGGGGTCCCGGCACCGGTTACGGAATAGTCGGGGGCTGGGTGGACCTGGTGGTCGGGCTGATCGCCATGGTCCTCGGCGGGCTCGCTCTGGCCCGCTCCCGCCGCACCGCCTGACCCGGCCCGGGACGGTGCCCGAGTCACGGCCGCCGCAGCGCGTACGTCACTCGATCGGACGGCTTCAACCGGAGGGCTGTTCGGGGACCAGCAGCACCGGCTGGTCGGCGTGGCGGGCGAGGTGCTTGGCGACCGAGCCGGTCAGAAGGTGGGTGCCCCACTCATGCCGGGCCGCGCCGATGACGATCATCAGGGCTTGGTGGCGGGCGGCCAGATCCACCAGCTGCCGCGCCGGATCCCCATGGCCGACCTGCCAGCTCCACGGGAGCGGATGACCGGCGAGCAGGGCCCCGACCTGGGCGCGTTCGCCGGCCACCGCCTGCTCGGCGTAGGCGTCCCAGTCACAGGCGTCGGGATCGATGGGGTAGTCGTCCAGATCGACGACATGCACCACCAGCAGCCGCGCCCCCAGCCGGACGGCCAGGTCGGCGGCGGTCGCCAGCGCGCGTCGCGCGGCCGGATGCCGGTCGTATCCCACCACCAACCACAGCGCCTGACGTTCGGCTCCCTGCCCGGGTGCTGCAGGCGTCGGATGCTCACCGCGGTGGTTCATCACGCTGCTCTCCCTCACCCTTCACCCTTCGACGTGAGCTCGTCTGGCTGGGGCAAGAAGGCGCGGATCGTTCTCGCACAGCGGATCGTCGAGCGCATCGCGGGGCCGGGGAGTTTCATGGCCGCCTCCTACCAGTACCTGAGCGGAACACCACTGGCAGGGACCGTTGACGAAGACGCACTCCGTGGTTGTCCCCGCTCGTAGGCAGAGGCGGCGGGCCCCACCGCCGCACCCGGCAAACCGGGCTTCACCTGGCATTATATCGTGTCGGCTCTCTACGGCCCTGGGCTCACCAGGTCGCCTGCAGCGTGTGCACGCCGTACACGAGGCTGAAGGCGCGGAAGTCCACCTGCTCGTACGGATCGGCCAGGGCGAGGCCGGGGAAGCGGCGAAGCAGCGCGGGGAAGGCGATGCGCATCTCCATCCGGGC